>NZ_JBRIQR010000001.1:0-371795 GCF_052983755.1 Enterobacter sp. CFEC122 | reverse complement strand
GCGCCACCCGACAACATGCCTGCACATAAAACAAAGCCCGGTTTCCCGGGCCTTGAACGCAACTGCACACTCAGTAATACGCTTGTAGCGTGCGCTGGCAGAGCGCCGAGCGCACGCAGTCATCTTTGGTGAAGCGTACCACCCCAATCATCTCATCTTCCTCAAAACGCGACATGGCGTCGCTCAGTCCGGATTTCACGCCGGACGGCAGGTCACACTGGGTAATATCGCCGTTAACGATAACCGTCACGTTCTCCCCGAGGCGCGTTAAAAACATCTTCATTTGCGCAGCGGTCACGTTCTGAGCCTCGTCAAGAATGACGACCGCATTTTCAAATGTACGTCCGCGCATATAGGCGAACGGCGCGATTTCCACCTTGCCAATCTCTGGCCGCAGGCAGTACTGCATGAAGGATGCACCCAGCCGCTTCACCAGCACGTCATAGACGGGCCTGAAGTACGGGGCAAACTTCTCCGAAATGTCACCGGGCAAGAAGCCGAGATCTTCATCAGCCTGCAGTACCGGACGGGTAACAATGATTCTTTCCACGTCCTTATGGATCAGCGCTTCCGCCGCTTTGGCTGCACTGATCCAGGTTTTCCCGCATCCGGCTTCACCGGTTGCAAAGATGAGCTGTTTACTCTCGATAGCATTCAGGTAGTGCGCCTGAGCCTCATTGCGCGCCACAATTGGAGAATTATCACGGCTGTCACGGGCCATGCCAATTGCTTCTACGCCACTCATCTGCACAAGCGAGGTGACCGATTCTTCTTCACGCTGTTTATGGCTACGTGAATCCCGTCTCAGCACACGTTTTGCTTCGCGACGAGCTTTGATCACTGCTTTTTGTCTTCCCATGGATAGCACCTTGAGTTGTTGGTATTCATCACACGCGCCAGCGTCGGCACGATTATGCGCACGAACATCAGAGGGTTGGCTTCCTTGTAAGCCATTGCTTGCACTATCGGATGACGATACGGAACAGCTACGCGCACCGTTCTGCACGTCGGTCGAATCAGATTCTTGAGGGAGGGGGGAAAATTTAGTGGTGAGGAAATCGCTGCCGGAGTCTGAGCCTCCGCGCCGGGTGCTGCGGTTGTTATGTTTACCTTGTCCAGTACAGGACGCAACCATTCGCGATCTCCATAGTGATTCAGCATCACTGCCGGGAACTACCGCTGTCTTATCTTAAGTACATCAGGAGTTATCATAAATGCAACATTTATTTTACCTGAATGCAACTTTTAGGACTGTCCCTACAGTTGAAATCAGTCTCATATAGAAATATTACAGAAATATAACAGCAGGATAGTCATATGAAAAAATAATGTCCCCGCGAACGGTTGCGGGGACAATTATCAGGCTTCAATAAGACCCTGCGCGAGATACGCGTTGCTGTCGCGCACGCCTGGCAGGGCAAAGAAATAGCCGCCGCCGATAGGTTTAATGTACTCTTCCAGCGCTTCGCCGTTTAAGCGCTTCTGTACCGTCAGGAACCCCTTCTCGAGATCGTGCTGATAGCAGACGAACAGCAGCCCCATATCGAGCTGACCGGAATTGGTCACGCCGAGCGAGTAGCTGTATCCCCGACGCATCATCAGACTGGACTGCGTCTCTTTGGTACGCGGATTGGCCAGACGAATATGGCTGTCCAGCGCAATCACGTCGCCATTCGGATCGCGGGCGTAGTCAGGCACATCATGCTCGTTCTTCATGCCGAGCGGTGCCCCGCTTTGCTTATCGCGACCGAAGATCGTCTGCTGCTCTTTGAGCGGCGTGCGGTCCCAGAACTCCACGTGGAACTGAATAATGCGCACCGCCTGATAGCTACCGCCCACCGCCCATGCCGGTTCGCCCTGATCGGCAGTGACCCACACCACCTCCTTCATGAGCGCACTATCATGGCTGTCCGGGTTGGCCGTGCCGTCCTTGAAGCCCAGCAGGTTCACCGGGGTCTCTTTCCCTTTGCTGCGGGCGGCGTGGTCAGAGATAAACCCTTCCCGCTTCCAGCGCACGCTCAGCAGATCCGGCGTGTGCTTAATGATGTCGCGCAGGGCGTGGATTACCGTGTCCTGCGTATTGGCGCAAATCTGCAGAAGCAGATCGCCGTGGCAGAGGGCGGCGTCCAGGGAATCATTCGGGAAGCGCGTCATTTTTTGCAGCGCCTTCGGCTTCTGTTTTGCCAGCCCGTAACGCGCGTCAAACAGCGATTCACCCAGCGAAACGGTAATGGTCAGGTTATCCGGGGCGATGAAAGGCCCCAGAATGCCGGAGTCCATTGGCGGCAGACGCGGGTTCGGCGTATCGGGCGCCGGTCCACCGGCGGTCAGAAACGCGATGCGCGTCGTCAGCAGGCGGAACAGGCGTTCCAGATCGGCTTTATCGCTGGCCAGCGAATCAAAGGCCACCAGCATCATCGACGCCTGCTGCGGCGTCAGAATGCCCGCCTGATGCTCGCCATAAAACGGCTGCGTCTCCATGCGGGCGTTGGGTGACAGCGTGCCGGGCGCGCTTTGCGGTTTCGCCGCGTGCGCCACCGGACACCCGCCAGCCAGAGCAAGCGCGCCTCCCAGCGCCCCTACCCCTTTTAACAGCCGACGACGTGAGGGCTCTGCCACGTCGCTCTCGTTGTGCTTATCCATCGTGCTTAGTCCAGACCCAGTACGCCACGCAGCAGGGAGAGATCTTCCGCCAGGGCGGTAATCGGGCCTTTCAGCGCGTTACGGTCGGCATCGGTCAGCTTGTCGTAGGTTTCAAAGCCGTCTTTGGTACGGTACTTCGCCAGAATGGTGTCGACCTTTTTGAAGTTGGCGTCCACCTTGGCCAGCAGTTCGCCGTTCTCTTTCTGCAGCTGAGGACGCAGCAGGTTAACAATTTTCTGCGCGCCGTCGACGTTAGCCTGGAAGTCCCACAGATCGGTATGGCTGTAGCGATCCTCTTCACCGCTGATTTTGCTCGCGGCCACTTCTTCAATCAGACCGGCCGCGCCGCCCACCACTTTAGACGGCGGGAAGGCCAGCTCGCTGATGCGCTTTTGCAGCTCCAGCACGTCGCTGTTCAGCTGCTCAGCGTATTTCTCCATCCCTTTGGTGGTGTTGTCGCCAAACAGGGCTTTCTCCAGACGGTGGAAACCGGTGAATTTCGGATCGGCGGCCTTCTGCTCGAAATCATCTTCACGGGCATCGATGCTGCCATCAAGGTCAGAGAACAGCTCGGCGATCGGCTCGATGCGCTCGTAGTGCTGACGGGTTGGCGCATAGAGGGATTTCGCTTTTTCGATATCCCCGGCCTTCACCGCATCGGTAAAGGCTTTGGTTGCCGTCGCCAGCTCCGCCGTCTCTTTCGTGACGTACGCCTTATACGCGGTAATTGCATCGCCCAGGCTCAGCACCGCAGCGCCTTTCGCCGCATCGGCCGTCGCTTCACCTTTGACGATGAGCTTCCCTTTCGGGTTGGTCAGCAGGCCGCAGGTCATCTCATACTCGCCCGGCTGCAGGTTGGCGGTCATCTTCTGGCTAAAGCCAGGGGCGATATTTTCACGCTCTTCCACCACCAGAACGCCTTTCAGGATCTCCCACTCCAGCGCCTTCTGGCTGTGGTTCTGAATAATAAACTGGGTTTTACCGCTGTTCACCGTGAGGGTCATCGGCTCACACTGCTTGTCGTTGACGGTGACCTTAACCTGTGGAACATCCGCGCCCCAGGCGGAGAATGCAGAAGCGAACAGCGCGGCAATGCCTGCGCATAACGCACTACGACGGAACTGAATTGCCATGACTCTTCCCTTTAAAAGTATATTGTCACTAAATCAAAAATTACGGCGCAACGCGCGACGCCTGCGTGCCG
Organism: Enterobacter sp. CFEC122; assembly: GCF_052983755.1. NCBI lineage: Bacteria > Pseudomonadati > Pseudomonadota > Gammaproteobacteria > Enterobacterales > Enterobacteriaceae > Enterobacter > Enterobacter sp. CFEC122. Next base: position 367,948 of record NZ_JBRIQR010000001.1, on the reverse strand, counting down.
GTACGCGGCGGCATGGCGAACAGCACCAGCGCCGGAACCAGATAAATGAAGTACATCGCCACCTCGCTGACGCTCGGCGTTTCCTGATAGCCGAAGATACCTTCGAGCAGGGTGCCGGTCAGAGAGTGCGTGGAGAGAACGTTGCTGAGGTCAAACGCCACGTCCTGGAAATGGTTCCACAGGCCCGCTTCATGGAAGGCGCGAATCGCCCCTGCCGCCAGACCCGCCGCCACCAGCAGAATAAACAGGCTGGTCCACTTGAAGAAGGCGCCCAGGTTCAGGCGGATACCGCCCCAGTACAGCAGGAAGCCGAGCACCACGGCCGTGGCGAGGCCCAGCACGGCCCCCAGCGGCGGCCAGATCCCCACATCCTGCTGAAACGCCGCCAGCAGGAAGAAAACAGACTCCAGCCCTTCACGCGCGACGGCGAAAAAGACCATCATAATGAGCGCCCAGCCGTGGTTGTTCCCCTTCTGCAGCGCGTTATCCACCGCCTGCTCCAGCTGCACCTTCACGTTACGCGAGACTTTACGCATCCAGAACACCATCCAGGTGAGGATCACCACCGCAATCACGGCGACGATACCTTCAAACAGCTCCTGCTCTTTCTGCGGGAACTCGCCGGTGGTTTCGTTAATGAGAATGCCCAGGCCCAGGCAGAGCGCCGCGGCAAGGAATACGCCGACCCACATGACGCCAATCCAGCGCCCGCGCTGGGTTCGCTTCAGATAACTGGCGATGAGGCTCACGATAAGGGCGGCTTCGAGCCCTTCACGTAACATAATGAGAAATGGAACAAACATGCCGACACCTTAAATGTTTATCACGGTCAACTGATGCAAAGAAAGGTAAATTCTTGTGATAGTGATTATCATTACGACGGAAAGAAAAACAAGCGAAATGTGCGGTGTTTTGATGACGAGTTGTAAACGCAAAGCCTGATAATAGTGACGTACGTAACGTTCAGGTTTATAAGTTATAACGAAAATGCCCATTTACGCTGATTCAGGGCTGTGGCTAAATATCCGCCTCACAACCTAACTGAAAATAAACCATGTTTAAAATTGTCCATTTCCTGCTGGCGCTGGTGATTATTCTTGCGCTCGCCTGGCTTACGAGTTTTGACCGCCGGAAAATTCGGGTTCGTTTTGTTTTACAGCTGATTGTTATTGAAATTGCGCTGGCGTTCTTTTTCCTGCACGCCGAAAGCGGGTTATTCCTGATTAAATACGTCTCAGGATTTTTTGAGTCACTGCTCAAATTTGCTGGCGAAGGCACCAATTTCGTCTTTGGCGGTATGGGTGAAAAAGGGCTGGCGTTCATTTTCCTCGGCGTGCTTTGTCCGATTATTTTTATTTCCGCGCTGATCGGTATTCTTCAGCACTGGCGGATCCTGCCAATTTTTATTCGGGTAATCGGTACGCTGCTGTCAAAACTGAACGGTATGGGCAAGCTGGAATCCTTTAACGCGGTGAGCTCGCTGATCCTCGGCCAGTCGGAAAACTTCATTGCCTACAAAGGCGTGCTGGGCGATCTCTCCTCGCGTCGTCTGTTCACCATGGCGGCCACGGCCATGTCGACGGTCTCCCTGTCGATTGTCGGGGCGTATATGACCATGCTCGACGCCAAATATGTCGTCGCGGCGCTGATTCTCAACATGTTCAGCACCTTTATTATCCTCTCAGTCATCAACCCGTCGCGCCCGGAAGCGGAACCGGATGTTAAGCTCGAAAAACTGCATGAATCCCAGAGCTTCTTCGAGATGCTCGGCGAGTATATTCTGGCCGGTTTTAAAGTGGCGATGATTATTCTGGCGATGCTGATTGGCTTTATCGCGCTTATTAGCGCCGTTAATGCCCTCTTCTCTAGCGTATTTGGCATGAGCTTCCAGCAGATCCTGGGCTATGTATTTTATCCCCTGGCGTGGCTGGTAGGGATTCCGCTAAGCGATGCCTTAAACGCGGGCAGCATTATGGCGACCAAGCTGGTGGCGAATGAATTTGTGGCGATGATTGAGCTGCAGAAAATAGCGCACCAGATGTCCCCGCGCGGGCTGGGGATTTTATCCGTCTTCCTCGTCTCGTTCGCGAACTTTGCCTCCATCGGCATCGTGGCCGGGGCGATTAAGGGCCTGAACGAGCAGCAGGGTAACGTGGTATCGCGTTTCGGGCTGCGTCTGGTGTACGGCGCGACGCTGGTGAGTTTGCTGTCGGCGAGCTTTGCGGGGTTGGTGCTCTGATGCAATGCCGGGTGGCGCGCAGCGATCCCGGCCTACAAAACAACAACGGCGGGAATTCCCGCCGTTTTCATTAAAACTGCACGCACACCGGCTGATCGACACGCATCACCGACTCCTGCGCGAAGCGGGACTTATAAATCCCGCGTAACGCTTCGATGTTCTTCTCGCTCTGCGCATCTTTACCGTGGATCAGCATCAGCGCCTTGCTCGGCTCGCGCGCCACTTTTCCGTCGTTCCCCAGCCACTGCCCGCGGGCATCAAACACCGTTAAGCCATCGCGAAAGCGCGGCGTCACGTCCTGGTCAACAAACTGCTGCCACTCGTTGCTGGTAATCTGCGCCCCGGCAGGACGGTTTAAGCCGAAATAGAGCGTGGTTTGCTGCATCTGGCTATCCGCTTTGCAGGTCTCCACCGCCGCGTGTTGCGATGGCGCGCTGCAGCCCGCCAGCATCAATAATGCCGCCGCCATTAACCCTGTTTTGATTGTCATGCTTCGCTATCCTCATTGTTATAAGCACAGGGATATCACAGGAAAAGACGGATTTTGGCAAGAAAAAAGCCGGGTGCGCTTGCGCTTACCCGGCCTACGGTTTTCCGTGGGAAAAATTATTCCGGCTGCAGCTTAGACGGCGGCGCGGAGTGGTAATGCGCGTCGGCTTCCGCAAAGCGTTTCTGCATGGAGGCAGACGGTGCTTTACCCAGCAGGCTGAAGACCACGATACCGATGCTGCCGAAGATGAAGCCAGGAATGATTTCGTACAGGCCCAGCCAGGCGAACTGTTTCCAGACGATAACGGTCACCGCACCGATAATCATCCCCGCCAGCGCGCCGTTACGGGTCATACGGGACCACATGACGGAGAACAGCACTACCGGACCAAACGCCGCACCGAAGCCCGCCCACGCGTAGCTCACGAGACCCAGCACGCGGTTTTCCGGGTTGGCCGCCAGCGCAATCGCCACCAGCGCCACCAGCAGCACCATAAAGCGCCCTACCCACACCAGCTCTTTCTGGCTCGCGTTTTTACGCAGGAAGGCCTTATAGAGGTCTTCGGTGATTGCACTGGAGCAGACCAGCAGCTGACAGCTCAGGGTGGACATCACCGCGGCCAGGATCGCGGAGAGCAGAATACCGGCAATCCACGGGTTAAACAGAATCTGCGCCAGTTCGATGAACACGCGCTCGGCGTTCTGGTTCACCGCGCCCGCCTGCGCCGGGTTGTTATTAAAGTAGGCGATACCGAAGAAGCCGACCGCACACGCGCCCGCCAGACACAAAATCATCCACGTCATGCTGATGCGACGCGCATGAACGATGGTGTGATGAGAATCTGCCGCCATAAAGCGCGCCAGAATGTGCGGCTGACCGAAGTAGCCCAGACCCCAGCCCATCAGGGAGACGATGGCGACAAAGTTCAGCCCTTTCAGCATGTCGACGTTTTCAATGCTCTTCTGCTTGATCACTTCCAGCGATTCGCCAAAGCCGCCAACGGTGAAAATCACAATCACCGGGGTCAGGATCAGGGCAAAGATCATCAGGCTCGCCTGCACGGTGTCGGTCCAGCTTACCGCCAGGAACCCGCCCACGAAGGTATAGAGGATGGTCGCCGCCGCACCGGCCCACAGGGCGGTTTCGTAGCTCATGCCGAAGGTGCTTTCGAACAGGCGAGCGCCCGCCACGATGCCGGAGGCACAGTAGATGGTAAAGAACAGGAGGATAACCACGGCAGAGATAATGCGCAGAATGCGGCTGTTATCTTCAAAGCGTCCGGTGAAGTAGTCCGGCAGCGTCAGGGCATTATTGTTAGCCTCGGTATGCACGCGCAGACGGCCCGCCACCAGCTTCCAGTTGATCCACGCGCCCACGGTCAGACCGATGGCGATCCAGCTTTCCGAGATACCGGAGATAAAAATCGCACCCGGCAGACCCATCAGCAGCCATCCGCTCATGTCCGATGCGCCCGCAGAGAGTGCGGTCACCATCGGGCCTAAACTGCGTCCGCCCAGAATGTAGTCGTCAAAGTTTTTCGTGGAACGCCACGCCAAAAACCCTATCAGGATCATGCCAAAAATATAAACGAGAAATGTCACCAGCATCGGTGTGCTAATTGCCATTCAAATTCTCCAAAAGTGTCGAGCGACAACCATCCGGGTTGCCTTGTTATATGATCACCGGAACGAGGTGACGGTATCTTGTGTTTCGGTTGGGCGCGCTATCCTGCCGTATGCGCCCTCCGCTGACAAACGATTTAACACTGCATTTACATCAATTTCATCCCCGGTTTGATACGAGTTTCCTATAGGTTGCACTCGCTCACGCTTTTACGGGTTGCACCTTTGAAAAGTGTTAACTCCCGCATAAAACCAGGCTTTCCGCGACAAAGCCAGCACGTTTTTCCAGCTAACCATTCGTTAACAATCCATTCATTTTCTGGGTTGCAAACCAGGTCACATTTAACACGGTTGCACAAAGTTGCAACATGGTGGATATTTCACGCTAACGACCAAACACGATGAAAGCACAACAGGAGCTTTGGCATGGGGATGACCACCATGGGGGTTAAGCTGGATGACGCGACCCGCGAACGGATTAAGACCGCAGCAACCCGCATTGATCGCACGCCGCACTGGTTAATTAAGCAGGCGATTTTTAACTATCTCGAAAGACTCGAGAGCGACGAGGGCCTGCCGGAGCTGCCTGCCCTGCTCGCCGGTGCCGCCAATGAAAGCGAAGACGCGCCAGCCGCTGGCGATGAAAGCCATCAGCCGTTCCTCGAATTCGCCGAGCAGATCCTGCCGCAGTCCGTCAGCCGCGCCGCCATCACCGGCGCGTACCGTCGCGCCGAAACCGACGCCGTACCGATGCTGCTGGAGCAGGCCCGTCTGCCGGAAGCTATTGCCGCACAGGCGCACAGCCTGGCGTACCAGCTGGCTGACAAACTGCGTAACCAGAAAACCGCCACCGGCCGCGCCGGGATGGTTCAGGGTCTGCTGCAGGAGTTTTCCCTCTCCTCACAGGAAGGCGTGGCGCTGATGTGCCTGGCGGAAGCGCTGCTGCGTATTCCGGATAAAGCCACCCGCGACGCGCTGATCCGCGACAAGATCAGCAACGGCAACTGGCATTCGCACATTGGCCGCAGCCCGTCGCTGTTCGTCAACGCCGCGACCTGGGGCCTGCTGTTCACCGGCAAACTGGTCTCGACCCATAACGAAGCCAACCTGTCCCGCTCCCTGAACCGCATCATCGGCAAGAGCGGCGAGCCGCTGATCCGCAAGGGCGTGGACATGGCGATGCGCCTGATGGGCGAGCAGTTCGTCACCGGAGAAACCATTGCCGAAGCGCTGGCGAACGCCCGCAAGCTGGAAGATAAAGGTTTCCGCTACTCCTACGACATGCTGGGCGAAGCGGCGCTGACCGCCGCCGACGCGCAGGCCTACATGGTTTCTTACCAGCAGGCGATCCACGCCATTGGTAAAGCGTCCAACGGTCGCGGTATTTATGAAGGCCCGGGCATCTCCATTAAGCTCTCCGCCCTGCACCCGCGCTACAGCCGCGCGCAGTACGATGGGGTAATGGAAGAGCTCTACCCGCGCCTGAAGTCCCTGACCCTGCTGGCGCGCCAGTATGATATCGGCATCAACATCGACGCCGAAGAGGCCGACCGTCTGGAGATCTCCCTCGATCTGCTGGAAAAACTGTGCTTCGAGCCGGAGCTGGCGGGCTGGAACGGCATTGGCTTCGTGATCCAGGCCTACCAGAAGCGCTGCCCGTTCGTCATTGATTACCTGATTGACCTGGCCAGCCGCAGCCGCCGTCGCCTGATGATCCGCCTGGTGAAAGGGGCCTACTGGGACAGCGAAATCAAACGCGCCCAGATGGAAGGGCTGGAAGGCTATCCGGTCTACACCCGCAAGGTCTATACCGACGTCTCTTACCTCGCCTGCGCGAAAAAGCTGCTCGGCGTGCCGAACCTGATTTATCCGCAGTTCGCCACCCACAACGCCCACACCCTGGCGGCCATTTACAGCCTGGCCGGGCAGAACTACTACCCGGGCCAGTACGAATTCCAGTGCCTGCACGGCATGGGTGAACCGCTGTACGAGCAGGTGACCGGTAAAGTGGCGGACGGCAAGCTTAACCGCCCGTGCCGCATTTACGCCCCGGTAGGTACCCACGAAACCCTGCTGGCATATCTGGTGCGTCGCCTGCTGGAAAACGGCGCGAACACCTCCTTCGTTAACCGCATCGCCGACACCACGCTGCCGCTCGACGAGCTGGTCGCCGATCCGGTGCAGGCCGTTGAGAAGATGGCGGCGCAGGAAGGCCAGATTGGCCTGCCGCATCCGAAGATTGCCCTGCCGCGCGAGCTGTACGGCCAGGGTCGCGTCAACTCGGCGGGGCTGGATCTCGCCAACGAACACCGTCTGGCGTCCCTCTCCTCTGCCCTGCTCAACAGCGCGCTGCAGAAGTGGCAGGCGAAACCGATGCTGGAGCAGCCCGTTGCTGACGGCGACATGCAGCCGGTCATCAACCCGGCGGAGCCAAAAGACATCGTCGGCTACGTGCGTGAAGCCACCGATGCGGAAGTGGATCAGGCGCTGGACAGCGCGGTGAATAACGCCCCTATCTGGTTCGCCACGCCGCCGCAGGAGCGCGCCACCATTCTGGAACGCGCGGCGGTGCTGATGGAAGACCAGATGCAGTCGCTCATCGGCATTCTGGTGCGCGAAGCGGGTAAAACCTTCAGCAACGCCATCGCCGAAGTGCGCGAGGCGGTCGACTTCCTGCACTACTACGCCGGTCAGGTGCGCGATGATTTCGACAACGAAACCCACCGTCCGCTCGGCCCGGTCGTCTGTATCAGCCCGTGGAACTTCCCGCTGGCGATCTTCACCGGCCAGATTGCCGCCGCCCTGGCCGCTGGCAACAGCGTGCTGGCAAAACCGGCAGAGCAGACCCCGCTGATTGCCGCACAGGGCATCAACATTCTTCTGGAAGCCGGCGTACCGGCGGGCGTGGTCCAGCTGCTGCCGGGCCGCGGTGAAACCGTGGGCGCCAAACTGACCTCCGATAACCGCGTACGCGGCGTGATGTTTACCGGTTCGACCGAAGTGGCCTCGCTGCTGCAGCGCAATATTGCCACCCGTCTGGATGCGCAGGGTCGCCCTACTCCGCTTATCGCGGAAACCGGCGGCATGAACGCCATGATCGTCGACTCCTCCGCCCTCACCGAGCAGGTGGTGGTTGACGTGCTGGCCTCCGCCTTCGACAGCGCCGGTCAGCGCTGCTCCGCCCTGCGCGTGCTGTGCCTGCAGGATGACGTTGCAGACCACACGCTGAAGATGCTGCGCGGCGCGATGGCCGAATGCCGCATGGGCAACCCGGGCCGTCTCACCACCGACATCGGGCCGGTGATCGACGCGGAAGCGAAAGCCAATATTGAAAACCACATTCAGGCCATGCGCGCGAAAGGCCGTCCGGTGTTCCAGGCGGTGCGAGACAACAGCGAAGATGCCCGCGAGTGGCGTTCCGGCACCTTTGTGCCGCCTACGCTTATCGAGCTGGCAAGCTTCGACGAGCTGAAAAAAGAGGTCTTCGGTCCGGTGCTGCACGTGGTGCGCTACAACCGTAACAACCTCAACGAGCTGGTTGAGCAGATCAACGCCTCCGGCTATGGCCTGACGCTCGGCGTGCATACCCGTATCGACGAGACCATCGCGCAGGTGACCGGCAGCGCCAAAGTAGGCAACCTGTACGTCAACCGCAACATGGTTGGCGCGGTCGTGGGCGTGCAGCCGTTCGGCGGTGAAGGCCTCTCCGGCACCGGTCCGAAAGCGGGCGGTCCGCTCTACCTGTACCGTCTGCTGGCGAACCGTCCTGAGAACGCGCTGGGCGTTACCCTGGCGCGTCAGGATGCGGAGTATCCGGTGGATGCGCAGCTGAAAACCGTGCTGACCCAGCCGCTGGACGCGCTGATTAAGTGGGCTGATAATCGTCCAGAGCTGCGTGCGATTGCGCAGCAGTACGGCGAGCTGGCACAGGCCGGTACGCAGCGTCTGCTGCCGGGGCCGACCGGCGAGCGCAATACCTGGACGCTGATGCCGCGCGAGCGCGTACTGTGCGTGGCGGATAACGAGCAGGACGCGCTGGTACAGCTGGCCGCCGCGATGGCCACCGGGTGTGAAGTGCTGTGGCCGGACGATGCGCTGCATCGCGACCTGGCCAAACAGCTGCCGAAGGCGGTCTCGGCCCGCATTCACTTCGCGAAAGCCGATGCGCTCCTGACGCAGCCGTTCGATGCCGTCATTTACCACGGTGATTCTGACCAGCTGCGCGAGCTGTGCGAGCAGGTTGCGGCCCGCAGCGGGGCGATTGTTTCGGTGCAGGGCTTCGCGCGCGGGGAAACCAACCTGCTGCTGGAGCGTCTGTACGTGGAGCGTTCCCTCAGCGTCAACACCGCGGCAGCGGGCGGTAACGCCAGCCTGATGACCATCGGTTAATCGTGTAAACTCTTCCCGGTGGCGCTATGCTTACCGGGTCGATAAAACAACCGTAGGCCGGATAAGCGCAGCGCATCCGGCTTTTTTACACTGAGGGAAAGATGAAAAGAGTATTTCTCGCAGGCGCAGCACTGCTGCTGAGCGCCAGCGCGCTGGCCGACGAGTGCGACAAAGCGACCACTCAGCTTGAGCTGAATACCTGTAGCGCGCAGCAATACCAGGCTGCCGATAAAAAACTCAACCAGACCTATCAGGCCGCCGTCAAGCGTGCGGAAGCCCCTCAGCGCGAGCTGCTGAAAAAGGCGCAGCAGGCCTGGATTGCCCTGCGCGACGCGGACTGTGCGTTTATCGGTTCGGGGACGGAAGGTGGCAGCGTTCAGCCGATGATCGTGAATCAGTGCCTGGCGGAGAAAACCGTGGAGCGCGAAGCGTTTCTGGCCTCGCTGATGCAGTGTGAAGAGGGCGACTTAAGCTGCCCTCTCCCACCGGGGAACTAGCGCAAGCGGATCCCTTCGATAATCATCCGCTGCACGTTTTCCAGGGTGCTGTGGAAAAACGCTTCGTCCTGGAGCGTTTTTCCGGTCACCGCCTCGACCTGGGCCGCAAAGTCAGCGTAATGCTGGGTGGAGGCCCAAATCATAAAGATCAGATGATGCGGATCGACCGGGGCCAACTTTCCGCTGGCCACCCATCCGGCGATAATGGCCGACTTATCGTCCACCAGCTGCTTTAAATCTCCGGTCAGCTCCGCCTGCAACAGCGGCGCGCCCTGCAGCATCTCGAGGCAGAACAGCCTTGATGCCTGCGGGTAATCGCGCGACACCTCCAGCTTCAGGCGTATGTACTCTTTGATCGCCACCAGCGGGGCCAGCTCTTCGCGGAACGCTTTCAGCGGAGCCAGCCAGATATCGAGGATCTGCTGCATCACCGCGACATAGAGCGCCTCTTTCGACGGGTAATAGTAGAGCAGATTGGTTTTGGATACCCCAGACTGCTCCGCCACCTGCTCCAGGCGCGTGCCGTGAATGCCAAACTGCGAAAAGGTCTCCAGGGCCGCGCTGAGGATCGCCTGCTTCTTGGCGCTCACCGCCTGCGAACGTTTACCTGGTGTTTTCACTGCGCCTTGTGTCATTCCCGCTCTCCTTATTCTGCGTTGCCCTCAGCATAGCAAAACCCCCGTCTCGCCACGACATCCTGCACCCCGATCGCGCATGAATGCCTGTTTTCTGTGCAATGTTTTTGACCAGTTAGTCCACATTTAATTACACCAAACCACCAACCTCTTATTAACACATTAATAACACTGCCATTTTCAAAACTGGCACTGCCTTTGCAAAAACACCGTTACACCTGCGACGTAATGAAGAGAGGTTCGTGATGAAAATTGGCGTATTTGTACCCATCGGCAACAACGGCTGGCTTATCTCGACCACTGCACCGCAATACATGCCGACCTTTGAGCTGAATAAAGCCATCGTGCAGAAAGCGGAGCACTACCATTTCGACTTTGCGCTTTCGATGATCAAGCTGCGCGGCTTCGGCGGCAAAACCGAATTCTGGGATCACAACCTGGAGTCCTTCACCCTGATGGCCGGGCTGGCCGCGGTCACCTCGCGGATCCAGATCTACGCCACCGCAGCCACCCTCACCCTGCCCCCGGCGATCGTGGCACGCATGGCCTCCACCATCGACTCCATCTCCGGCGGACGCTTTGGCGTCAACCTGGTGACCGGCTGGCAAAAACCGGAGTACGAGCAGATGGGTCTCTGGCCGGGCGACGATTACTTCTCTCGCCGCTACGACTACCTGACCGAGTACGTGCAGGTCCTGCGCGACCTGTGGGGGACCGGCAAAAGCGATTTCAAGGGTGACTTCTTCACCATGAACGACTGCCGCGTCAGCCCGCAGCCCTCGGTGCCGATGAAGGTGATTTGCGCCGGGCAGAGCGACGCCGGGATGGAATTCTCGGCGAAATACGCCGACTTCAACTTCTGCTTCGGTAAAGGGGTTAACACGCCTGCCGCCTTCGCCCCGACCGCCGCGCGCATGAAAGAGGCCGCCGACAAAACCGGGCGCGACGTGGGCTCCTACGTGCTGTTTATGGTGATTGCCGACGAAACCGACGACGCCGCGCGCGCGAAATGGGAGCGCTATAAGGAGGGCGCCGACGAGGAGGCCCTGAGCTGGCTCACCGAGCAGAGCCAGAAGGATACCCGCTCCGGGGCGGATACCAACGTTCGCCAGATGGCCGACCCGACCTCCGCGGTCAATATCAACATGGGCACGCTGGTCGGCTCGTACGCCAGCGTCGCCAGGATGCTCGATGAAGTGGCAGCCGTTCCCGGGGCGGAAGGCGTCCTGCTGACCTTTGATGACTTCCTCACCGGCGTGGAAACCTTCGGCGAGCGCATCCAGCCGCTGATGCAGTGCCGCGCCCACATCCCTGCCGTCACGAAGGAGGTAGCGTAATGACAACCCTTAACGCACGCCCGGAAGCCATCACCTTTGCGCCGCAGCAGAGCGCGCTGATCGTGGTGGACATGCAAAACGCCTACGCCAGCCAGGGCGGTTATCTGGATCTGGCGGGGTTCGACGTCTCCACCACCCGGCCGGTGATCGCGAATATCAAAACCGCCGTCGCCGCCGCGCGCGCCGCGGGCATGCTTATCATCTGGTTCCAGAACGGCTGGGATGACCAGTACGTTGAGGCCGGCGGTCCCGGTTCACCGAACTTCCACAAGTCGAACGCCCTGAAAACCATGCGTAAACGGCCCGAACTGCAGGGCAAGCTGCTGGCGAAGGGTGGCTGGGATTATCAGCTGGTGGATGAGCTGGTCCCGCAGGCGGACGATATCGTCCTGCCGAAACCGCGCTACAGCGGCTTTTTCAACACGCCGCTCGACAGCCTGCTGCGCAGCCGGGGCATTCGCCATCTGGTGTTCACCGGGATCGCCACCAACGTCTGCGTGGAGTCGACCCTGCGCGACGGCTTTTTCCTCGAATATTTCGGCGTGGTGCTGGAAGACGCGACCCATCAGGCCGGGCCGGAATTCGCCCAGAAGGCGGCCCTGTTCAATATCGAAACCTTTTTTGGCTGGGTCAGTAACGTTGCGGAGTTCTGCGACGCCCTGAATCCCCCGCTCGCCCGTATCGCCTGAGGAGACGCACGATGCCGAAATCCGTAATCATCCCGCCGGGCACCAGCACGCCCATCGCCCCGTTTGTCCCCGGCACGCTCGCCGACGGCGTGGTGTATGTCTCCGGCAAGCTGCCGTTTGATAAAGACAACAACGTGGTGTTTATCAACGACCCAAAGGCGCAAACCCGTCACGTGCTGGAGACGATCAAAACCGTGATCGAAACGGCGGGTGGCACGATGGAGGATGTGACCTTCAACAGCATCTTTATCACCGACTGGAAAAACTACGCCGCGATTAATGAAATCTACGCGGAGTTCTTCCCCGGCGATAAGCCGGCCCGGTTCTGCATTCAGTGCGGGCTGGTGAAGCCAGACGCGCTGGTTGAGATCGCCACCGTTGCGCACATCGCGAAGTGAGGCGGCCATGAAACTCTCCGTCTCACCGCCCCCGTATGAGGGTGCGCCCGTGGTGGTCCTTATTGCCGGTCTCGGCGGCAGCGGCAGCTACTGGCTGCCCCAGCTGGCCGCGCTGGAACCGGAGTATCAGGTGGTGTGCTATGACCAGCGTGGAACGGGCACTAACCCCGACGCCCTTCCGGAAGGCTACAGCCTGGCACAGATGGCGGACGAACTGGCCCGGGCGCTGGCTGAGGCCGGGATCGCACGCTACAGCGTCGTCGGTCACGCGCTGGGGGCACTGGTCGGCCTGCAGCTGGCCCTCGACCGACCCGACGCTCTCACCGCGCTGGTGTGCGTCAACGGCTGGCTGACCCTCAACGCACATACCCGCCGCTGCTTTCAGATCCGCGAGCGCCTGCTGCATTACGGCGGCCCGCAGGCGTGGGTTGAGGCGCAGCCGCTGTTTCTCTACCCGGCAGACTGGATGGCCGCTCGCGCCCCCCGTCTGGAGGCCGAAGAAGCGCTGGCGCTGGCCCATTTCCAGGGCAAAGCCAACCTGCTGCACCGGCTCAGCGCCCTGAAAAAGGCCGACTTCAGCCGCCACGCCGCACGCATCCGCTGCCCGGTCCAGATCATCTGTTCCGCCGACGACATGCTGGTGCCCTCTGTCTGCTCGTCTGAGCTGCAGGCGGCCATCCCGCACAGCCACAGCGCGGTGATGCGTCAGGGCGGCCATGCCTGCAACGTCACCGAGCCGGACACCTTTAACACCCTGCTGCTTAACGGGCTGGCCAGCCTGCTGCACAGTCATGAACCCGCTTTATAAGGAGCCTTAATGAGCGAAGCCATTAATCCCACCGCGCTGGAAACGCTGTTCACCGGCGCCCGCACCCATAACGGCTGGCAGGATATTGCCGTCAGCGACGAGACGCTGCGCGAAATCTACGACCTGATGAAATGGGGGCCAACCTCCGCCAACTGCTCCCCGGCGCGCATTGTGTTTGTGCGAAGCGCGGAGGGAAAAGAGAAGCTGCGCCCGGCGCTCTCCAGCGGCAACCTGGAGAAAACGCTCACCGCCCCGGTCACGGCGATTGTGGCCTGGGACAGTGAATTCTACGAGCGCCTGCCTGAACTGTTCCCGCACGGCGATGCCAGAAGCTGGTTTACCGCAAGCCCCGCGCTGGCGGAAGAAACCGCCTTTCGCAACAGCTCGCTGCAGGCCGCCTACATGATTTTCGCCTGTCGCGCACTGGGGCTGGACACCGGCCCGATGTCGGGCTTTGACCGCCAAAAGGTCGACGAGGCCTTTTTCACCGGCACGACGCTTAAAAGCAATCTGCTGATCAACATTGGCTACGGCGACCCGGGCAAACTTTACGGGCGCCTGCCGCGCCTGACCTTCGACGATGCCTGCGGGCTGGCGTAAGGAGCGATCATGACGACACCGGATAAGCAAACCTTTCGCGACGCCATGGCCTGCGTTGGCGCGGCGGTGAACATCATCACCACCGACGGCCCGGCGGGGCTGGCAGGCTTCACCGCCAGCGCGGTGTGCAGCGTTACGGATTCACCGCCCACCCTGCTGGTGTGCCTGAACCGCGGCGCGTCCGTCTGGCCGACGTTTAGCGAAAACCGCACGCTGTGCGTGAATACCCTCAGCGCCGGACAGGAGCCGCTCTCAAACCTGTTTGGCGGCAAAACGCCAATGGAAGAACGCTTCGCCGCCGCCCGCTGGCAGACGGGTGACACGGGATGTCCGCGTCTGGAGGATGCGCTGGCCTCGTTTGACTGCCGCATCAGCCAGGTGGTGAGCGTCGGCACCCATGACATTCTGTTCTGCGACATCGTTTCGATTATTCGCCACCCGGCGCCGCAAGGGCTGGTGTGGTTTGACCGCGGCTACCACGCGCTGATGCGACCCGCCTGTTAAGGCGCTCTAAGGAGACAGACCATGTTCGGATTTCCCCACTGGCAGTTGAAATCGACCTCCACAGAAGCTGGCGTGGTCGCGCCGGATGAACGCCTCCCGCTCGGGCAGACGATGGTGATGGGCGTCCAGCACGCGGTCGCCATGTTTGGCGCCACGGTGCTGATGCCGATGTTGATGGGACTCGATCCCAACCTCTCGATTCTGATGTCCGGTATCGGCACCCTGCTGTTCTTTTTTGTCACCGGCGGGCGCGTGCCCAGCTATCTGGGATCCAGCGCCGCCTTTGTCGGCGTGGTGATCGCCACCACCGGGTTTAACGGCCAGGGAATCAACCCCAACCTGAGCGTGGCCCTCGGCGGCATCATCGCCTGCGGTCTGGTGTATACCCTGATTGGTCTGGTGGTGATGAAGATCGGCACGCGCTGGATCGAACGCATGATGCCCCCCGTCGTCACCGGCGCGGTAGTAATGGCGATCGGTCTGAACCTTGCGCCGATTGCGGTGAAAAGCGTCTCCGGCTCGCCCTTTGAAAGCTGGATGGCCGTCGTGACCGTGCTGTGCATAGGTCTGGTGGCGGTCTTTACGCGGGGCATGATCCAGCGGCTGCTGATCCTGATCGGGTTGATTGTCGCCTGTCTGGTATATGCCCTGCTGGCGAACGTTTTTGGTCTCGGCAAGCCGGTTGATTTTACGCTGCTGCATCAGGCCGCCTGGTTCGGCCTGCCGAAGGTGACCTCCCCCACCTTTAACACCCAGGCGATGATGCTTATCGCCCCCGTCGCCGTTATCCTGGTGGCGGAAAACCTGGGCCACCTGAAGGCGGTCGCGGGAATGACCGGACGCAGCATGGACCCGTACATGGGCCGCGCGTTCGTCGGCGACGGGCTGGCGACCATGCTCTCCGGTTCCGTGGGCGGCAGCGGCGTTACCACCTATGCCGAGAATATCGGCGTGATGGCGGTGACCAAAGTCTATTCGACGCTGGTCTTCGTGGCGGCGGCGGTGATGGCGATGCTGCTCGGCTTCTCGCCGAAATTCGGCGCGCTGATCCATACCATTCCGTCACCGGTCATCGGCGGGGCCTCAATCGTGGTGTTTGGGCTGATCGCCGTGGCTGGCGCGCGGATCTGGGTGCAGCATCGGGTCGATCTCAGCCAGAACGGCAACCTGATTATGGTGGCCGTTACGCTGGTGTTGGGCGCGGGCGATTTTGCCCTGACGCTGGGCGGGTTTACGATCGGCGGGATTGGCACGGCGACCTTCGGCGCGATCCTGCTTAACGCCCTGCTGAGCCGCCGGATGGCCGCTGCGCCGCAGGGCGAGGTGGTGCGTCAGGAGTCGTGAAATCTCAATGTCGGGTGACGGCGACGCCTTACCCGACCTTTATGTTCGCTAAGAACACCTTTATGTCAGGCAATCACGCCTGCTCAAACAGTCGTTCGATAGATTTTGTAGGAAAGAAAAGAGAATGGCTGTTTTCACCCGTCAGCGGAATAAAGCCCTGCTTCAGATAAAATTGTTTTGCCTGGTCGTTGAGTGCATCAACAAATATTCCGTGTACACCCACCGCCTGCGATGCCAGATAGACAACTCGCATGGCATGCGTGACGAGCGTCGTTCCCCACTCCAGCCCCTGTAAGTCTTTATGTATCGCCAGGCGCCCCAGCGTTACGCTCGGTACGTTGCTATAAGGGATTCGACGCTGCTGAGTCTTAGAAGGCAGCATCGCTTTTTCAAAGCAACTACCAGACAACGTGTAATAGCCCAGGACCCGCGGACCATCGCGATCTTTAAGCAAATAGCCTCGTAAAATACGCCCATTGTGCTGACGCACCAGATGTTCTGTGAGGAAGGCATTTAGCGAGGGTTCACCACAATCGAAGTCCCTGAAATTATAGTCTTTTCCCTCTGAAAACATTTCGATCGTGAGATTGTCCACGACGCTTCACTCCATGTTTCGAAGACGTTTTGCCGCTCGCTTCAGGCGTTCATTTGGCTCTGGTGGATTGTCGATGGCATCCATCACGGCATTCCAGGATGCTTCGTTTAATACGAGACGGCGGTGCTGCTCGATGACTTCCGCTGCCCGCTCTGACGCACTGTTCACCATAAACTGGGTGATCGTTTGATTCGTCATCGCTGCCGCTTCTTCAATCATTGTTTTGTCTTCGTCCGTTAAGCGAAGATCGATACGCTGTTTTTTCAGTGCTGGCATGGTTTACTTCACCGTGTACGGTATTTATCCGTACACATCGTAGATAAACCCGTCTGTTTTTTCAATCTAAACCTTCTTCAGCAGTCATGTCGCTCACCGGGTTCCGACGCTTTCTGAGCTTCAACTCGCTCACCAGCACCCCGGCGACAATAAACGCCGCGCCCACCAGGGCCAGCAGCGGCAGACGTTCCCCGGCGAGTCGCCCAAAAATCCCTGCCCAGACCGGCTCGCCGGTGTAGATGACCGTTGCTCGCGTTGGCGATACGCTGCGCTGCGCCCAGTTCATGGTGACCTGGATAATGGCGCTGAAAATCCCCAACCCCAGCGCCACCACGACCAGGCCGGTGGACATCGGCGGCACGGACTCCCCTGCCGGCACCATCGTCGCAAAGGCCACCAGCGACGCGGTCGCGAGCTGCACCACCGTCACCCGTTTGACGTCGACCTTGCCCGCCCACGCGCTGATGAGAATAATCTCCGCCGCAATGGCAATCGCCCCAATCAGGGTAATGATCTCGCCCGGCCCCAGCGCCAGAAGATTGTTTTCCGGCCCGGCCAGTAAGATCAGGCCGATAAACGCCAGCACGATGCCAATACAGGACATCAGACCCGGCAGCCGCCCCAGGCACAGCCATTGCAGTAGCGGCACCAGCGGCACATACATGGCAGTGATAAACGCGGATTTGCTGCTGGAGATGGTCTGCAATCCCCACGTCTGCAGGCTGTAGCCCATGGCTATCGCCACCCCAATCGCCACGCCCGCCTTAAGCTCTTTCAGCGTCAGACCCCGCAGCGTTTTAAGGGATATTAGCCCCACGGCTAACGCCGCCGTCGCAAAGCGAAGGCCGACAAAGAAGAACGGATCGCTGAGGGTCACCGCGTACTGAACGGCCAGAAACGTCCCGCCCCAAAACATGGTGATGAGAATGAGGATGGCTTCCTGTGGTTTTACGGAGAATTTAAAGCGTGAGACAGACATGCGGCACCAGCAAATGAGAACAATTCTGTAGTGTGCGTTGCCTTTGGTTACAGTTCAATGTTGCAGAAATAAAAAAACCGCCGGGGGAAACCCGGCGGCAGGGAGTCAACCCGGCGAATTACTTATTACCGCCATGGCTGTTCTTCCCCCCTTTCTTGCCAGCCTCAGATGCGCGCTGAGGATCATTTTTAAAATTCCCCCCGCTATGCTGGCCACCTTTACGGCCTGCTTCTGATGCTCTTTCACGGTCTTCTGCGAAATTACCTGAACCACCACGATGGTTTGCCATCTCTAACCTCCAGAGTGTGAAACATTAGACATCATATTGCATTCAGTAAAAGAGGATTCTTTCACCTCGCGGCTCAAGGACAACGCCTTTATCTGTGCCGCGTGAAACTAAGCTTAGTGGAATGAGGTTATCCGGCAAGCCGAAGGTAATATCCTGCAACATGATCTCAGTCTTTCGGGTGAGATGACGCGGCGGTAATTCATAAGCCTTTCTTATCATTTTAAAAATCCGCACCGGGAAAGTTGTATCATTTTGCTACAAAGCCATTTTTCTCCTCATGTTGTTATAAATCAAATAAATGGCGTTCATTTTTGCAGTCTGGCTGTGATGACATATCTTTAAAAGAGCGCAGCGATCCGCTGTCAGAGAAACCAACGAGGAGTGAAGCAAAATGGCAAAAGTTCTGGTGCTCTATTATTCCATGTATGGACACATTGAAACCATGGCTCACGCGGTAGCAGAAGGTGCAAACAGGGTTGACGGCGTTGAGGTTGTGGTGAAACGCGTACCGGAAACCATGCAGGCGGAAGCCTTCGCGAAAGCCGGGGGAAAAACACAAAACGCCCCGGTCGCCACCCCGCAGGAGCTGGCGGATTATGATGCCATTATCTTCGGCACCCCAACCCGCTTCGGCAATATGTCAGGCCAGATGCGCACCTTCCTCGATCAAACCGGCGGACTTTGGGCATCCGGGGCGCTCTACGGCAAACTCGCCAGCGTATTTAGCTCTACCGGGACCGGCGGCGGTCAGGAGCAGACGATTACCTCAACCTGGACTACCCTTGCTCATCACGGGATGGTGATTGTGCCAATTGGCTACGGCGCGCAGGAGCTGTTTGATATTTCCCAGGTGCGCGGCGGTACGCCGTACGGTGCAACCACCATTGCCGGTGGGGATGGTTCACGCCAGCCAAGCAATGAAGAACTGTCTATCGCCCGCTATCAGGGTGAATACGTCGCGGGTCTGGCCAAAAAACTCAACGGCTAACCCAACAGGAGGAAAAGTATGCCAACTCAAGAATCCAAAGCTCACCACGTGGGCGAATGGGCAAGTTTACGCAACACCTCTCCGGAGATTGCCGAAGCTATCTTTGAAGTCGCGAAATACGATGAAAAGCTGGCCGAGCAGATTTGGGAAGAAGGCAACGATGAAGTGCTGGTGCGCGCCTTCGAAAAAACGGACAAAGACTCGCTCTTCTGGGGTGAGCAAACCATCGAACGTAAAAACGTTTAAGCGTTTCCCCCCGCCATCACGCGGGGGTTCTCTCTTACTTCGCCGCGTTATTCATCACCGCATTGAATTTATCGACAGGACAGAAGCCGTTCGCATCCACCGGGCAGCCCTTCAGCTCCAGCGTTACGCGCTGCGCCGGAGACTGCAGCGACAGCACGCTGGCGTTGCGCAGCTGCTCTGAGCTCTGATAGACATACTCAATTTTCATCAGCTCCTGGTTGGCATTTTTGTCATGCCAGCGCTGGAAGACAATCTTGCCGCCAATCGGGGTGCGCTCCTGCTGGTCGTGCAGCTGGTACGGTTTGAAATCGAGGGCGGTGAGCAGGGAAGCAATGTTCGAATCATGCCCCACCAGCAGGGTGATCTTTGGCGCTTTCGCCTGCTCGGTGACCAGCGTTTTATCGATATACTTCACCAGCGGTTTCGCCACGTTTTGCGCCACCTCGGTAGAGGTAAACAGCGAGTCCTGATAGCCGTTTTTCAGCTTCGACAGCACGCGCCACTGCTGGTCGGTTTTGATTTCGCCCCAGGCCACCTGGTCGGCCGGGAAGCCTTCGTAATACTGCAGCGTGAAAGCGTCCACCAGCGAGTTACCCACCTTCAGCGGCCCGGATACGCCGGGCTCTTTTTCATAGTCGGCGCTGAAGGTATCTTTCGCGTCCGCCAGCGAGCAGACTTTTTTCTCTTTGCAGGACGGCGAGTCGGCGTAGTGGGTCATCTGCTCCAGCAGCTTGTAGCTTTCACCAAGCTGCATTTTCTGCCGCTCGGACTCCATCGCCTTGAGCGCTTTTTCGCGGAATGCCGGCGAGTTATCGGTAATCACCGGATTGAATGTCGGGTCCATGGTGCCCATTTTTTCCTGATGGTGCACGGGCACATCGCAGCCCGGGAACGCGCCGGTAATGAAGAACTGCGCGGTGGCGACGGTGCGCTGCAGGCTGTTGGCGTAAGCATAAACGCTATCCGCCGGTGGACATTCTCCCGTCTTCACCATCCCCTGCTGCGCCAGCCACTCGCGCATGTAGTGCCCCATATAGACCTCCAGCACGCCACCTTTGGTGGTGAGCTGGCCGCCCGGCACTTCCCACTCCGGCCACTCCTTCGGCGTGGACTGCTCCAGCACGCTGCCGTTATTGGCCAGCGGCGCGCGCAGGTTGTGACGGCTCATGATTAAAACTTGCTCCAGCTGATACCCTTCCGGCGTCTCTTGCGCCTGTACGCCAAACGTTGCTGAAATGGAACCGGCGACTGCCAGCGCGAGTAGTGCTTTTCTCATCCCTAATTCCTCACTCGTTTTAAAATGTCGCGTTCAGTGTGACAGGTTCGTCACAATTTTCCGGGAAGCATTTCTCAAACTGATGATTAACGTGCTTACGGAGTGTGCCAATTAGTTTTATAATAAAACCACACCCCACCGGAGAATTCGCTGTGAAACGTACACGCCTTGAAGAGAGCACCTGCCCCGTCGCCCGTTCGCTGGATATCATCGGCGACTGGTGGTCGCTGCTGATCGTTCGAGACGCGCTTCGCGGTATTAAACGCTTCGGCGAGTTTCAGAAAAGCCTCGGTATCGCGAAAAACATGCTGACCACGCGGCTCAAGCTGCTGGTGGACGAAGGCATCCTCCGGCTTCAGCCCGCCTCCGACGGCAGCGCCTGGCAGGAATACGTCCTGACCGACAAGGGACGCGCCCTGCAAACCGTGCTGGTTGCCTTGTCCCAGTGGGGCAATGAATTTTTGTTCGCGGAAAACGAATGCGGCACCGTTCTCGTCGATAGCGAACAGCGCAAACCGCTGCGAAAACTGATGCTTATCGCCGACGACGGGCGCGAACTGACGCCTGAAGAGATCGTGGCCAAACTCCCCTCCTGAGCTCACCCGCCAGGCAAAAGCAAAAAAATCTCGCCAATGTGGTTGCATTATAAAACCAAATGACAGAGAGTTAATTCAGTTTCATATTGAAACCAAATAACCCACTTTGCCTGAGGTAATGCATTATGACTACGCAAATCACCACCGCCCTGATCACGGGGGCCTCTTCCGGGATCGGTGCCGTCTATGCCGATCGCCTTGCCGCGCGCGGTGCCAACCTGGTCCTGGTCGCCCGCCGCGAGGATCGCCTGAAAACCCTCGCCGCCGACCTGCGCGCGCGCTACGGCGTGGCCGTCGATATTCTGGTGGCCGATCTCACCGATGAAGCCGGGATCCGGGCGGTGGAAGAGGAACTGCGCAGCAATACCGCCATTGATACGCTGGTTAACAACGCGGGCACCGCGCAGATGGCGCCGTTCCTCGCGGGCGAGGTGGCGCAGCATCAGGCCATCAATACCCTCAACACCACGGCGCTGATGCGGCTGACCTACGCCATTCTCCCGCGACTGGCGCGGAACAATCGCGGCACGCTGATCAATATCGCCTCGGTGTTATCGCTCCATGTCCGTGCGGGCAGCGCGCTCTACAGCGCCACCAAGGCCTGGGTACTGAGCTTTACCCGCGGACTGCAGGAAGAATTTGCCGACAGCAACGTGCGCATTCAGGCCGTGCTGCCCGCCGCGACCGCGACGGAGATCTGGAGCCATTCTGGCGTCACGGTGGACGATCTGCCGGAAGGATCGGTGATGACCACCGACGATATGGTGGATGCGTCACTGGCGGGTCTGGATCAGGGCGAACCGATCACCATCCCGCCGATGCATGACGTCAGCCTGTGGGACCGCTACGAAGCGGCGCGCCTCGAGCTGTTTAACAGCGCGCGCACCGGCATCCCGGCTCCGCGCTACGTAAAGCAGTAGCCTAACGCTCCAGCTGGTCGCCGTACTCGCTCATCCAGGCGGCCAGCGGCGAGAGCGCATCCTGCAGGGTTAACCCCAGCCCGGTAATCTGATACTCCACGCGCGGCGGGATCTCCGGGTAGACCGTCCGCGTCACCAGCCCGCGCTGTTCAAACAGGCGCAGCTGCTTCGTCAGCTCTTTCTGGGTGATGGGTGCAGCCGCCCGTAGCAGATCGCCAAAGCGGACAGGCGTGTTAATCACAATAAGACGATAAAGGATCGGGATTGCCCATTTGCCGGAAATCAGGTTTACAAACTGCGTCATCGGGCAGGTATAGGCCTCAGATTTTTTTTCACAGCACTCACCCAGCATTTCTGCCATAGCACACCTCTTGCCTCGTTAGTATCCATTTGGTACCTGGTTTCCTTTCGATACTAACGTTTCTATAGTGCTTTCTCCAGTGACATTTCAGGAGAAGAACATGGGTCGTTTAACCGATAAGTATACGTTGATTACCGGTGGCACCAGCGGCATCGGTCTTGCCACCGCGCAGGCGTTTATCGCCGAAGGGGCGCGCGTCGCCGTGACCGGACGCAACCCGGACACCCTCGCCGAAGCTGAGCGCATTCTGGGCGATAAGGCCTGGGTGATCCCGACCGATGCGGGCGATATCGCCTCGCAAAAAGCGCTGGCGGAAACCCTCGCCGCCCGCTGGCCGCGCCTGGACGCGGTGTTTCTCAACGCCGGCGACGTGACGCACGCGCCGCTGGAAGCCTGGCAGGAAGAGGCCTGGGACCGTCTGATGAACATCAACCTGAAGGGGCCGTTCTTTTTAATCCAGGCGCTGCTGCCGCTGCTGAATAACCCGTCCTCGATAATCCTCTGCGGCTCCGTGAGCGCGCGCATCGGCCTGCCCACCAGCAGCGTGTATGCCGCGAGCAAGGCCGCCCTGCTGTCGCTGGCGCGCACGCTGTCGGCAGAGCTGCTGCCGCGCGG
This sequence comes from Enterobacter sp. CFEC122, assembly GCF_052983755.1. Taxonomy (NCBI): domain Bacteria; kingdom Pseudomonadati; phylum Pseudomonadota; class Gammaproteobacteria; order Enterobacterales; family Enterobacteriaceae; genus Enterobacter; species Enterobacter sp. CFEC122. The sequence continues at coordinate 345,255 of NZ_JBRIQR010000001.1, read as the reverse complement.
GATCCGCGTCAACGGTCTGAGCCCCGGTCCGGTGGAGACCCCGGCGTTTACGAAAACGGGCTTAAGCGACGAGGCGCTTAACGCGATGATGGCGGAAATCATCAAGCTGGTGCCGCTCGGCAGAATGGGCTCGACGACGGAGCTGGCAAAAGCCGCGCTCTATCTGGCCTCCGACGAGTCGAGCTACACGGTGGGAACGGAGCTGCTGGTGGACGGCGGCATGGGAAGTCTGTAATTCAAAAGGCGCTGATGCCGGTGACCGCGCCGACATACAGCGCCGCCCACGCGCAGGCGGAAAGCAGGCTGACGGCGTAGACTTTGACGGCGTTCAGCCTGAGCATACCCGCCGCCAGCGGCACGACATAGCGCAACACCGCCAGAAAGCGCGACGTAAACAGGGCGATGACGCCGTTCTTTTGTAGCTGATGCTGGACCCGTAAAAATGTAGCGGCATGCTTTGACGTGAAGCGCGTGACCAGCCGGGTGTGCCCCATCAGCTGGCCGATATGGTAATTCAGCATCGAACCTGCCGTCGCCCCCATCACCACGGCCAGCCACGCCAGCGCCGGGTGCATGCTCCCCTGGCTGACGGTAATGCCCGCCAGCAGCATCACCGACGCGGGCGGCAGCACGGAGGAGATCAGCACCGTGGACTTGCTCAGCGCCATCACGAATAACAGCGCGAACAGATGTGCCGGATACAGCGCAAAATGATTCAGCAGATTATCAAGCCACGCCATTTTCCTCTCCCCCGTTAATTATTTAATTCTCCATTTAAAGTGAATAAACCTAAATAAACCCTCAACATTTTATTAATAATATTTATCTAAACCGTTCTTAAACATTATTTAATTTTCTGAGCGCTAAATTTAAACAGGCGTATTATCCCTCTCGTTTTACAACGATCTCGTTATGGCGAGGCTCCTGTACAAATACACGTTATCGCTCTGGTAGGTTCGAGAGAACCGGCACAGGGTAAAACAGGCACTGTCGAATCAAGGCTTTGTCAGTATAACTTCCCTTGCGGGATACGGTGTACAGTGCTGAACCCAGGACGTGGGGATCTCCTCTTCGACATGCCCTGTCTTGCTCGCCCCTGAGAGATGTTATTATTCAAAGGGAATTCACTATGTCTTACGCTATTCACAACCAAAACCTGGCATTCAATGACAGCGCGGTCGCGCAATATATGAATACCGATTTTATCGTCCTCGATATTGCATTATGCGTGGCGCTGGCGCGCGAGCAATTCTTCAAAAAATTAAAAGACGATGATATTCCGTCGCATATTTTTATTGAAGACAATGGCCGCCTTGCGGGGATGGTTGCCGTGCGCAAGCTGCTACAGACCACAGATACCGTACAGCCAATTAAAAGCCTGATGATTTCGCAGTTTTTGCAGGTCAAACCGGAGGATGAACGTGCCGATGTTGCAGGGCTGCTGGCGCACGGCGACGCAGATGTCGTGCCCGTGGTGACCCACGGCAAACTCGTCGGCTGCCTGACCGAGCGCGAAATTGCCCATCTGCTGGAAGATGACGTCACCGAAGATGCCCAGCTTCAGGGGGCGACGCTGCCGCTGGAGAAGCCCTATCTGGAAACCAGCGCCTTCAGCCTGTGGAAGAAACGCTCCGTCTGGCTGCTGCTGCTGTTTGTCGCCGAAGCCTACACCAGCTCGGTCATTCAGCATTTTGAAGAGGCGCTGGAGTCCGCCATCGCGCTGGCGTTCTTTATTCCGCTGCTGATCGGCACGGGCGGCAACAGCGGGACGCAGATCACCTCCACGCTGGTGCGCGCCATGGCGCTGGGTGAAGTTCATCTGCGCGACGTGGGCCGCGTGCTGCGCAAAGAGATGACCACCTCGCTGATGATTGCCGTGACGCTCGGCATTGCCGGGTGCATTCGCGCCTGGATGATGGGGATCGGGCTGGAGATTACGCTCATCGTCAGCCTGACGCTGGTGTGCATTACGCTGTGGAGTGCGATTGTCTCGTCCGTCATTCCGATGGTGCTCAAGCGCTGCGGCATTGACCCGGCGGTCGTCTCCGCGCCGTTTATCGCGACGCTGATCGACGGTACCGGGCTGATTATCTACTTTAAGATCGCGCAATATACGCTGGGGCTGGAGTGATGTGATTCCTTGCGGGTGGCGCTGCCGCTTACCCGGCCTACCCATCCCGTAGGCCCGTGCAAGCGCAGCGCCGCCGGGCAACAATCAGATCGCACCAAGCGCTCTCACCGCCTGCCCAAATGCCTCAATCGCCAGGGCAACATCCTCAGCCATCACCGATTCCGCCGGATGGTGGCTGACGCCCCCCCTGCAACGCACAAACAGCATCCCCACCGGCCAGCGTTCCGCCAGGGCGATGGTGTCATGCCCGGCGCCGCTGGGCAGAGATAACGAGCGCCCCTGCACCGATTCAACCGCGTCGCCCAGCAGGCGCTGCAAACGCGCATCGCACGGCGTGGCGGCGATCCGGTAAAACTCCTCGGCGCTGAAGCTCAGCCCGCGACGGGCGGCGATCGCCTGCGCCTGCGCCAGCAGTTCAGCGAGCAGCGCGTCCAGCGGGGCATCCTGCGGGCCGCGAATATCCAGCGAGAGCGCAACCTCGCCGGGGATGACGTTGACCGCGCCGGGCAGGCAGCGCAGTTCCCCGACCGTCGCCACCCGGTTGCCGCCCTGCTGCCGGGTGGTGTTTTCAATCAGCACCATCCACTCGGCGGCGGCGGCCAGAGCATCCTTACGATGGTTCATCGGCACGGTACCGGCGTGCCCGGCCTCGCCGATGAAGCGGCAGTTGAGGCGGCGCGCGCCGTTGATGGCTTCCACCACGCCCAGCGCCAGCCCTTCCTGCTCCAGACACGGTCCCTGTTCGATATGCAGTTCCAGACAGGCGCTGAAATCCTCCTGATGGCGTGCCGCGAGCGCCACGCGGGCGGGATCGAGCCCCGCCTGCACCATCGCCTGCGCCACGCTGATGCCCTGGGCATCGCACGTCTCCAGCCAGCCCTGCGGCCAGGTTCCCGTCAGACCACGGCTGCCCAGCAGGGTGATACCAAAACGGGTTCCCTCTTCGTCGCCAAAGCCGACAATCTCGATGGCCTGCGCCAGATGCCGCCCCTGCTGGTGCAGGCTATCCACCACTTCGATGGCGGTGAGCACCCCGAGCATGCCGTCGTAGCGCCCGGCGTTGCGTACGGTGTCCAGATGCGAGCCGAGCAGCACCGCCTGCGCCCCCTCCTGCGCGCCCTCGTAGCGTCCACAGATATTGCCCACGCTGTCCTGCCAGACGGTCATGCCCGCCTGGCGCATCCACTCCCCAACCAGTTGGTTGGCCTGGAGATGCTGCGTGGAGAGATAGACCCGCGTCAGGCCGTCCGGGGTTTCGCTGATGGCGGCCAGCGCGTCGGCGCGCGCCATCACCCGCTCTGCCGCCGGGCTCATTGCGGCGTCTCGCGACGATAGTGGTCCCACGCGGCCTGCATGGCGGCCCCCTGCGTGGTGGTGAACTTCAGGTAGTTCAGCACCGACTCCAGCGCGCTCAGGGTAGTCATCACGCAGTCCTTGCGCGCGTTGTAGCCCATGGTGCCAATGCGCCACACTTTGCCGTGCAGCGGGCCAAACGAGGTGCCGATCTCAATCCCGAAATCCTCCAGCATCAGCTTGCGCACCTGGTCGCCGTTGATCCCCTGCGGGATGACCACGCCCAGCACGTTGTTCATCTTGTGCTTCAGGTCGCCGAAGGTCTCCAGCCCCATCGCCTGAATGCCCTTCAGCAGCGCATCGCCGTGCAGCCTGTGGCGCGCGATGCCGTTATCCAGCCCCTCCTGCAGGATCAGCCGCGCGCATTCGCGAGCGCCAAACAGCGCGGTAGTTGCTTCGGTGTGGTGGTTCAGCCGCTCCGGCCCCCAGTAGTCCATCACCATACCGAGATCGAAGTAGTTGGAGTAGATCATCTCCTCGTCGCCGTCGCGGTGGGCGTCGGTGCGAATGCCCTCCTCCACGCACTTGCGGCGACGGATTGCCTCTTCCATCCGCGCGCTCAGGGTGATCGGCGACGTGCCGGACGGGCCGCCGAGGCACTTCTGCATCCCGGCCGAGACGGCATCCAGCCCCCAGGCGTCGGTCTCCAGCGCGTTACCGCCGAGCGACGCGGTGGCATCGGTGTAAAACAGCACGTCGTAGCGGCGGCAGATCGCGCCAAGCTCGGCGAGCGGCTGCAGCATGGTGGTGGAGGTGTCGCCCTGCACGGTCAGCAGCAGGCGCGGACGAATACGCTTAATCGCATCCTCCACCTGGTCCGGGGTAAACACCTCGCCCCACGGCACCTCGATGGTGTGCACCTCCGCGCGGCAGCGGCGGGCAATTTCGCACAGCAGGTGTCCAAAGCGGCCAAACACCGGCACCAGCACCTTATCGCCCGGGCGAATGGCGGAGACCAGAATGGCTTCAATCCCCGCGCGGGAGGTGCCGTCCACCAGCATCGTCCAGCGGTTTTCGGTGCGGAACACGCCGCGATAGAGCGCCATCACCTCGTTCATGTAGTGGGTCATGGCCGGATCGTACTGGCCGATCAGCTGGCTCGACATGGCGCGCAGCACGCGCGGGTCGGCGTTGATCGGGCCCGGCCCCATCAGCAGGCGCTGCGGCGGGTTGATTTGCGGAAAGTGTGCGATATCCATTGTTCAGTCCTTATCAGTTGAGGCCGCGCACGGAGGAGATGAACTGCTTCAGTTCCGTGGTCTGCGGGTTAGCGAACAGCGTTTTGCTGTCGCCCTGCTCCCAGACTTTCCCCTGGTGCATAAACACCACGCGGTCGCCCACTTCGCGGGCAAAATTCATTTCATGGGTAACCAGTATGAGCGTCATCCCCTCGGCCGCCAGCTGCTCCAGCACCTTGAGCACTTCGCCCACCAGCTCCGGGTCGAGGGCGGAGGTGATCTCGTCGCAGAGTAACACTTTCGGCGACATCGCCAGCGCGCGGGCAATCGCCACGCGCTGCTGCTGGCCGCCGGAGAGGCTCGACGGGTAGTAATCCAGACGATCGCCAAGCCCCACTTTCTCCAGCATGCGCTGGGCCAATTCGCGGCATTCGGCGGCGCTTTTCTTCAGCACCCGACGCGGGGCGAGCATTACGTTTTCCAGCGCCGTCATGTGCGGGAACAGGTTGAAGCTCTGGAACACCATCCCGACCGAGCGGCTGATTTCGCGCGCCTGGGAATCCCGGTCGGTAATGGTCATGCCGCCCAGCTTGATGCTGCCGTCCTGATAGCCTTCCAGGCCGTTGATGCAGCGCAGGAGCGTGCTTTTGCCCGATCCGCTGCGCCCGATGATGGAGATCACCTGGCCCATGTCGATATCCAGATCGACGCCCTTGAGCACGTGGTTATCGGCGTAGTATTTCTGCACCTGATTAATGGTGATGAGAGGCATTGAATTTCGTCTCCAGATAGCGGCTGTAACGCGACAGCGGATAACACAGAATAAAGTAGCCCAGCGCCACCAGCGCAAAGACCTTAAACGGCTGATAGGTCACGTTGGTCAGCATGGTCCCGGCCTTGGTCAGCTCGACAAAGCCGATGATCGACGCCAGCGCGGTGCCTTTGATCACCTGCACGGCAAAGCCGACCGTCGGCGCAATGCCGATGCGCAGCGCCTGCGGAGCGACCACGCGAAACAGGGTCTGTCCAAAGGTCAGCCCCAGACAGCGCGACGCTTCCCACTGCCCCTTCGGCAGCGCGCGAATGCTGCCGTACCAGATATCGAGCAGAAACGCGCTGGTGTAAAACGTCAGCGCCAGCGAGGCGGCGGTCCACGGCGAGACGTCGATGCCGAACAGCGCCACGCCGAAGAAGGCCAGGAACAGCTGCATCAGCAGCGGCGTGCCCTGAAACAGCTCAATATAGCCGCGGATAATGCGCTTCACCGTGCGTCCGCCGGTGAGGCGCAGCAGCAGGAGCGGCAGCGTTACCACCGCCCCGCCGACGAACGCCACCAGCGACAGCAGCACCGTCCAGCGTCCGGCCAGCAGCAGGTTGCGAATAATGTCCCAGTCGGTAAAGGTGGTCATCATGCCTGCACCCCCAGCCATTTGCGTCCTGCCGCCATCATCAGCTGGCGCAGGGTAATCGACAGCGCCAGGTAAATCCCGGTGGTCACCAGATAGACCTCGAAGCTCAAAAACGTTCTGGACTGGATCAGGTTGGCGGCGAAGGTCAGCTCCTCATACGAGACCTGCGACACCACCGACGAGCCGAGCATCACGATGATGCACTGGCTCACCAGCGCCGGGTAAATGCGCTGCAGCGCGGGCGGCAGCACCACGCGAATAAAGGTCTGCAGCCGGGTCAGCCCCAGCACGCGTCCGGCCTCCCATTGGCCTTTCGGCGTGACCTGGATGCCGGCGCGGATAATCTCGGTGCTGTACGCGCCCAGGTTCACCACCATGGCCAATAGCGCCGCTTCCCCCGCCGTCATCTTCAGGCCCAGATTCGGCAGACCGAAGACGATGAAAAACAGCTGCACCACAAACGGCGTGTTGCGGATGATTTCCACGTATGCGCCCCAGATCCGGCTGTACCAGGTGGTGCGTCCGCTGCGGATCGCCGCCCCGACAATCCCTGTTGCCAGCCCGCCGACGGTCGCCATCACCGTCAGCTGAATGGTGACCCACAATCCCGCCAGCAGCGCCGGCCAGTGCGGCCAGAGGGCTGAAAAATCAAGTTGCTCCGTCATCGGCTCAGGCGCCAAGGTTTGCCGGCAGCGGGGCCTTCAGCCATTGCTCAGACAGGCCGTTCAGCGTGCCGTCCTTGATGCCCTGCTCAATCAGCGCGTCCACTTTTGCCTTCAGGGCCGGTTCATTTTTCTTCAGGCCAATGAAGCACGGCGAGTCTTTCAGCATAAAGCTCGGCACCGGTGCTTTCGCCGCGTTCTGGCGCGAAATGGCCGCCACCACGAGGTTGCCTGTTGCCACGTACTGCACCTGGCCAGAGAGGTAGGCGGAGAGCGTGGTGTTATTGTCTTCGTAGCGCTTCACGTCCGCGTCTTTCGGCGCCAGGCCGGTCAGCACCATGTCCTCCACCGCCCCGCGCGTCACGCCGATGGTTTTTCCGCTCAGCGCGGCGGCGTCCTTCAGTTCAGCCCCTTTCGGACCAAACACGCCGAGGAAGAACGGCGCGTAGGCGCGGCTGAAGTCGATTACCTTCTCGCGCTCCGGGTTTTTACCGAGGCTGGAAATGACCAGATCCACCTTGTCGGTTTGCAGGTACGGCACGCGGTTGGCGCTGGTCACCGGCACCAGCTGCAGCTTGAGCTTCATCTGTTTAGCGAGATAGCGCGCCATGTCGATGTCGTAGCCCTGCGGCTGCAGATCGGTTCCCACCGAGCCAAACGGCGGGAAATCCTGCGGAACGGCAATGCGGATGGTGCCGCGCTTCTCAATATCCTGAAGCTGGTCAGCCTTTGCCGGCAGCTGTGTGAAGAGGCATGCGGCCCCGGCCAGTGCAATTAACAGTTTTTTCATGGTGCTTCCCCGTAACGTTAACATGAAACAAAAGATTCTTTGAAGGTGATTTTGCAACTAATGTGCCAGATAACGCGAAGCGGGGATTTTTCTAATAAAGCCTTATAAAACGCGGGCGGGGCGAAAACGCTCTCCATTTTCGCCCCGCCGTTATGCACCATTTTAATGCAAAGCACCAGCCTGACGCCCCATTATCGCTGTTCGAGTTCGTCCAGCTGCTGGTAGAGGGAGGCAATCTCGTGAATGCGCGGGCGGCCCTTATCGAGAATGTCATGCAGGAAGGCGTTCGCCAGCAGGTTGATCAGACTGTTGACCGACGAATAGCTGTCATAGGCGGAGACGCTGTCCAGCGGGGTGCAGAGCTGCCAGCTCGCCAGCGGAAACAGGCTGTGGGCCTGCGGCTCACACATCAGCAGCACCGGAATACCGCTGCTCTGAAGCTGCTGCAGCAGCGGACGGATGATGCGCGGGCGACGGCGAAAGGCCATCATCACCACCAGATCGTCCGGCGTTAAGTCCACCAGCTCCTCGCTCAGGCTCTGCCCCGGCTGCGGCAGGACCAGCACCTGACCGCGCGCCTGCAGCAGCTGCTGGCGCAGATGAAGCGCCGCCGGATAAGCGTTACGCATGCCGATAATGACGATGCGCCGCGCCTTGACCATGCAGGCCATGGCGTCGGCAAACTGCTGCGCGTCAAGGGCATTGACCCACTGGGTCAGGTTCGCCATCTCCTGCTTATAGTGGCGCGCCAGCAGCGTGTTGCCCTGCACCGCGTCGCGGTTATCGGTGAGCGGCATTCCGCTCTGGCGCAGGGTGCGCAGCTCGTCGCGCATGTCCTTATATTTCTCATAGCCCAGCCGCTTAAACAGACGGCTCACCGTGGCTTTCGACACCCCGCTCAGCTGCGCAAGCTCGGCGCTGTTGTAGCTAATCAGATCGTCAAAATGGTCGAATATAAAGTCCGCCACCCGCTGCTCCTGCGGCGACAGCGACGGGTATTGTGCTTTCAGACGTTCATCTAACTGTTCCATAGCGCCTCTGTAACTTTTGTTTCATTACATTGTACCTTTTTTGTATGTATTCATTATACGTGCCAGTTTACTGAAACTTTTCTTTCAGAACTGGAACAGCTTTTGCAGCACCTTGTGACTTTAAGAGTTACGAGGACGCTTCATGCAAAGTAATGTCTCCACGCACGGCATGGCCGTTGCGCCCCACAATCTTGCCAGCCAGAGCGCGCTGGCGGTGCTGCGCGAAGGCGGCAGCGCGATAGAGGCGATGGTCGCGGCAGCGGCCACCATCGCCGTGGTTTACCCGCATATGAACGGGCTGGGCGGCGATGGTTTCTGGCTTATCGTGCCGCCGGAAGGCGACCCCATCGCCATTGACGCCAGCGGCGCGGCGGGATCGCGCGCGACGCTGGCCGCCTACGACGGGCTCGCGCAGATCCCCCATCGCGGACCGCAGGCGGCGCTGACCGTCGCCGGCACGGTCAGCGGCTGGGACGAGGCGCTGAAGGTTTCCCGTGAGATGACCGGCAAGGCGCTGCCGCTGGCCCGCCTGCTGGCCGACGCCATTGACTATGCGCAGAACGGCACCCCGGTCACGGCCTCTCAGGCCCACGCCACGGCCAGCAAGTTCGACGAGCTGAAGGCCATCCCCGGCTTCGCGGAAACCTGGCTGGTCGACGGTACGCCGCCGCAGGTCGGGAGCCGGTTTTACCAGCCCGCCATGGCCACGACCCTGACGCGTCTGGCGGAAGAGGGTCTGGACAGCTTTTATCGCGGCCCGCTGGCGGAAGTCCTGGCGCACGGCATGGAGACACTGGGTCTCCCCGTAACGCTGGCCGATCTCAACGCCCACGCGGCCCGGCGCACCACGCCGCTGAAGCTGGAGCATCAGCAGGGAGAGATCTTTAACCACGCCCCGCCAACGCAGGGGCTGGTCTCGCTGGCGATACTCGGCATCACCGACCGCCTGAACATGGCGGAGGCCGACGACGCCGACACCCTTCACCGCATCGTGGAAGCCACCAAGCTGGCCTTTGGCCTGCGCGATGCCCACATCACCGACCCACGCGCGCTGAAAACCGATGTTCAGAAACTGCTGGATCCCGCCGCCCTGCAGGCGCTTGCCGACAGGGTTGACGACGGCCGCGCCGCGCCGTGGGGAACCGGAAAAGGTCCCGGCGATACGGTGTGGATGGGGGTGATGGACAGCAGCGGGCTTGCCGTGTCGTTTATCCAGAGCCTTTATCACGAGTTCGGCAGCGGCGTGGTGCTGCCCGACACCGGCATCGTCTGGCAGAACCGGGGCGCATCGTTCAGCCTCGATCCCGCCCATCTTCTGGCCCTCGCGCCGGGCAAACAGCCGTTCCACACCCTGAACCCGGCGGCGGCGCGTCTGAAGGACGGTCGCGTGATGGTCTACGGCTCGATGGGCGGCGACGGACAGCCGCAAACCCAGGCCGCGCTCTTTACCCGCTACGTTGTCCAGGGCGTCCCCCTGCAGGAGAGCATCACCCGCCCACGCTGGCTGCTGGGGCGCACCTGGGGGCAAACCTCAGACACCTTAAAGCTTGAAGGGCGTTTTTCACCCGAGACGGTCGCGCGCCTGCGGGCACTCGGTCACGAGGTGGAGCTATTCCCTGACTTTAGTGAAGCCATGGGCCACGCGGGCGCCATTGTTCGCCACCCTAACGGGCTGTTTGAAGGGGCATTTGACCCGCGCAGCAACGGCGCGGCCGCCGGATTCTGAGGAGAAAATAATGACGACACCCCAACCCGACTGGCAGGCGTACCTGGCGCAGATGGAAACCGTACTCGGCGTGACGCTGGATGACGCCCGCCGCGCCGAGCTGCAGCTGCAGTTCGGCCGCATTGCCAGCATGGCCGCCCCGCTGATGGCGCTGCCGCTCGACGACCGTCTGGAGATCGCAGGAGTGTATAAAGCATGACGCTACACGAGATGAGTATCAGCGCTATTCAGCAGGCGCTGAGCGCGGGCGAGCTGAGCGCTCGCGAGATTGCCCGCCAGACGCTGGAGGGGATTGCGCGCGTTAACCCGCAGATCGGCGCCTGGACCGCCGTGACGGAAGCACGCATGCTCGCCGAGGCCGACAATATCGATACCCTGCGACGGGAAAAGCGTCCCCTGCCGCCGCTGGCGGGCGTACCCTACGCGGTGAAAAACCTGTTCGACGTTGCCGGTCACACCACCCTCGCCGGGGCCGAGCTGTTCAGCCAGCGCCCCGCCGCGGCCGCCGACAGCTTCGCCGTGCGCCAGCTGCGCAGCGCGGGCGGGCTGCTGACCGGGATGGTCAATATGGACGCCTACGCCTACGGCTTCACAACCGAGAACAGCCACTACGGCGCGACGCGTAACCCGCACGATCTGACGCGCATTGCGGGCGGGTCGTCCGGCGGTTCAGCCGCCGCGGTGGCCGCCGGGCTGGTGCACTTTTCGCTCGGCACCGACACCAACGGCTCGATTCGCGTTCCGGCCTCCCTGTGCGGCATCTACGGCCTGAAGCCCACCTTTGGCCGCCTGTCGCGATCCGGCAGCCATCCGTTTGTCGCGAGCCTGGATCATATCGGGCCCTTTGCGCGCCGCATATGCGACCTGGCGTCCGTGTACGACGCGCTGCAGGGCCGGGACACCAGCGACGGTTTTCAGGCAGAGAGCTCGCGCGAACAGACGCGCCCCCTGCTTGACCGCGGGCTTGACGGCCTGCGCTGCGCGGTGCTCGGCGGCTACTTCACCACCTGGTGCGACGCGGACGCCAGAGACGCCGTGGCGCGGGTGGCGAAGGCGCTCGACGTGCAGGATGAGCTTCAGTTTCCTGACGCCGAGCTGGCGCGTTCCGCGGCGTTTATCATCAGCGCCTCCGAAGGGGGAAATCAGTACCTGCCCGCGCTTCGCCGGGAGCCCGAGCGTTTTGAGCCGCACTCCCGCGAACGCCTGCTGGCCGGGGCGATGATCCCTTCCGCCTGGTACATTCAGGCCCAGCGGTTTCGCGCGCAGGCACGGCAGGCGTTTCACGCGCTGTTTGCACGGGCCGACGTGCTGATTGCCCCGGCAACGCCGCGCAGCGCCACGCGGATCGGCGAGCAGACCATGGAGATTAACGGTCAGCCGCTTCCCATCCGCGCCAGCATGGGGATGCTGACCCAGCCGATTTCGTTTTTAGGCCTGCCCGTGACCACCGTTCCGCTGCGCACCGCGCAGGGCGCGCCCATTGGCCTGCAGCTGATTGCCGCGCCGTTTAACGAGCAGGCCTGCCTGCGCGTCGCGCGGGTTCTGGAAGAGAGCGGCATCACCGATGCCCGCCCGGCGGAGATAGCAGCATGATGAATCACGATGACATTAACCTCCCGTGGGTGGTTGCCGAGGTGACGGCCGCGTTTTACCGCTATGAGGACGCGCTGGTGAGCAACAACGTTGCGGTGCTGGACGAGCTGTTCTGGCACGACAAGAACACGGTGCGGCTGGGGGCGGGGGAAAACCTGTACGGGATCGATGAAATCCGCGCCTTTCGCGCGGCGCGCCCCGCCGCCGGGCTGCAGCGGACGCTGCGGCACACCGTCATCACCACCTTCGGGGAGGATTATGCCGTATGCAGCACCGAGTTTACCCGCGAGAGCACGGAACGCATTGGCCGCCAGCAGCAGACGTGGGTGCGGTTTGCCTACGGGTGGCGCATTGTGGCGGCGCAGGTGAGTTTGATGGTGTAACGCTGAAAAACCTGCCCGGTGGCGCTGCGCTTACCGGGCCTACGATGTCCCGTATGCCATATGGGCCCTGTAGGCCGGGTAAGGCGCAGCCGCCACCCGGCAAAACATCGCACACTTACTTCTGAAACGGATGCACTTCCCGCCAGTGGTCGGCAATCTGCTGGCGGGTACAGACCCATACCCGCTCGTGCTGCTCAACGTAATCCAGGAACCGCTGCAGCGCCCGAAAACGCCCCGGTCGCCCCAGCAGGCGGCAGTGCATGCCGATGGACATCATCTTCGGCGCGCTTTCCCCCTCTTCGTACAGCACGTCAAAACTGTCCTTCAGATACGTATAAAACTGCTCGGCGGTGTTAAATCCCTGCGCGGTCGCAAAGCGCATGTCGTTCGCATCCAGCGTATACGGCACGATCAGGTGCGGCTTGCGGGAGCCGTCGCTGCAGGCCACTTCCGTCCAGAAGGGCAAATCGTCGCCGTAGTAGTCGCTGTCGTAGTCGAAGCCGCCATGCTCCACCACCAGCTGGCGCGTGTTGGGGCTGTCGCGCCCGGTGTACCAGCCCGCTGGCGGCTTGCCGAACAGGTCGGTCAGAACGTGCACCGCCTTGTGCAGGTGTTCGCGCTCCTGGCTGATGTCCATATTCTGATAGTGGATCCAGCGCCAGCCGTGGCTGACCACGTCGTAATCCGCCGCTTTGATCGCCTCAACAATCTCCGGGTGACGCGCCAGCGCCATCGCCACGCCAAAGACCGTCAGCGGCAGGCCGCGTTTCTGAAATTCATTGTGGATCCGCCAGAACCCGGCGCGGCTGCCGTATTCGTAGAGGGAGTCCATCGACATGTGTTTGTCCGGGTAGCTGGCCGCGCCGATGATGTCCGACAGGAACTGCTCGGATCCGGCATCGCCATGCAGAACGTGGTTTTCCGCCCCTTCCTCATAGTTGAGCACAAACTGCACGGCAACGCGCGCCTGATTCGGCCACCGCGCGTGCGGCGGGTTGCCCGCGTAGCCGCGCAGATCCCGCGGATAATCCTGTTTGAAAAGCCCCATTGCCACCCCCAAAAATTAAAATGGATTCAATGCCTGAAAATGCCCGCTTAACGCTTTGTTCTCCGGGAACGCCAGATCGCCGTGCTTGCTGGTCGACAGCCCCAGCGCCACCAGCGACTCCACCATCTTTACCGCCGCGCTGACGCCGTCGATCACCGGCGCGCGCAGCTCGCAGGTCAGCTCCTGCGCCAGGGTCGCCATGCCGCCGCAGCCCAGCACGATGGCACCGCAGCCATCCTCTTGCAGCGCCTGTATACAGCGCGCGCGTACTTTCTCCTGCGCCAGACCGCTGCCGTCTTCCAGCGCCAGCACCGGGAGATCGATAGCATGCAGCGCCGCGCAATGGTCCTGAAAGCCATACTGGTGCAGCAGATGACGGGCAATGATCAGCGTGCGCGGCAGCGTGGTGACCACCGAAAAGCGCGTCGCGACCAGCGTCGCCATATGCATGGCGGCTTCCGCAATGCCCACCACCGGCCCCTGCGCCAGCTCGCGCGCCGCCAGCAGGCCCGGATCGCCAAAGCAGGCGATGACGTGACCGTGCACGCCCTGCTCTCTTCCGAGCTTGACCTGTTCAAGAACGCCCACGGCGGCGATGGCCTCATCGAAGTGGCCTTCTATAGACGGCACGCCCGCGCTCGGACAGACCGCGAGGATCTCCGTCCCCGGCGCCGCCACCGCGCGGGCCGCCGCGCCGATGGTTTCCGTCATGGCGAGGCTGGTGTTGGGGTTGATCACTTGTATACAGACAGACATTACGACTCCTTGTGGCCGGCAAACAGCCGGGCAAAATCAGGCAGGCACTCGCCCGCCCGCTCGAAGCAGAGGCTGGCGACGATATGTTCAAAATGGTGCATGAGGGCATCGCTTAGTGGCTCAAGCGCCTTCTGGCGCAGCAGATCCACAAGCTGTTCGTGATCGTTGCAGCGGCATCCCTGACGCCACGGTGCGCCCCAGGTGGCGATCACCAGCGAAGAACGCTGGCTCAGGCCGGTCACCATCTCCGTGAGCACCTGGTTGCCGGAGATGGCCTGCAGCTGAATGTGGAAATTGGCGGAGTGGCGAATTGCCGCCGGACCGTCATAGGCCTCGTGCGCCTGCTGCTCTTGGCGAATAATGGCCTCCAGCGCAGCAAGGTGCGGCGGCTGGCAGTGCGCCAGCACGTCCGGCAGGTTGGCGACCTCCAGCAGTGCGCGGGTGCGGAACATGTGCCGCGCCTCTTCCACCGTCGGGCTGGCGACGTGTGCACCACGCTTGGGCGTCAGGGTGACCATTTGCACAGCGGCGAGTCGTTGAAGCACCTTGCGGATGCCCGTGCGGCTCACGCCAAAGACCTCTGCCAGCGCCTCTTCCGGCAATTTGCTCCCCGGCAGCAGCTGGTGTTCGACAATCGCGGTCATCAGCGCCTGGAAGATGGTTTCGTCTTTGTCATGCAGGTCTGGCGCGGTCTGCAGGGCGTTAATGTTGTTCATTCACCACTCCGAATTTTACTTTCCGTTATCGAATCGTATACATAAAAATAAAATATTGCATACAAGATTTATTATTTTGGCCTGGATCCTGCAACACCGTTTGCACTCCCACTCAACGGGTTTTCATTCACAGGAGCAGGTTTCATGCCAAACAGTCAAAACGCGCAGCAGGGTACGGCCGCTGATTCCGGTGCGGTTTACAGCCCACGTCTTTGCAATGAGGATCTGGCACCGACGCGTGACCAGAACTGGAGCTGGTACAACATCTTTTCGTTCTGGATGTCGGATGTTCACAGCATGGGGGGGTATGTGGTCGCCGCGAGCTTCTTTACGCTCGGGCTGGCAAGCTGGCAGGTGCTGCTCTGCCTGCTGGTGGGGATTTGCATCGTGCAGCTGTGCGCCAACCTGGTGGCCAAACCGAGCCAGATGGCGGGCGTGCCCTATGCGGTGATCAGTCGTCAGGCGTTCGGCGTGTTCGGGGCCAATATTCCGGCGGTGATCCGCGGGCTGATTGCCTTCGCGTGGTACGGGATTCAGACCTATCTCGCCGCCAACGCCCTGATGCTGGTGGCGCTGAAGTTCTGGCCATCGCTCTCTTCACTCACTACCGGCGCATTCCTGGGCCTGTCGTATCTGGGCTGGATCTGCTTTGCCATTATGTGGGTCCTGCAGGCGATGGTCTTCTGGCACGGCATGAGCGCCATCAAGCGCTTTATTGATATCGCCGGTCCGGCGGTCTATGTGGTAATGCTGGCCCTCGCCGGCTGGATTGTATACAAGACCGGTTTTGACGGGATCTCCTTTACCCTCGCCAGCAAATCCCTGAGCGCGGGCGAGCAGACCTGGCAGATGATCACCGCCACGGCGCTGGTGGTCTCCTACTTCTCCGGCCCGCTGCTCAACTTTGGCGACTTCTCCCGCTACGGCAAAAGCATGGGTGAGATCCGCCGCGGCAACCGCTGGGGGCTGCCGTTTAACTTCCTGCTGTTCTCCATCGTCACCGTGGTCATTGTCTCAGGCACCCAGTCGCTGTTTGGCCGCATGATCACCGATCCGATCGAAACCGTCAGCCGCGTGGGTAACGATCTGGCCGTGGCGATTGGCCTGCTGACGATGATCACCGCCACCATCGGGATCAACATCGTCGCGAACTTCGTCTCCCCGGCGTTTGATTTCTCAAACTGCTCGCCGCAGAAAATCAGCTTCCGCACCGGGGGCATGATCGCCGCCGTCGGTTCGATCCTGCTCACCCCGTGGAACCTGTTCAACTCGCCGGAGCTTATCCACTACACCCTGGACGTGCTCGGGGCGTTTATCGGCCCGCTGTTCGGCATTCTGATTGCCGATTTCTACCTGATTAAGCGCGGCAAGGTGTCGGTTGACGATCTGTTCGACGACACGCCAAAGGGCAAATACTGGTACCGCAACGGCTTTAACCCGAAAGCCATTGGCGCCCTGATCCCGTCCGTTGCCGTGGGCCTGGTCATCAGCTTTATCCCGGCCCTGCATGAGGTGGCAAACTTCAGCTGGTTTATCGGCGTCTTCCTCGGCGGCGTGACCTACCGCTGGCTGGCGCGGGAAGAGCGCGAGACGGCAGGCGCGACGTCGTTTGGCTCCCGCGTGGCGACGCAAAAAGAGTAACCCCTCCCCTCCGGCCGCAGCGTATCTGCGGCCCGTTCATTCTGGCACCGTTCTTGCTGAGCTTTCCCACCCCGCTACGCACACACGAAGGCAGGAACCATGATGGAATACCAGACTGCGATACGCGGTGCATTTTTTGATATTGCCCGAGTCTGCGACAGCGCAGACGCCATTGCCCGGCACGCGCGCTACCTTGAGGACGGCCTGCTGTTTATCCAGAACGGAAAAATTCTGGCGCAGATGCCGTGGCAGGAGGGCGAGCAGTATCTTGCCCCCCACAAGGGCTATACCGACCTGCGCGGCAGGCTGCTGCTGCCCGGTTTTGTCGACACCCACGTCCATTACCCGCAAACGGAGATGATCGGCGCCTTTGGCGAACAGCTGCTGGAGTGGCTGACCACCTACACCTT
Source organism: Enterobacter sp. CFEC122 (assembly GCF_052983755.1). Classification (NCBI taxonomy): domain Bacteria; kingdom Pseudomonadati; phylum Pseudomonadota; class Gammaproteobacteria; order Enterobacterales; family Enterobacteriaceae; genus Enterobacter; species Enterobacter sp. CFEC122. The sequence goes on along the minus strand of NZ_JBRIQR010000001.1, from coordinate 328,428 downwards.
CCCGGTGGAGAGCCAGTTTGCCGATGAGGCCTACGCGAAAGAGATCGCTGAATTTTTCATTCAGCAGCTGGTGAGCAACGGCACCACCACCGCGCTGGTGTTTTGCACGCTGCATCCGGAATCGGTCGAGGCGCTGTTTACCGAAGCCCTGCGCCTCAATATGCGCCTTATCGCCGGAAAGGTGATGATGGACCGACACGCGCCGGACTACCTGAGCGAAGACGCGAAGCAGAGCTACCGGCAGACGCGGGCGCTGATCCAGCGCTGGCATCACCGTGGGCGGCTGGGCTATGCCATTACGCCGCGCTTTGCCCCGACCTCATCACCCGAGCTGCTTGCGGCGGTCAGCCTGCTCAGAGAGGAGTTCCCGGACACCTGGCTGCAGACCCACCTGAGCGAAAACCCCAACGAAGTGGCCTGGGTGAGCGATCTCTGGCCGGAGCATGAGCGCTATCTGGACGTGTATCACCACTACGGCCTGACCGGCGAGCGCAGCGTGTTTGCCCACGCGATCCATCTGCACCATAGCGAGTGGCAGTGCCTGCATGACACCGGCTCGGCGGTGGCGTTTTGTCCCACCTCGAACCTGTTTCTCGGTAGCGGGCTGTTTCGCCTGCCCGCCTGCTGGCAGCACAGGGTGCGGATGGGCATCGGCACCGACGTCGGCGCGGGCACCACCTTCAGCATGCTGCGCACCCTGGGAGAGGCCTACAAGGTCGGGCAGCTTCAGAGCTATCGCCTGCGCGCCAGCGAGGCGTTTTATCACGCCACGCTGGGCGGCGCGCACGCCCTCCGGCTGGACGACAAGATTGGTAACTTCGCGGCAGGCAAAGAGGCGGATTTTGTGGTTATCGACCCCAACGTCACGCCGCTGCAGCGCCTGCGCAATCGGCGCTGCCAGGATATCTACGAGCAGCTTTTCGTGCTGATGACCCTGGGCGACGAGCGCAACATCAGCGAGACCTGGGTCAACGGCGAGCGGGTGTGGTCAACTGCCCCGGTAGGTTGACCATCCGCCGGGGGCAATCACAAACGGCAGATGGAAGTGTTCGTCTGCCGTTTCTCCCGTGACAAACTCAATGTGCGCGCAGGGATAGATCGTCTTCCGGCCGGTATCGCTAAACCACGCCCCGATCTCCGCCACCAGCCGATAGCGGCCCGCGGTCAGAGAGGGAACGAACGCGGCGATGCGCCCCTGGGCGTTGGTCACGCCCGTGGCCAGCGTCTTCCCGTCCTGTTGCAGATGAACCGTCACGCCCTCCGCGGGCTTGCCCGTCGAAATATCGAGAATATGGGTGCTGAGTGTGCTCATTCGTGGATGACTCCTTCCAGGCGCAGCAGCGTAATTTCCCGCAGCTGTTCCAGCGCGGCATGGATTTCCTGCGCGTCGCTGTTCTCCAGCCGCGCGTGCAGGGCCTGTAATATCTCCTCGCCGCTGCGGCCCTTCGCGCGGATCAGAAAGACGCGTCCAAAGCGGGCTTCGTAGCGGGCGTTGCCTTCACGCAGCGCCCGGGCAAGAGCAGCATCGCGGTCATTCACCGCCCCCTGCTCCTGGCGCGACAGCGCCGCCTCCGCCGCTGAACCCGCTGGCTTTTCCCCGATGCGCGGATGGGCGCTCAGGGCTTGCGCCAGCGCCGCTTCGTCCCAGTTTTGCATCAGCGATTTCGCCGTACTGAACAATTCGTCCCGGCTGGCGTAAGGCCGCCCGTGAACCAGCGCATCGGCCCAGCGGGGAAGCGCCACGCAGGGGTGAATCAGCGCTAACGCCTGTTCATGGGGAAGATGATTGAAGTCGTGCAGTGCGATCATAGTGTCTCCTTTATTGTCCTTCTCCAGGCTATTGCACAAACCACGCCACCCTGAGCACAGGCGTGAAACAGTCGATTCCACAAGGTCGACCAGGAAATTTTTGATTCTTAAAAAGGCACGCTCACCGCGTTTACGCACCTTAGCAGTGCAAACGTCTGCCTTACAACGCTGTTTTCGCCATGCTGCAGCCTGGTACGCAAATTGCTGACTGTCTTTACACCCTGCAAAAGGAGAGAAGCATGAAAGCAATCGTTATTGGCGCGGGTATTGGCGGCCTGAGCGCCGCCGTCGCGCTGAAGAAAGCGGGCATCGACTGTACCGTGTTTGAAGCCGTAAAGGAGATCAGGCCCGTCGGGGCGGCCATCTCCATCTGGCCTAACGGCGTGAAATGCATGCAGCACCTCGGCATGGGCGACATCATCGAGACCTGGGGCGGGCCGATGCGTTTTATGGCCTACAAGGATTACCGGCGCGGCGATACCCTGACCCGCTTTAGCCTTGCCCCGCTGGTTGAGCGTACCGGCGGGCGCCCCTGCCCCGTCTCGCGCGCTGAGCTTCAGCGCGAAATGCTGGACTTCTGGGGTCGCGACAAGGTGCAGTTTGGCAAGCGCGTCGAAGGCGTCCATGAAGACGACGCGGGCGTGAGCGTGACCTTCACCGATGGCACCACCGCCGCCGGGGATTTCCTGATTGCCGCCGACGGCAGCCACTCGGCGGTTCGCCCGTACGTGCTGGGATACACCCCGGAGCGCCGCTACGCGGGCTATGTGAACTGGAACGGGCTGGTGAAGATTGACGAAGAGATCGCCCCGGCGCACCAGTGGACCACCTTCGTTGGCGAAGGCAAACGCGTGTCGCTGATGCCCGTCTCCGGCGGACGCTTCTATTTCTTTTTTGACGTGCCGCTGCCCGCAGGCCTGGCGGAGGATCGCACCACCCTGCGCGCCGATCTCACGGGCTACTTCCGCGGCTGGGCGCCGCCGGTGCAAAAGCTTATCGCGGCGCTGGATCCTGAAACGACCAATCGGATTGAAATCCACGACATTGAGCCGTTCGACAGCCTGGTGCGCGGCAACGTCGCGCTGCTGGGCGATGCCGGGCACAGCACCACGCCGGATATCGGCCAGGGCGGCTGTGCAGCGATGGAAGACGCCGTGGTGCTGGGGGAATGCCTGCGTGAAAACCACAACATCACGCTGGCGCTGCGGCAGTACGAGGCGCTGCGCTGCGACCGCGTACGCGACCTGGTGCTGAAGGCGCGCAAGCGCTGCGACGTCACCCACGGCAAAGATATGGCGTTGACGCAGGCCTGGTATCAGGAGCTCAAAGAGGAGACCGGAGAGCGCATCATCAACGGTCTGTGCGAGACCATTCAGGGCGGCCCATTAGGCTGAACGCAAGAGGGACAACGATGAAAAGAGAACCGACCCCACCCGCCCACTGTACGTTTGAGCCAGAGGACTGGCTGCGTCTGGCGAAATGCTGGCATCCGGTCGCGCGCGCCTGCGACGTCGGTCCGGCGCCGGTCAAAGCGACGCTGCTGGATGAGCAGCTGGTGATTTACCGGATTAACGACCAGGTCGTGGTTGCCCGCGACGTGTGCCCGCACCGCGGCGTGCCGCTGACGCTCGGCTTTCACGACGAGCACGGGATTATCTGCCCCTATCATGGATTACGCTTTGGGGAGGACGGCCGCTGCAACCGCATTCCGTCCAGCCCCGACCAGCCCGTTCCGGCGAAGCTGAACCTGATTAACTACGCCGTGGAGGAGCGGTTCGGACTGATCTGGGCCTGCCTGGCCTATGATCCGGAAAACCCCGCGCCGCTGCCCGCCATGCCGCACTGGGATGACGACGGATTTCAGCAGATTAACTGCCCGGCGTTTGAGGTGAACGGCTTCGCCGGACGTCAGGTAGAGGGTTTTCTGGACGTGGCGCACTTTGCGTGGATCCACACCGAAACCTTTGCCGACCCCAATAATCCGCTGGTGCCTGCCTATCAGCCACAGGAGACGCCGTTCGGCTTCGTGGCGGATTACTGGAGCGCCGTGAGCAACTATCCCGCCAGTTCCCCCGTGCAGGCTCCGGAAGGGTTCCAGTGGCTGCGCCATTTTGAAATGCACCTGCCGTTCACCGCCACCCTGACGATTCATTTTCCGGGTGAATCGAGACTGGTCATTATGAACGCCGCATCACCGGTATCATCGCGCGTGACCCGCATGTTCGCCCCTATTGCCCGCAATTTTGACCTGCATATTCCGGTGGAGGACGTGCATGCCTTCAACCTGCGGATTTTTGAAGAGGATCGCCTGATGGTGGAAACCCAGCGCCCGGAAAACCTGCCGCTGGACCTGACGCTGGAAGCGCATATCCCCGCGGATAAAAGCTCGATTGCCTACCGTCGGGGGCTGAAGAAAATGGGCTTTGGCGAGTTTTTCCTGGTATGACGGAGGCCAATATGCTGAGCGTAATTGTTGACGGGCTGTGGCGCGAGGGCGACAAAAGCCTCGCCGTCAGGCTGGTGGCTGATAACGGCGACGCGCTGCCGGCGTGGCAGCCCGGGGCGCACGTTGATGTCCACCTGCCCTGCGGCGTGGTGCGCCCGTATTCCCTGACCGGAGCATGTGGGGACGAGAGCTATCTTATTTGCGTGGGGCGTGAAACCGCCTCGCGCGGAGGGTCGCGCTACGTTCACGAGACGCTGCGTCCCGGGCAGAAGCTGATGATATCGGCTCCACGCAACCTGTTTCCGCTGCAGCAGGCAGAGCGGGTTTTGCTCCTGGCGGCGGGGATCGGCATTACGCCGCTGTATGCGATGGCCCTGCAGCTGAAGGCGACCGGAACGCCGTTCACGCTGCATTATTACGTCAGAAACCGGGAAAGCGCGGCGTTTGAGCGCGAACTCTCCCGGCTCGGTGGGTGCCTCATTCATACCACCAGCCCGCGCACAGCGCTGGCGGCACATCTCCCCGCGGCCGAATCGGGCCTTCACGCCTGGGTCTGTGGTCCGGCAGGTTTTATGGAAAAAGTGCGTGAGGTGGCGGCGGCAAAGGGATGGGATGACGCCCATCTTCACAGCGAGGCGTTTCAGCCCGTTGCGCCCGCCGCAGGCGGTGAAGCCGGGGAGATCTTCACGGTCAAACTGGCCTCCACCGGGGAGCGCTGGCCGGTGCCTGCGGATAAAACCATCGCCCAGGTGCTGCAGGAAAATGGCGTGGCGGTCCCGCTTTCCTGTGAGATGGGGATCTGCGGCGCCTGCCTGACGCCGGTGATTGACGGCGTAGTGGATCACCGGGATAGCGTGCAGTCGGAGGCGGAAAAAGGCGCGATGGACCAGCAGGTGGCGCTGTGCTGTTCGCGAAGCTATTCCGGGGAGCTGGTGATTGGGCTGTAAAACGAAAAAACCCTGCGATATTGCTATCGCAGGGTTTTCGAATTTGGCGGAAGCGTAGAGATTCGAACTCTAGAACCCTTTCGGGTCGCCGGTTTTCAAGACCGGTGCCTTCAACCGCTCGGCCACGCTTCCAAAGTGAGGCGCACTATAAACATCTATTAGCGCCTTGTAAAGCAGGAATTTTTCGATTTTTCCCCACGGGCGTTTGACTGCGCAAAAAGTCACCCAAACGCTGACTTCACATCACTCTCCGCGACCTTGTACATACCGTAACACAGCAACGCTCATCCTTTTAAATCGCTCTGGTATAGAATGCCACAAAAATAGACGGCCATTTGTTGTGTAATTGTTATTAATCTGAATTTCCGCAGATTTAAGACATTACTGCCATGCAGTGTTACTGGTTGATGATGAAAATCAAAAATACGCTTTGCTTACATTTTCTGATGGCGTTTCTGGCCATTTCGTTTCTTTGTCTTCACCCGCTGGTGGCGAGCTTCGATCCGCCGCTTACCTTCCAGCCGCTGATTAAATCAATGGCGGGCACGCCTAAAGAACAGGCGGAAAAAATTGCCACTATCTCTCATGCCTTAGAAGGGAATGCGATATTCTTCATTGGTGCGTCTGAGGTGGCGACCTCAGAAGATGAACATTACGCTGTCTATAATTACTTTAATAAGCAATTGCACAACCCCGTCGTGGCGTATGGCGATGCGTTTGTCGATGACGAAACGCAGTTTTTACTGTTCTCACGTTTTAAAAATAGCCTTAACGCAAACAGTAAAGTTGTTTTGCTGCTGGCACCCGACAGCTTTTACTCAAAAGGCCTGCCTCCCGCTATCTATGCTGATAATTTCCCGGGTTCTGTTTTTAATCCTTTGATGAAGGATCCGCAGGCACGCCCAATATTGGTTAATTATTTAAAACATATTGAGAGTAAAGAAATAAGCCATTTAACCTTTGGCCAAATGCGTGTCTTTGGCTGGCACCCCGATCTGATATGGGACGAGGTGAGTTTCCAGTTTGCCAACGTCTGCACCCTGATAAAAAACGACTGGCTGGCGCTGCTTCACGTCACGCCCCGGACGGAACAACCGTGGCCGCCACAGCCATCCACCCACATTGCCCCTGACTGGGATAAAGAGCTGGCGAATGCCCGCGAGTTAAATAAAAAGCGCCAGCAGAGCGCGGCCACCCTGTGGATGGACAAAACGATTTACGAGGAGGACGGTACGCGGCAGCAGTGGGATGACACGCCGGTCGTGCCTGCGCAAATCGCCGCCTTCAGTAAAACCGTCCAGCTGCTTAAAGAACACCACGTGCAGGTGATTGCTATCGTCGACCCGGTTAACCCCTGGGCGCTTTACAACACCGATACCTTCCGCCCGGTGGATAAGCAAATTAAAACCATTCTGGAAAAGAACCAGATCCCGTATTTAGATATGTACGCCATGCCTTATCAGAATGGCTGGAACTGGGATCGTTTGCACCCTTCCGAACTGGCCTGGGTTCCTATGATTCGCTTTATTGCACAGAGCTTTAAATAATGAAAACAGCGATCCGTCTTTTTTTCCTTTATCTCCTGCTGGCGATCACCATCGTCGCGTGGACCTCTGTCGATGACAGTATGAGTATGCAGCTGCATTTTGAATATCAAAAGTTCTGAGGCCGAATGATGTATAGCTCAGGCATGTTTTTTGTCTATTTATTTTCATCCGCCCTGGCGTTTGCGCTGGTCAATCGCCTATTACGCCATCGCCTGACGTATTTATCGGCATTATCCGTCATGGCCGCATTAGGCTGGGGCTATATTTTTCAGGGTGATTACCGTGTTCCCGCGGTCGTTTTTATCAGTTTTTATCTAGTCGCCGCGTTAAAAGAAAAAGGATGGTTAAAAACCTGGCAGGCGATTGTGTTAACGCTGCTTCCTTTATTTTTGGTGAAATTGCACCTTAATCATCATCTCGGCATGATCGGCCTCTCTTTTATGACATTCCGCGCGGTGGACGTGCTGCTCTATCGCAGTAAAAAAGAAGGGCAGAATTTCCTGCACTATTTCTGCTATCTGTTTATGCCCTTTATTATTCTGGCAGGCCCAATGTACCGCTGGCGGACATGGATGAGCGACGTCAGCAAGCCCGTCTTTGCCCTTAACCGCGAACAGTTTTTAGTGGCGCTGGAGCAAATCATTACCGGCATTATCCAGAAGTTCCTGTTTGCCATGCTGGTTGATTCGCTGGTCGTGCAGCCCTGGAGCCATAAGCCGTTTACGCTGACCGTGGGCGTGGTGATGTCGATAGCCTACAGCGCCTACCTCTACTTTGATTTTGCGGGCTACAGCAATATGGCCATCGGTGCGGGCCGGCTGTTTGGGCTCAACATCCCGGCAAACTTCAATATGCCGCTTCTGGCAAAGAACCCGCAGGATTTCTGGCGCCGCTTCCACATCAGCCTGTCTGAATGGCTGCGCGATGTGGTCTTTATGCCCGTTTATATGAACCTGATGAAGTTCAACTTTTTCCGTCAGAACAAAACGCTGGCGCAAAATATCGGTATTTTTTGCACCCTGTTTTGCATGGGGGCATGGAATGGCCTGGAACGCCATTACGTCATCAGCGGCGCGCTGTTTGGCGCCATTTCTGTCGCTCACAACATGCTGCTGTGGTCAGCCAAACGCAGCCCGGCGTTGCACCGCGGGTTGCAGTATCCGGCTGTTGCGTTTTTAGGGCGCATTCTGACGCTGGGAAGCGCCGCGGGCGCCCTTTACATCTTTAGTGGAATGTCACCTCTATGAAAAATCTCTCCGATCTTCAGGAACTGCAGGATTTCTTGCGTGCAGCATTATACGATCCCGCCTCCCCGCAGCAGATGGCCATCAGCGGCAGCGACGAAGCCTTAAGCTGGCTGCAGCTTTCCGCTGCCGTGACGGACTGGGCGCAGCGCTATCAGCGTAGCCAGCCTGTTGCCGGTACGCCGGTCGTCTTGTACGGACACCAGCAGGCCGAGTTCGCCGTGGCGATTTATAGCTGCCTGCTGCACAACATTCCGTACATTCCGGTGGACTGCATTTACCCGCAGGAGCGCCTGCGGGAGATCTGCCATCTGGCCAGCGCCCCTTACTATTACGACGTCGCGACCCGGCAGTTCATCGCCACGGGTGAACCGGGCAAGGTGCTGGAGGAGCAGGATCTGGCCTATATCATGTTTACCTCCGGCAGCACCGGCAAGCCTAAAGGGGTGCAGATTGGGCGTGAAAGCGTGTGGCACTTCATGAAATGGGTCAGCAATGACTTTTCGCTGCCGGAAAAACCGGTCCTGATGAACCACGCGGTGTTCAGTTTTGACCTCTCCCTGATCCCTTTGCTGGCGAATCTGGCGATGGGTGGACACATCGTGCTGAACGCCAAAGACGATATTCAGAAAGCGAACTGGCTGGAACGACTGAAAAGCAACGCCGTCTCCGCCTGGGTTTCCACCCCCTCTTTTGCTTACCAGCAGCTGCTTTCCCCGCAGTTCAACAGCGAGTATTTACCTGAACTCAACGTCTTTATCTTCATTGGTGAAGTGTTGAATAAAGCGCTGGTTAAACAGCTTCGCCGCCGCTTCCCGCAGGCCAAAATCATCAACTCCTATGGCCCAACGGAAGCGACCATCGCGACCACCGTGGTCGAGATCACGGATGCGATCATGAACAGCGACAGCGCCGTGCTGCCGGTGGGGGTCATGATGCCTGAGAGCAGAATGGAAATTTCCGCCGAGGGCGAGCTGATTATCTGGGGTAAAAACGTCATGCGCGGCTACCTCGGCCTGCCGCAGGAGAACGCAGAAAAATTACTCCGTCGGGAAAATGAAGCATTTCGCGGCTACCGGACCGGCGATCTGGGCTATGAAGCGGGGCTTATCTACTGCCAGGGACGCAACGACAGCCAGGTCAAACTGAATGGCTACCGTATTGAAATCAACGAAATTGAAAACCGCCTGCTGGCGATGTCCGGGATTAACGAAGCGGTGGTGATGCCACTGATGAAACCCTGCGGCAGCGTGCTGCGCATTGCCGCGTTCTGCGTGACGGAACTGGCGCCGGATACCATCAAAACCTCGCTCTCGAAGGTAGTCCCCCACTATATGGTGCCGTCACAAATTATCGTAAAAGACGCTTTGCCGCTGAATCCTAACGGCAAAATTGACCGCAAGCTGCTGGACGCTTACGCCCGCACAAATTAATGACTCCAGGAAAAATTATGGAACAAGAAATTCTCGCCCTGTTCGAAAAAGTGTTATCCCGTAAGGTGGGCTTTCACGATGAGCTGATTGAATCCGACATTCTCGACTCCATCCTGGCGGTCGATATGGTGCTGGAAGTGCAGGACGTTTACGGCTGCATGATCCCGCCGACAGACGTGGCGACGGTGCTGAAAACCCCGGCGGACCTGGCCCGCTATATTGAAGAAAACCGCTAAACGCCCCTGCTGTTAATCCTGTCCTGAAGGCTCTGGCGCATCGCGCCAGAGCCCAGACGCAAAATGAATATCCTTCACCGGAATTAAACCAACCGCTTTTGGGATTTCTCCTACACTTTAGGGGTCGTGTTGTTCTTAACAGAGGAGTCTGCGGTATGGCATTCGTAACCACGAAAGACGGCGTCAACATTTACTACAAAGACTGGGGTCCGAAAGAGGCTCAGCCCATTGTCTTCCACCACGGCTGGCCGTTGAGTGCCGATGACTGGGATAACCAGATGCTCTTCTTCCTGGCAGAAGGCTATCGCGTTATCGCTATCGATCGCCGCGGACATGGACGATCGGACCAGGTGAGTGAAGGCCACGATATGGATCATTATGCGGCCGATGCGTCAGCCGTGGTTGAAAGCCTGGATCTGCGCAATGCCGTGCACGTCGGTCACTCCACCGGCGGCGGCCAGGTCGCCCGCTATGTTGCGAAGTACGGCCAGCCGCAGGGGCGCGTCGCCAAAGCGGTGCTCGTCAGCGCCGTCCCGCCTCTGATGGTCAAAACGGAGACGAACCCTGGCGGAACGCCGATCGAGGTTTTCGACGGCTTCCGCAAAGCGCTGGCGGCTAACCGCGCCCAGTTTTATCTCGACGTTGCCACCGGTCCTTTCTACGGTTTTAATCGCGATGGTGCCGACGTTTCGCAGGGTACGATCCAGAACTGGTGGCGTCAGGGGATGATCGGAAGCGCCAAAGCCCACTACGAGGGGATTAAGGCGTTTTCAGAGACCGACCAGACGGAAGATTTGAAAACCATCACCGTTCCCGTTCTGGTGCTGCAGGGCGATGACGATCAGGTTGTGCCGTATAAAAATGCCGCCCTTCTTCAGGACAAGCTGCTGGCGAACAGCGTGCTGAAAATTTATCCGGGCTTCCCGCACGGGATGCATACTACCCATGCGAATACTATCAACGCGGACATACTGGCCTTTATTCGCTCATAACGCCGCGTTTCTTGCCGGGTGGCGCTGCGCTTACCCGGCCTACGCCACAATATCCCGCTCAATGCATGAACGCCACCCGAGGGTGGCGTTGTTAATTCCGCTTAGCGATTATCCAGCTGGGCGCGAACGTTGTTCAGCCCGGTGGTGTTGATGCGGTAAGGCTGCCCGTTCACGGATCGGATCAGCTTTTTGGCGCGGAGTTTTTTGAAGACGCTGAGCGTGCAGTCGCTCAGCACCAGCCCTTCACGGGTGTAGCACTCAACGGACGTGACGCGGCCAGAACTGTCGCGGACGTGCACAATACGTCCACCTTTGGCGAGAACGTGTAAGGTACGTTGTTCCTGACGGGATAAATTCATACTGGAAAACCTGTGTAATCATCATGCGTAAAAACGAGCCCACACCCGCAGGTGCGTGCGTAAGGTTTAAGCGCAGCGATAACCAGTCCGTCCTGAAAAGGGCGGGAAGCTGATTATCTGATGAAAACATTCTCCAGCATCAAAGCCTCGGTAAGCGATGAAAAGGTATTTACGGGGTGAATGATAACGCCGGGGTTTTACAGGGAAATAACCGGGTCTTAAAAATGTGAGGCGGATCGGCTAATCCAAAAGAAAAACCCCAGGTCAACGAGTAACCTGGGGTTTATATCTGGCGGAAGCGCAGAGATTCGAACTCTGGAACCCTTTCGGGTCGCCGGTTTTCAAGACCGGTGCCTTCAACCGCTCGGCCACACTTCCTGAGTGAGGCGAACTATAAACACCTCACCGCGTGCTGTAAAGAGTGCCAGCAATCGTTCGCTGTAAAAATAGTCAAAACGTGTTTAATCGGTTGAACTGACAACACATCGACGATTTTATCAGCACAGGCCTAGTGTTTTTTGATGTACATGTCTTTCGTGTAATAGTACCCCAGCTTATCCGGCGTAAATCCGCCCACCCACGGTTTCACCAGGTGCGTACGGACGTAGTGATACACCGGAATGGCGGGCACATCGCGTCCCAGCAGATCTTCCGCCTGCTGGTAGAACTTACCCCGCTCTTCCGTTGTTTTGGCTTTTGCGGCATTCACCAGCGCCTGGTCGTATTCCGGATTGCTGTACTGGCTGGTGTTTTCGCTGTCGCCGGTGCGGAAGTTGTTCAGGAACGTCGCCGCGTCGTCGTAGTCGGCAATCCAGGCGTAACGCACCGCGTCAAAGTTGTGGGTGTGCATGGTATCCAGCATGGTTTTCCACTCCTGATTTTGCAGCTTCGCGTCCACGCCGAGGTTTTTCTTCCACATGGAGCTGGCGGCAATCGCGATGCGCTGGTGCGATTCAGAAGTGTTATAGAGCAGGTTGAAGCTCAGGGGATGGCTTTCGTTATATCCGGCCTCGTTCAGCAGTTTTTTCGCCTCGGCGATGCGCTTGTCCAGCGGCCAGCTGGCGTAATCCGGGTTCTGGAGCTTAACGCCGCCGATGTCCGGCTGGCTGATGAGCCACGCCGGGCGCTGCCCCTGCCCTAATACTTTTCCGGCAATGATGTCTTTATCGAGCGCCATGTTCAGCGCCTTGCGCACGCGGGCGTCGTTGAACGGCGGTCGGGTGGTATTGAATTCGTAGTAATAGGTCGCCAGCTGCGGGGAAACATCCAGCTGGCTGCCCAGCGTGTTTTTCAACTGAGCAAACTGGTTAATCGGCACCGTGTAGACAATATCGATTTCGCCCGCTTTATAGCGGTTCACATCCGCGGCCTCGGACGTGATGGGCAGGTAGGTGACCTTGTTAATCACGGTATGCGCGTTATCCCAGTAGCGCGGGTTACGCTCCGCCACAATGCGTTCGTTGACCACCCACTGAGACAGTTTATACGCCCCGCTGCTGACGAAGTGCTCCGGTTTGGTCCACTTGTCGCCAAAGCGGCCAATCAGCACTTTATCCACCGGCACCAGCGACGGGTGCGCCAGCATCGCGAGGAACGCCGCGTTTGGCTGGGTGAGCGTCACTTCCAGCGTGGTGTCGTTAATGGCCTTCACGCCCAGCGTATCGGGCGCTTTTTTCCCCTGAGCGATATCGGCCGCGTTGGCGATATGCATGTTGCCTGGATAGCTGGCGTACGGTGACGCCGTTTTCGGGTCAATCAGGCGCTGCCAGCTCCAGACCACATCCTCTGCGGTAATCGCCGTGCCGTCGCTCCAGGTGATGCCCGGACGCAGATGGAACGTCCAGACGGTGTTGTCCTTGTTCTCCCATTTTTCCGCCAGCCGGGGCTGGACGTCACCCGACGGGGAAACGCTCACCAGACCTTCGAATAAATCACTGATAATATTGAATTCGACGTCGCTTTCGACTTTATGCGGGTCGAGCGAAGCCGGTTCACTGCCATTATTCCTGACCAGTTCCTGTTTATCGGCCAGCGCGGTTCCTGCCGGCACGTTAGCCGCCCAGGTCGCCGTGCTGGCGCACAGGATCCCGGCGGTAAGTAAAGAGAGCGTAAAGCGCGTGCGTGTTTGTGGTTTCATGTCCTTCGCCTTATTGTCTGTTTTTGTGACGATCCGGAAATAACTCTTAGCGGCCTTATGGTAATAACGCAATAATTTTCAGTAACCTATAAGAGGTTGATCTGATTAATCGCGTCAAACCGCTGTTCATACTGGTGAAACGTATTTATGCAGAAGAAACAACCAGGTCCCGCGCTAACCTGCTGAGTAAAGATGGGTAAAACCACTTTGAGAGTGACGCGCCGTTTCCTATTCTTTCCGTTAATTACATCTGTCATAAGAGAGTGACTCATGGATCATATAATTACTTCCTCACGCGACCGCACATCGCTACTCAGCACCCACAAGGTGCTGCGCAATACCTATTTCATGCTCAGCCTGACGCTGGCGTTTTCGGCGATCACCGCCACCGCCAGCACCGTGCTGATGCTGCCGTCTCCGGGACTGATCCTGACCCTGGTGGGCATGTATGGCCTGATGTTCCTGACTTACAAAACCGCTGACAAACCGGTCGGTATTCTGTCCGCGTTTGCCTTCACCGGCTTCCTGGGCTACATCCTGGGGCCAATCCTGAACGCGTATCTGTCCGCCGGAATGGGCGATGTGATTGGTATGGCGCTGGGCGGCACCGCGCTGGTGTTCTTCTGCTGCTCGGCCTACGTGCTGACCACGCGTAAGGACATGTCCTTCCTCGGCGGCATGCTGATGGCGGGTGTTGTGGTGGTGCTGGTGGGTATGGTGGCCAACATCTTCCTGCAGCTGCCTGCTCTGCACCTGGCGATCAGCGCCGTATTTATTCTGATCTCTTCCGGCGCAATCCTGTTTGAAACCAGCAACATCATTCGCGGCGGTGAGACGAACTATATCCGCGCCACCGTGAGCCTGTATGTGTCGCTGTACAACATCTTCGTCAGCCTGCTGAGCATCCTGGGCTTCGCCAGCCGCGATTAAGCTGACCTGCTGAAACAAAAAGGAGAATGCCCCCGGCATTCTCCTTTTTTTATGCCTTAATCACCCCGGCAAATATAGGTGGGGTAACGCCGGTCCTGAATCAGCCATACGGAAGGCGAGAGTTCAGAGATCGTGAGATAGTAGCGTGCGGTCGGGCTGGCAAAGCTTCCCCACTGGGCATCAGGGGTGTTGTCATTGTGTCGACGCCAGGTCTTGGTGTAGCTCAGGACAATTACCTTATCATCGTCCCGTCGCTCCCACGTAAAATCCACGTCCCTGTCAACGATCAGGCTCTTACCTTCAGCCTTTGCAGCGCCTTTGTAGGTGGTCAGGCCGGTGCCGTTACGATGAAAATAGAACTGGGCAACGGCATTGACCTTCACTTCATTCGCCTTTCCTTGATTGCGCGTAAAATTAAACTCGGTGCTGCAGGCCAGCGCATCGCGCTTATAGGCTCCGCCGGTGTAGATAAAGAGCGCAAACGCCCCGCCAACGACTGCGCCACCCAGTCCGAACAGAAGTTTGTTTCTCATTCTTCCGCCCCGCTTTTATAGCGAATAGTTTTACACAGGCTGGCTTCACTCACCGGGCAGGCGCCAATGAAAACCTCATCGGCGGCGGCAAGCGAAAAGCGGGCGCTGAAATAATAAATGTTGTACTCCTCGCGCTCGCACGCGACGTTATTTTTCTTCAGCAGCTCGGCCAATTTTGATAACACCAGCGGTCGGCCATGATCGTTGATCACCCAGAGCCGACAGCCAGCTATTTTTTCCTTAACGGGTTTGAGTGTTGCGGGTACGGTTATCTCAAACTGTCGGCTAAAAAACAGGCTAAACCCCACGACTGACGTCGTTAATACCGCTAAAACCAGCCACCACTTTTTGGATAAACGCTTATATCCTGACGGCTGCTCAACGGATGGCTGAGATACTTCGGGCGTAACGCTCTCTGCGGGCTTAAAAATAACGTCGGCGTCAAAGCGGAATCCAAACCGGGGCACGGTCACGATATAGTCGTGGCTGTCGCCCAGGGCGTGGAAGCTTTTGCGTAATTCACTTACCGCCTTATTGAGGTTATTTCCCGACGGCGTAAAGCCGAACTCCTCCCACACGCGAGTGATCAACTCTTCCCGGCTCAGGTCGCGCCCTTTATGACGAATAAACTCCTGTAAAAGACGAACGGCCGGAGCCGAAAGCGTTAATACAGACTCGGGTTGCCCAACAATACTTATTGCATGTGCTTCAGGATCGAATAACAACGAATTATTGCATATAAAAAACATCTTTTATTCTCGGCTGTTACCGCATGCTTTTTAATCCCTGATACAACGACAAGAAAATCGCCTCCTGAACTGATTGTTTTTTCATCAGAAGGAGTTTTCTCCCCATCCCGGGTAGCGGTATTTTCGCTTAACTATACAACCTTAAAGCCAGGAAAGCAGGATAAAAAACTGTATATAACGAGTTAATTAATACAAATTTTCACAAACCGCTGTTCTGGTTAAAGTTTCCCTGCCCTGAAGCAATACGTTAGCAGAGGGTGTCCCGTTGTGAATGCGCCGGGAATGAACTCAACGCAGGCGGACAGAAAGTGAAACAGAAAAAAAGTGTGAATAAGACAACTGCCTTTTATATCGCCGCGCTGTCATTGCCATTTTTCTCAGAAATGGCACTGGCCAATATGAGCGTGTATCCCATGGAACTTAACGTGGATAAGTCCGGTGCGGCGCAAATTAAGGTGGCGTCAAAAACGGATGATATTCAGTTCATTCGGGTGAGGCAAAAGAAAATTCTTAATCCCGGCACGCCCCAGGAAAAAGAGATTGATGTGGCCTCGTGGAAAGAAGGTGGCGTTGTTGTCACACCGGAAAAATTCGCCCTTGCGGCAGGCGCAATGCGCGTGGTTCGCCTGGTATCGCTTGCACCACCGGAAAAAGAGACGACCTGGCGCGTCTATTTTGAAGGCGTAAAGCAGCCTGACAGCATTATTCCGGGCAAGGCAGAAAGCCCTGCGGCGACGGCAAGACTGGGCGTCAATGTGATCTGGGGCGCCCTGATCCATCTCGCACCGGAAAAAAGCGTGGTTTCACTGACGATTGACCCTCTCAGGGGAACGTTAAAAAACAACGGCACGTTGCGCGTGCCGCTCAGGGAGATCGGTGTTTGTGATGCGGATTCATCGTGTAGATGGATTAAAGAAGACGCGACGATTTATCCGGACACCGAACGGAAATTAAAAACGCTCACGAAGGTACAAGGCCAGAAATATAAATTCCGCTACTTCAACTGGCTGAATAAAAGCGCTGAAGAAGCTGATTTACCCGTCGTGCAATAACACGACGTCACCGTAAAAACCCCACAGGGTTTGATTAAAGAGCCAGGGTGCTCATTTGTAAATATGGAGATATCAATGCGTAAGTACTTTAAACCTCTGATGATTGTTGCCGCGATGACCACGTCCGTTAGCGCGCTGGCGATTCAAAAAGATATTACCGTCAACGCCAGCGTTGATTCACAGCTGGATATGACTCAGGCCGATAACACGCCGCTGCCGGCAAGCATCGATATGCAGTACCTGCCTGGCCGCGGTCTGGAAAGCTACCGTCTGAATACCAAGGTGTGGTCTAACTCCGCCACCAGCAACGTGAAAGTCCGTCTGGTGAGCGCCGCGAAGCTGGCGAATGCCGACGGTGCTGAAACCATCCCTATGACGGTGAAGCTGGGCGATAAAACCCTCTCTACCGCAGATGTTGAATACACCGGTACCGAACTGTTCCCGGGGAGCATTGAAAACGGTTCTGCGGTACTGCCGCTGACCATTTCCCAGACCACCAAAGGCATTCTGAAAACCGGTCAGTACAGCGGCGTTGTCAGCCTGATGCTGACGCAGGCGACGACCACGGAAGGCGGTGCGTAACACCACAGCACCTAAGGAATAACGTCAGAGGGTGCCCACCCTCTGACGTCAGGATGATGTCGAGGCTCGTTCATGGCGTTTCACAGAAATACTCTCCTCTTTGTTGCTTTGTTACCCGCTTCCATCCAACTCGCCTGCGCCGGGCTGGCCGTCCCACCAGGTTTTGAAGATCTGGCAAAGACGCAGCGCCTGTGGACCGAGGTGAACCTCTACGGCGAATCGCTGGGCCTTTTTGAAACGGATATCACGCTTGAAACGGTGAGCTTTGTCGCACCTGAGAACGTGGTAGCGGCCATCAAACGCCGGTTTAATGACGCCCCATCCCTCGTTGCCACCGTCTCTGCCGCGCTGGCCGTTCCGCTTGCCCGTAACGGCAACCTGGCCTGCAGCAGCAACGGCTCCGCAGCGGGCTGCGATTACATCGATACCGATCGCGCGGCCATTATTTATGACGAGAATAACGCCCGCATTAACCTGTTCCTGGACAAGAAATTTCTGCCTAAGCAGACGGCAGAGAACGCATGGTATCAGCCCACGCACGGCACCGAAAATGCGCTGATCCATCAACAAAACATTAACTTCGTTGCCGACAGGGATTATCAGTCGGCCACCGTGCAGGGCAACGGCGCGCTGGCGCTCACCCAGGACGGCTATGTAAATCTCGACTGGACCTGGCTGGGGCAGCGTTCACGGCACCAGCAGCAGCAGGAGGTCACCGTCAACAACGCCTGGTTCCGCCAGGATATCCTGCGTCAGTACTACGTCCAGGCAGGCGAGATGGATACCCGCGATCTGTTCAGCAATGCCGGCGGGAATATCACCCTCAGCCAGCTGCCGCTGGGCAAAATTCGCGGCCTGCGCACGGGTTCAACACGGGCGTGGATGAACCCGGTTCAGCAGTCGAAGGGAACCCCTGTTACCGTGCTGCTTTCCCATGACGCGCGTATCGACGCCCGCCGGGGCAATCAGCTGCTGGCGAGCTTCTATCTGAATGCCGGGGCGCAAACCCTGGACACGCGATCGTTCCCGGACGGAAGCTACACCGTGACGCTCTCCATCTATGAAAATAACCGGCTGACGCGCACCGAGCAGGTGCCGTTTACCCGAACCGGCATTACGCCATTCGACCGCGTCGAGTGGTTCCTGCAGGCGGGCGAAACCGATAATAGCGATCAAAACGAAGAGCGCCGCGCGGTTGCGCAGGCGGGCGTTCGTCTGCCCGTCACCCCGACGCTGGCGCTGACCAGCGGCGCAACGTTCAAGAAAAATCAGCGTTTCCTGGAGAACGCGCTCGACTGGAGCCGGGGCTTCAACGCGGGCCCGATCGATGGCGTGCTGAGTACCCGGTTTAGCTACCTCTACGGCAGCGAAGGCCTGCGCGGCAATATTCAGCAAATCAGCTACAACGACGGTTTTTCTTTGAGCGTCTATCGCAACGCGTTATCCGCTGAAAACTGCAACACCCAAAGCGCGGGATTTGACGCCGTGAATGGCTGTTATCGCACCCTCTCGGTGATGTTCTCCGTCCCGGTCGGCGCCTGGTATGCGAGCCTGGGGTATTCGGATAACCGCAACGAAGGCCGGTACGTTTCACGCCGGGAGCTGCCGGACAGTGACGATCGCCACGATGCGGGTTTGCCGTGGGAATCGGTCTATATGACCCGCTCGCGCACGCGGGCCTGGCAGGCTGGCCTTAGCAATGCCTTCAGCACCCATGGCCTGAACATTAACAGCAGCATTAACCTGTTCATGCGTAACGATGACGCCCGCGAAGGCAGGGATAAAGGCGGCTACCTGAGCGTGAGCCTGTCCATGGCGCATAACCGCCAGGGCGATGCGTCAAGCTACACCTCTCTGGGCGCGACATGGCAGCACCAGCAACGTGAAAAAAACCAGCTGAGCTACAACGTGGCGCATAACTGGTATGCCGATGCCCGCGGCGAAAATGAGTACGGCCTCAGCGCGTCGGGCATTAACAGCGACTCGCTGAATACCTCAGCCTATACGCGCCAGGGCGGACGATATGGCAACGGGAGTCTGACCGTCAGCGACGCCTGGGATCGTCAGGATCGTCGCCATACGCTGAGCAGCAGCGGCAACTACAGCTCGACGTTTGCGCTGTCCCGCTCTGGCCTGTGGCTGGGCCGCTGGAGCGACGGTCGCCCTGCTTCCGCCGTCGCGGTGAACGTGACCACGCCGGAAGATGCTCAGGATCCGCGCGTCGCCGTGTCGCTGGATAACGGCGGCAGTGCCGATATTCCAGGCAATAGCCGCGCCCTCTTCGCGGTGCCGGGCTATCAGCAGACAACGTTGACGGTTAACGAATCGCTGGATGTCTCACGAGGAGCCAGCAGTGAAATCACGCAAGGATCGGGCAGCAGAACGCTGTTTATGGTGCCTGGCAAACTGCTGCGCCGGGACGTGCAAACCACCGCAAGCTACACCTGGCTCGGCCAGTTAACCGACGAGCGTCACTCGCCGTTTATCGGCGGCGTGCCGCTGAACGTGAACGGCTGGAGCGACCTTGGCAACGGCGGGTTTAGCGCCCAAAGCGACGCCCTGCTGCATAACCTCTACCTGGTGCGTCAGCAGCAGTTTTATCAGTGCGCGCTGAACGTGAAGAGTATGCGCGACGTGGTGCGTTATGTCGGGTCGATCCCCTGTAAGGAGTTAACCTTCTCCGCCCTGCCGGATGCCGTCCAGCAGCAGGCACAGCTGATGCTGGCAGGACGGTCGGTCCCTGCTGGACCGACTGCCATGAACACCGATAGCCTCACTAAAGGGAAATGATGTGATTAAGTGCCTCTTTATTTTTCTGTTCTTAAGCCTGTGGGCCAGCCAGACGCTGGCAGGCTCTCCCGCGGGACGAAATACCAGCGTAGGGATCAGCTTCGATCGCACCGCGCCGCCCGCGCGTTTTGACATCTGGTTTCATGAATCGGGCGGCTTTGACGCCGCCGATCCGCAAAAGTGGGGGCGCAATACCCTGACCTGTCAGTCCCGTACCGATACCACGAACGGCGCCTGCATGAACTCACCGGTCTGGTTCTCGGCGAACCCGGCCGCGCCTTATGCCATCAATTTAGCGTTTACCCATTCCCTTACCGGCAAGACGGTGAATATCAAGGTGTATGGCGATCACTACATGTTTATCAACAATAAAGTGTTCACCTTTGCCAGCTTTGTCACGGGAGGGACGACGGAAATTGCTAGCTGGAACAGAGAGCCCTACTTCGATTTCTATATCGTGAAAAGCGAACTGGATAAGCTCGCCCTGCCGGGGATCTGGACCGCCACGCTGAAGCAGAACCTGCGCCAGTGGGGAAGCGCCGACTGCGGCGGCAACTTCAATGACGTGAATGTCGGCTGTCCTGGCTATCTCACCATCGCCAAATGGCAGGCAAATATTCGCATTGAGGTGGTCGACCCGGGAAACCAGCAGATTTACCTGCCGGCCTTTCCGCACTCCACGCCCATCGTTAACCTCAACCTGACCAACTTCCCGGGGCGCCCCGGGGGCAGCGAGATCAAGGGGGAAAACACGCTGGATATGTGCCTGTACGACGGCAAAAACAGCACCAGCACCCGCGCCTATCTTCGTTTTGAAGATGACGGGCTTCCCTCAGCGGGACGTGCCGAAGGCGCGTTTTCTATCCGGCGGCGCGGTGGAAGCCAGACGGATGCGCGGGACCGTCTCGACTATCAGGTCTTCGTTACCCATCCCGTCACAGGCGCAACCGAAACCGTCGCGAACGGTAAAACCGTAGTCTGGCAAGGCACTAACGATCCGCAGTATCTGCGTCAGGTCGTGCTGCCCGGCGGACGCGAGAGCGTACTGTGCATTCCTGCGCCAATTATCCTGAAAACCCCCGCGTTCGCCGCCAGCAGCAAAAACGCGGGCGACTATACCGGCACGCTGCGCGTCATCTATACGCCCAGCACGTTATAACGAGGTCACTGTGAGTTACGCCATTCTCGACAATAATCGATTTTACGCCGAAGGACTGCGCTATGCGCTGCTGCGTCGGGGCGTTCAGTTAGAGGTCCAGAGCGATACCGTACAATGGCAGCTAACGCTGCTTACCCGCCGCGTGATTGTCGTCCGCTGCCGTTTTTCCGTGGCGGCGACGCATCAGGCGCTGATCAATATTTTGCTCAGGTTGGAAGCCGCCCGCTGGAAAGGCAGCCTTTATCTGGTCTGCAACGAAAAGGGGTGGGCGCTGGCGACGCATTTACGCAAGCGTTTCAGTACGCTAACGCTTTATATCATCGACGACAGGATCGCCGTTGCCGATGCGGCGTATTTGCTGGCAAAAGAGCCACGCCGCGTTCGAAGCCTGGACTGCTGCCTGACCGTTCCTGAATTCAACGTGCTCGATCTGATGCTGACCGGGTTGCCGGTCCGCCACATTGCCATCGTGACGCACATGTCGGAGAAACAGGTTTCAACCCATAAATGCAACGCGCTGAAGAAGCTCAATGCCAACAACCTGCTTCAGCTGCTCCTGTAGGTCACGGTTTATCCTGAGCCCGCTTTTTTGCTACACTGTCGCCGATTTTTCACCTACGACAGAAGATTATGTTCATTTTTGCAGGCCAGGAAATTGAGACCGATAGCGAAGGCTATCTGAAAGATACAACGCTCTGGAGCGAACCGCTGGCGGAGAAAATTGCGGAAAACGAAGGGATTACTCTTTCCCCCGAACACTGGGAAGTGGTGCGTTTTGTGCGCGAGTTTTATCTCGAGTTCAACACCTCTCCGGCCATCCGCATGCTGGTCAAGGCGATGGCCAATAAGTTCGGTGAAGAGAAAGGCAACAGCCGCTATCTCTATCGTCTGTTCCCGAAAGGTCCGGCAAAACAGGCCACCAAAATTGCCGGCCTGCCTAAGCCGGTGAAGTGTATTTAATACCGAATACCGAAGTTGACGTATTCGCGCCCCGGTTGATGGGGTTCCGTTAAGACCTTATCAACCCGCGCGCTGCGCGGCCCACCCGCTTTCAGCCACGCCACCAGCTTGTCAACCTGCTCTGCTTCGCCACAGGCGACCACCTCAACGCTGCCGTCATCCATGTTGCGCGCGTATCCCGTTAGCCCAAGCTCAATCGCTTCGCGCTGGGTACTGTAGCGGAAACCCACGCCCTGAACGACGCCGTGAACCCAGGCAATAGTGCAGACTTTAGACATTCTTCTTCTCCTTAACGTAGCGTTTTCGGCAAACAGCCGTAGTGCTGCCGGAAACGGGCGGTGAAACGAGAGCTGGACAGATACCCACATTGTAATGCGATTTCGCCGATCGGTAATCGGGTTGACTGTAACTGTGACAAAGCCACGGCCATCCTCACCTCCTCGACAATCTGGCGAAAACTCTGTGACTCCTCGCGTAACCGCCTGCGCAGCGTGGGCACGCTTAATGCGAGACGGCTGGCGACATCCTGCGCGGTCCAGGCTCTGGCGGGCGAAAGCATGATGAACTGTCGCACCTGCTCGGTCAGGTTATTGCTTCGCTCAATAAGCAGCGGGCCTGCCACGCCGTCATGCAGCAATGCCAGCAACAGACCGAAGGCCTGATGTTTTTGCAGCGCCTCCGGTAAATCCTGACGCACGGCGTGCAGCAGGTTATCCCACATAAACGCCAGCCCCTCGCTCAGCGGAGCGCAGAGCGAATGCAGCGTCGTGCGCGGCCAGGATTTCAGGTAATGCGCTTTAAACTCGGCAACGATTTCCGGCGATAACATCAGCAAGTCCGAGTGAAACAGACCGTTTGCAGGCTGATTGATGATCTCCATTGCCCTATTGGCAGGGATAATGATGAGTTCATCCCGGGTGGCCACCAGGCGGTTATCGTCCTGCACAATCACCTTACTGCCGTGAGTGATATGGCAAATCGCCGGGAAAAAGAGCTTAACCTGGTGCAGGCGATGCATTTTGCTGGCGGTCACTTCACCCGCCGTCAGGTGTTTATGTCGAAAATGGAACTCCTGCACCGGTTCATCCTTATCTGCTGTAGGTTGCGGTTAACTGCGCCTTTGCCAGAACGTGACTATTAAGCATAAAGCCGACCAGCGCGCCGCTGGCATTGTTGTCGATGGGCAGGGTATCCACGTCCAGCGCCCAGACGGTCATCTGATAGCGGTGAGGCTTATCGCCTGCGGGCGGACAAGCGCCGCCGAATCCAGAATAACCGAAATCATTACG
This sequence comes from Enterobacter sp. CFEC122, assembly GCF_052983755.1. Lineage (NCBI taxonomy): Bacteria > Pseudomonadati > Pseudomonadota > Gammaproteobacteria > Enterobacterales > Enterobacteriaceae > Enterobacter > Enterobacter sp. CFEC122. Next base: position 305,234 of record NZ_JBRIQR010000001.1, on the reverse strand, counting down.
CCCCTGCACAGCGCCAGCAGGTAATTTTTCGCCATTTGGGTTACCGGCATCAGCGGGCAGCGTCATTGTCTTCACGGGAATGTTGGCTACTGTCCAGTGCCACCAGCCGCTGCCGGTAGGCGCATCCGGGTCATAGACCGTAATGGCAAAACTTTGCGTACCGGCGGGCGGGTTTTTCCACGCCAGCTGTGGGGACTGGTTACCGCCGTGGCAGCCGAATCCCTCAAACACCTGCTGTGGCGCTAACCGCCGGTCGCCGGAAATATCCCGGCTGGTCATGCTGAAAGGCGTTGCGGCTAAAACCTGAAAACTCATTGCCGTCAGAGCGGCTATTGTGATGACACTGCACTTTTTCATGGGGGGTTTCCTTTGCTGAACCGGAATCCCTAAGATAAAGCACGCAACAATGCCCTAATGTGCCTAAGCGATTTGATTTTGTGCCGAAACGCTCAACGGCATCCGCAGATGATTGCGCCTTGCTGAATGTGCTACTCTACGCGCCATTTCCATGAAATCGACAGAACAGCAAATTATGAGTGTACGTTTAGTGTTAGCCAAAGGGCGCGAGAAATCCTTACTGCGCCGTCATCCCTGGGTCTTTTCCGGCGCGGTTGCCCGTATGGAAGGCAAAGCCAGCCTCGGTGAAACCATTGATATCGTGGACCACCAGGGGAAATGGTTAGCGCGAGGCGCCTACTCGCCAGCCTCCCAGATCCGCGCGCGCGTCTGGACCTTCGATAAAAACGAAACCATCGACATCGACTTCTTCGTGCGTCGTCTGCAGCAGGCGCAGCAGTGGCGCGACTGGCTGGCTAAACGCGACGGGCTGGACAGCTACCGCCTGATTGCCGGTGAGTCTGACGGCCTGCCGGGCGTGACCATCGATCGCTTCGGTAACTTCCTGGTGCTGCAGCTCCTGAGCGCCGGGGCGGAATACCAGCGCGCTGCGCTGATTAGCGCCCTGCAAACGCTGTTCCCGCAGTGCGCCATTTACGACCGCAGCGATGTGGCGGTGCGCAAAAAAGAAGGCATGGAGCTGACTCAGGGGCCGGTCACGGGTGAACTGCCGCCTGCCCTGCTGCCAATTGAAGAGCACGGCATGAAGCTGCTGGTGGATATTCAGGGCGGGCACAAAACGGGTTACTACCTTGACCAGCGCGACAGCCGTCTCGCGACGCGTCAGTACGTTGCCGACAAACGCGTGCTCAACTGCTTCTCCTACACCGGTGGGTTTGCCGTTTCGGCGCTGATGGGCGGCTGTGCCCAGGTGGTTAGCGTGGATACCTCGCAGGAAGCGCTGGACGTGGCAAAACAGAACGTCGAGCTGAACAAACTGGACTTGAGCAAAGCCGAATTTATACGCGACGACGTCTTCAAGCTGCTGCGTAAATATCGCGACCAGGGCGAGAAGTTCGACGTCATCGTGATGGATCCGCCAAAGTTTGTGGAGAACAAAAGCCAGCTGATGGGCGCCTGCCGCGGATATAAAGATATCAACATGCTGGCTATCCAGCTGCTGAACCCGGGCGGGGTTTTGCTCACCTTCTCCTGCTCCGGCCTGATGACCACAGATTTATTTCAGAAAATCATCGCTGATGCCGCAATAGATGCTGGCCGTGATGTACAATTTATAGAGCAGTTCCGTCAGGCAGCCGATCACCCCGTGATTGCTACCTACCCGGAAGGACTGTATCTGAAAGGGTTTGCCTGTCGCGTCATGTAACTTGAAAAGAGAAATATTGCCCGCACATAACGTGTAAGTCGTATTTCCCGGGAGGTGACTATGATTGCCAGCAAATTCGGTATCTGCCAGCAGGTCCGCCACACTTTGCTCGGGTATTTGGGTGTGGTCGTGGATATCGACCCGGAGTATTCCCTTGATGAGCCGTCAGCAGACGAGCTGGCGGTAAACGCAGAGCTTCGCGCTGCACCCTGGTACCATGTGGTGATGGAAGGTGACGACGGGCAACCCGTCCACACCTACCTTGCCGAAGCGCAGCTAAGCAGCGAGCTGCAGGAAGAGCATCCGGAGCAACCCACTATGGATGAACTTGCTCAGACTATCCGCAAACAGTTACAGGCTCCGCGCCTGCGGAACTAAGCGTGTAAAAAAAGCCCGATGAACGGGCTTTTTTTTATTACTTCGCCAGCCCCAGACGGGGGATGTCGATCGCCGGACAGCGATCCATGACGACGTTCAGCCCCGCATCCCGCGCCAGCACGGCAGCCTGCTCGTTAATCACGCCCAGCTGCATCCACAGCGTTTTCGCCCCGACGGCGATAGCGTCCTGCGCCACTTCCCACGCCGCCTCGGAATTACGGAAGACATCGACCATATCAATTTTTTCCGGCACGTCAGCGAGCGTGGCATAACCCTGCTGGCCCAGTAAGGTTTTCCCCGCCACTTTTGGCGAGACCGGGATGACGTGATAGCCCTGATCGAGAAGGTATTTCATCACCCGATAGCTGGGACGATCGGGTTTATCGCTCGCGCCCACCAGCGCAATGGTACGCGTGGATGTCAGAATCTCGGCAATATCGTTCTCTTTCATGGTTTTTCTCCTGGCTTTTTTAAAAGTGTACGCCAAACCGCACATCTCAACCATCCATCCCATACCGATGCATGAGGGCAAAACGGCCAAATATGTCTATATGTTAGTAAACGTGATTATCGAAAAATTTAGATACATTAATGCGGCGACAGGATTTCTGACGGGAGCCTTCTATGAAAACCGGTATTGCCACTGCTCTGATTGCATTAGTGATGCCGGTCTGCGTTTTTGCTACCACGCTCCGGCTCTCTACCGATATTGATCTCCTGGTACTGGACGGAAAAAAGGTCTCCAGTTCGTTATTGCGCGGTGCGGACAGTATCGAGCTGGATAACGGACCGCATCAGCTGGTATTCCGCGTAGAAAAATCGATCGGTCTGGCCAATCACGAGCAACGGATGTACATCTCTCCGCCGCTGATCGTCAGCTTTAATACCCGACAAATCAGTCAGGTGAATATTACCCTGCCACGCCTTGAAACGGAGAAGGAATCGGTGGCCTTCGACGCGTCTCCCCGCATTGAACTGCTGGACGGGGATGCGATGCCGATTCCGGCGAAGCTGGATATTCTGGCGCTGACGACTTCACCGAAAGGTCCGGACTACGAGGCCGCGACGCAGACCTATAACAAAGCCGGTAAACGCGCGTCGCTTCCTCAGTTTGCCACCATGATGGCTGACGACAGTACGCTGCTTTCCGGCGTCTCTGAACTGGACGTCATTCCTCCCCAGTCCCAGGCCCTGACGGAACAGCGCCTTAAATTCTGGTTCCAGCAGGCCGATGCCGACACGCGGGCCCGGTTTTTACAGTGGGCAAAACAACAACCTTCATCATAAGCCACATTTTTTACGCCTTTCTCTTGCAGCGTCAGACGGTTCCCGTCATCGTGTAGGCAGTTAACCTGATGGATATGATTATGGAACTGACAACACGCACGCTCCCGGAACGCAAACATATTGCTCTGGTAGCGCACGATCACTGTAAACAAATGCTGCTTAACTGGGTTCGCCGCCATCAGTCTTTACTGGAAAAACACGCCCTGTCGGCGACCGGCACCACCGGTAACCTGATCCAGCGCGAAACGGGTCTGGAGGTAAACGCCATGCTGAGCGGCCCGATGGGCGGCGATCAGCAGGTCGGCGCACAGATTTCCGAAGGGAAGATTGATGTGCTGATCTTCTTCTGGGACCCGCTAAACGCGGTTCCGCACGACCCGGACGTCAAGGCCCTGCTGCGCCTGGCGACGGTGTGGAATATTCCGGTGGCGACAAACCTCTCTACGGCGGATTTCATCATCGAATCGCCGCAGTTTAACTCGCCGGTAGATATCCTTATTCCGGACTATCAGCGTTATCTTTCAGAGAGATTGAAGTAGCTTTTTTTGCCGGGTGGCGGCTACGCCCTACCCGGCCTACCCATCCATGCCCGGCGGCGTTACGGCTTCCGCGCCACCAGCACATCAATGCTCTTCAAAATATCGACAAACACGGATGGCTCTTCTTTATTGAACAGCAGCCACACGCGATGGCGCGCGCGGGTCATCGCCACATACAGCAAACGCCGCTCTTCGGCATCCGGAAAGTCTTCCGGCACCGGCAGCAGGGCCTGCTCCATGACCGACTCGCGGGCCGGGGCCGGGAAACCGTCGCTCCCCTCTTTCAGCCCCATGACAATCACATAGTCGGCCTGCTGCCCTTTGCTGGCGTGAATCGTCATAAATTCAAGCTGCAGCTTCGGCCAGCGGGTGGCCGCCTTTTCCAGCGCCTCGGGTTTGAGGTGATGGTAGCGCGCCAGCACCAGGATACGCTCATCAGGCTTCGCATAGCCGCTGAGCTTGTCCAGCAGCGGTTCCAGCTGATCGTCCGCCAGCAGGGTCACGGCTTTTTTATCCCCTGCCCGCAGGCTATTGAGCGGCTTTGCCAGCTGATGCGGGTTCTGCTGGATAAAGCGGTTGGCGATTTCACCAATCCGTGAATTGAAGCGGTAGGTCGTGTCCAGATCGCTGCGATCGCCTTCGCCAAAATAGTGGTGGAATGCGGTCGTCAGCGAAAGCTGTGCCCCGCTGAAGCGATAGATGGCCTGCCAGTCATCCCCCACCGCAAACAGAGAGGTATGCTTATTTTGCGCCCGTAGTGCCGAAAGCAGCGCTGCGCGCTGCGGAGAGATGTCCTGGAACTCATCCACCAGAATATGTTTCCACGGGCTGACAAAGCGCCCCTTCTCCAGAATGATGATGGCCTGGTGGATTAGGCCGGAAAAATCGACGGCATTTTCCGCTTTCAGCGCGGTTTTCCATGCCTTCAGCAGCGGCGCCATCAGCTTGACCCGCTTCGAAAACAGATCGCGGATCGCCTCCGGCGCGCTTTCAATCATCTCTGCCTGCGTTCCGCCGTGCATTCGCATCAGGCTGACCCAGCGGTCAAGCCGTGAACCCAGCCGACGCGCCAGTTTGTCATCCTGCCAGAAGCTGCCTTCCGGCACGTCCCAGTTGAGCTCCTCCTCGAGCCACTGACGCCAACCTTTCGCCTGCGCCTTTTTCTCACTGCACTGCTGGCGCCACGTTTTGATAAACAGCGCCTGGCGCGCCTGCGCGTCGTTTTCCAGCTTACTGATAGCAGGCACTTTTTTACTGCCCTGCTGAATAATATGCAGGGCAAGGGCATGGAAGGTTCTGGCCGTGATATCCCGGGTATGCAGACGTTCCTGGATCCGTTCGTCCATCTCCTGGGCAGCCTTGCGGCCAAAGGCCAGAAGCAGAATTTGATCGGCGACCGCTTCCCCGGTCGTCAGCAGCCAGCCGGCACGCGCAACCAGCACCGACGTTTTACCGCTACCGGCCCCCGCCAGCACCAGCAGCGACTGCTCGCCGTTGACCACCGCGCGCGCCTGAGCCGGGTTAAGCGGAGAAGACTCCACCGTACTGAAAAAGTCGGCGTATTGGGTGAGCATGGCGTCCGTCCAGGCCTGGTTATGGGCGAGTCGGCTTTTATCCTTATCATTCAGCCAGGCCTGGCACTGGCGCCAGGCGTCGCGACAATTGTCAAACTCCTCAAGACGCGCCACGGATAACGGCAGCGCCGAGAGTGCCTGCCGGATCTTTTGCTGCAACCCGGCGGTCTGCTGACGGGTGAGCCACGAATGCTGCGCGTTGCTTTGCGCGATATCGTCCAGCACCTTTTGAAGCACTCCGGCGGCAATCACGCTCATATCCTGACTCCACTGCTGCCAGAGCGCGTTCAGGTGATGATGGAAACGCTGGGTTTCTGCCCACTCGGTGCCGTGAAGACGCACGACTTTATCGTCAGGCAGTACGAACTCGAGTTCGCCCCACACCAGCCCGCGTTTGCAGTGGATAGCCAGAAGCTGATTAAACGGAATAAGGTATTCGTGGCGTTCTCCAGAGACTTTTACCCCGGCATTAAGGAGAACCACCCGGTCGTAAGGGTGTTGCGCCAGACGTTTGCCTAACGACGTTGCTTTCAGTTCCATGTTCCGCTAAATCCACGAAGAGATAATTTACCTGACAGTGTAACTGCCAGTTTTAAGGTGCTCCAGCCTAAAAAAACGTTACAATCATTGGGCGTTAATTTTATCGAAAGGAAGTGAGGGTTTATGCGTACCGTTCTGAATGTGTTGAATTTTGTGCTGGGCGGTTTTGCCACCACCCTTTCCTGGCTTTTTGCCACGCTGGTGAGCATCGTCCTGATTTTCACGCTCCCCCTGACTCGCTCCTGCTGGGAAATCACAAAACTCTCCTTCGTCCCCTACGGGAATGAAGCCATCCACGTTGACGAGCTGAATCCGGAGAACAAAAACGCCCTGATGAATACGGGCGGAACCCTGCTGAACATTCTGTGGCTGATTTTCTTCGGCTGGTGGCTCTGCATCATGCATATTTTTGCGGGGATTGCGCAGTGCATCACGATTATTGGTATTCCGGTGGGGATCGCGAACTTTAAGATCGCCGCTATCGCTCTTTGGCCCGTCGGGCGCAGGGTTGTTCCGGTCGAAGTGGCCCAGGCGGCGCGTGAAGCCAATGCGCGTCGTCGTTTTCAGTAACTAAGGACTGGCCGCGTTTATGCTAAGCCCACTGCTTCGCCGTTATACCTGGAACAGCACCTGGCTTTATAACGTCAGGATATTTATCGCACTTTGCGGCACGGTTGCCCTGCCCTGGTGGCTGAATGACGTCAAGCTCACCATCCCGCTCACGCTGGGCGTCGTGGCCGGGGCGCTGGCGGACCTGGACGATCGTCTGGCCGGGCGTTTACGCAACCTGGTCATCACGCTCGTCTGCTTTTTTATTGCGTCAGCGTCCGTTGAGTTACTTTTCCCCTGGCCCTGGCTGTTTGCCCTGGGTCTGACGCTCTCAACCAGCGGGTTTATTTTGCTGGGCGGCCTCGGGCAGCGATATGCCACTATCGCGTTTGGCGCCCTGCTGATCGCCATCTATACCATGCTGGGCGCATCCCTCTACGACCAGTGGTACCAGCAGCCGGTTCTGCTGTTGCTCGGCGCCATCTGGTATAACCTGCTGACCTTAACCGGTCATCTGATTTTCCCTGTTCGCCCTCTGCAGGACAACCTTGCCCGCAGCTTTGAGCAGCTAGCTCACTATCTGGAACTGAAATCCCGGCTGTTCGACCCGGATATCGAGGAAGAAAGCCAGGCGCCGCTCTACGATCTGGCGCTGGCAAATGGTCAACTGGTCGCCACCCTTAACCAGACAAAAGCCTCTCTGCTGACCCGTCTGCGCGGCGATCGCGGTCAGCGCGGAACGCGAAGAACCTTACATTACTATTTTGCCGCCCAGGACATTCATGAACGCGCCAGCTCCTCGCACGTCCAGTATGCCGCCCTGCGAGAGAAGTTCCGCTACAGCGACGTGATGTTCCGCTTCCAGCGCCTGCTCTCCATGCAGTCCCAGGCGTGCCAGCAGCTCTCGCGCTCCATTCTGCTGCGCACGCCCTATCAGCATGATCCACGTTTTGAACGCGTATTTAGCCATCTTGACGCAGCGCTCGACCGCGTTCAGGCCAGCGGAACGTCACCGGAACACATCAAAGCGCTGGGCTTTCTGCTGAACAACCTGCGGGCGATTGACGCACAGCTGGCGACCATTGAGTCCGAGCAGGCGATGGCGCTTCCGGGCAGTGAGGTCGACAATCAGCTTGCTGATGACAGCGTGCACAGTTTTAGCGATATGTGGCTACGCCTGAGCCGCAACTTTACCCCGGAGTCGGCTCTCTTCCGCCACGCGGTGAGAATGTCGCTGGTGCTGTGCGTGGGTTATGCCTTTATCCAGATAACCGGGCTGCATCATGGCTACTGGATCCTGCTGACCAGCCTGTTCGTCTGCCAGCCGAACTATAACGCCACCCGACACCGCCTGGCGCTGCGTATTATCGGCACGCTGGTCGGCGTCGCAATCGGCCTGCCGGTGCTTTATTTCGTGCCTTCTGTCGAAGGGCAGCTGATTCTGATCGTGATCACCGGCGTGCTGTTTTTCGCGTTTCGCAACGTGCAATACGCCCATGCCACCATGTTCATCACGCTGCTGGTGCTGCTCTGCTTTAATCTGCTGGGTGAAGGGTTTGAAGTCGCCCTGCCCCGCGTGATTGATACGCTGATTGGCTGCGCGATTGCCTGGGCCGCGGTCAGCTTTATCTGGCCGGACTGGCGTTTTCGCAATTTGCCGCGCGTGGTAGACAGGGCGATGAATGCCAACTGTCGTTACCTTGACGCAATTCTGGAGCAGTACCACCAGGGCCGCGATAACCGTCTGGCTTACCGGATAGCACGTCGCGACGCGCACAACAGTGATGCTGAACTGGCCTCCGTGGTCTCTAACATGTCAACGGAGCCGCGCGCCACGGCTGAGATTCGTGAGACAGCGTTCCGCCTGCTCTGCCTGAACCATACCTTCACCAGCTATATTTCGACGCTGGGGGCCCACCGCGAGAAGCTCACTAACCCGGCGGTTCTCAACCTCCTCGATGACGCCGTCTGCTATGTCGATGATGCGCTTCATCACCGCCCGGCCGATGAACCGCGCGTTCGACAGGCTCTGGATGAACTGGCTCAACGCATTGCGCATCTTGACCCGGGAAATGACAGCAAAGCGCCGCTGGTTCTTCAGCAGATAGGCCTGCTGATCGCTCTGCTGCCTGAAATTTGCCGTCTGCAACAGCACATCGCTACCTGGAGGAACGACTCTCCTGCGGCTCAGGCAGCGCATTAAACCACTCCGTCAGTTCCCGGCGGATACCTGCCGGGAGCGCCGCCTCATGCAGCCCTTCGATAGCCCCTTCCAGCGCAAAGAGCACTTTTATACTGAGTGCTTTATTCTTTGCCCGCATCTTCAGCCAGCTCGCTCTGGCGCCCAGCGCCCGCAGCGTTTCTTCATTGGTGATACCGGCTTCATAGAGCAAGACTTCAAGCTGAAAGGTCAGGTTCGGCAGATCCTTAAGACGGTTTCGTTGATGACGCTGGTAGCGCTCTTTCCTTGCCGCACTGAGTGCAAACGAGGAGAGCTGAAGCAACCGCTCCCTGTCCTGCCATAATCCGTCATCCACACGATAATAGTTGAGCAGCACCGGGCGGCCTCGCTTCATCAACGTCAAGAAGGAGGAAGCATTTTTTACACAGTATTTTGCACTCTCTTCACACGCGCGAAGGTAAAGTTCGCCATCGGACACCATGGCAAAGACCGCATCATCGACCGCCAGGGTGTAACCGCCAAACAGCGCGCGATGATGAATCTCGCCCAACGGAGAGAGGTATTCCTGGGATTTATAAATCCGTTCATAAGATATCTTTTTCATAATATTTCCCTTCAAAATCATAGGCTAACAACGAAATTTCTTACTAGCGGATCCGTTAGCAGGAAAATAGGCAACTTATCGTCGTTGAGCAAGATGATTTTTCGAGGGGCATCAAGATTGAATGAATTTTGCGAGTCGCTTTCCGAAAATGAGGTTGATCTTTGGGCATACAGGAGTTACTGTATATCCATACAGTAACCACAGGGCTGGAATGAATATGCACACTTCAGGCTATGCAAATCGCGCAACCTCTCTCTCTTCTGCCGCAGGCAATGTCGCGCAGAATTCCGTCGAGCGTGTTTCCACAGGACTTATCAGTGAAGTGGTTTATCGTGAAGACCAGCCCTTGTTAACGCAACTTCTTTTACTGCCATTATTACAACAGCTCGGTCAGCAATCGCGCTGGCAGCTTTGGCTCACGCCTCAGCAAAAGCTGAGTCGCGAGTGGGTTCAATCCGCAGGCCTTCCGCTGACCAAGGTCATGCAGATTAATCAACTTCCGCCTTGCGATACCGTTGAGTCGATGATCCGCGCGTTACGCACAGGAAATTACAGCGTGGTGATTGGCTGGTTACCGGAAGAATTGACGGAAGAGGAACATTTCCGACTGACTGAAGCCGCTGAAGAAGGGAATGCGATCGGGTTCATTATGCGTCCGGTTCGATCGGATTCTTACCGCAGAGGACAACTTTCTGGGCTAAAAATTCACTCAAATTTGTATCATTGAGTGAAATTAAGATTTTTCCTGGAATTTTTTTTGACCGCAAGATGGGATTTTAGTTCCCGGCCTTAAAATTGCGGCAAGGCTTGTCTGGTGCGGTTCTCCTTAATTTTATTGCACAAAATTCGTTCAAAAAATGTTAAATAATCGGTATACGGAACTTTTTTTTTCATATGCCTGACGGACTTCACACTTGTAAGTTTTCAGCTACGTTGTAGACTTTACATCGCCAGGGGTGCTCGGCCTAAGCCGAAGATATCGGTAGATTTATATTTGACCACGCCCCCCGGTGAAGGATTTAACCGTGATTCTCTCTTGAGACTTTCATGGCGAATTTTGGATGATAACGAGGCGCAAAAAATGAAAAAGACAGCTATCGCGATTGCAGTGGCACTGGCTGGCTTCGCTACCGTAGCGCAGGCCGCTCCGAAAGATAATACCTGGTATGCAGGCGGTAAACTGGGCTGGTCTCAGTTCCACGACACCGGCTGGTACAACAGCAGCCTGAACAATGATGGCCCAACTCACGAGAGCCAGCTTGGTGCAGGTGCGTTCGGTGGCTATCAGGTTAACCCGTATGTTGGTTTTGAAATGGGTTACGACTGGTTAGGTCGTATGCCATACAAAGGCGACACCGTAAACGGCGCTTTCAAAGCACAGGGCGTTCAGCTGACCGCTAAACTGGGTTACCCAGTAACTGACGATCTGGACGTGTACACCCGTCTGGGCGGCATGGTATGGCGCGCTGACTCCAGCAACAGCATCGCTGGCGACGACCATGACACCGGTGTTTCCCCAGTATTCGCTGGTGGCGTTGAGTGGGCTATGACCCGTGACATCGCTACCCGTCTGGAATACCAGTGGGTTAACAACATCGGCGACGGCAACACCGTTGGTGTTCGTCCAGACAACGGCATGCTGAGCGTAGGTGTTTCCTACCGTTTCGGCCAGCAGGAAGAAGCAGCACCAGTTGTTGCTCCAGCGCCGGCTCCAGCTCCAGAAGTACAGACCAAGCACTTCACTCTGAAGTCTGACGTTCTGTTCAACTTCAACAAAGCGACTCTGAAACCAGAAGGCCAGCAGGCACTGGATCAGCTGTACACCCAGCTGAGCAACCTGGATCCTAAAGACGGTTCTGTAGTGGTTCTGGGCTTCACCGACCGTATCGGTTCTGACGCTTACAACCAGAAACTGTCTGAGAAACGTGCTCAGTCTGTTGTTGATTACCTGATCTCTAAAGGTATCCCAGCTAACAAGATCTCCCCACGTGGTATGGGCGAAGCTAACCCAGTTACTGGCAACACCTGTGACAACGTGAAAGCTCGCGCTGCACTGATCGACTGCCTGGCTCCAGATCGTCGCGTAGAGATCGAAGTTAAAGGCATCAAAGACGTTGTAACTCAGCCAGCGGCATAAGTTATCGTCTTATAAAAAAACCCCGCAATGCGGGGTTTTTTATTGTCTGAAGAAAAGTAAAAAACTACTTTTTACCCAACAGCGCCTGAAGGTCATTCTTCAGTGTCGACATCTGGTTGGCGTACTTCTCTTTATGTTCTGCATCCTCAATCAACTGCACGATGGTTTCCGACAGCGTTTTACCCCGTCGTTGTGCCAGCCCGGCCAGGCGCTGCCAGACAACAAATTCCAGGTCGATTGATTTTTTGCGAGTGTGCTGGTGCTCAGCATTAAAATGCCGTTTGCGTCGCGCGCGGATAGTTTGCTTCATCCGGTTTAACAACGCAGGATTAATGTGTTTCTCAATCCAGCCGTTGACCTGTACCGGTTCGTTTTCGAGGGTCAGCAAAATATCCACGGCTTCTTGCGCAGCGCTGGCTTCGATGTAGCAGGTGATCAGCTCCCCTTCACGGTGCTTTTTGACCAGGTACTTCCATTTCCAGCCGCTTTCGAGATTTTCCAGTTGTTGATATTTCATTGCGATCTCAGTGTTACCACGTAACTCTGTTCAGAATATCAGTTTTTTAGCAATCTGCTGAAAAGAAATCATATCCTGTGAGTGAATGCAGCCAATCACCCTGTCGAAATCCCCAATCCTGCTTGGGTACAGCCCCCCGCTTACGGTATACTCCACGCTTTTACATCTGACTAAAAAACATCAACTTTGACCATTACGAAACTTGCATGGCGTGACCTTGTTCCGGATACCGAAAGTTATCAGGAACTGTTTGCACAGCCAGATCTCGCAAAAGAACACGAATTCATCCTTAGCGATACGCAGCCCCGTTTGCATTATGCGCTGGAGCAGGTATTAAGCCCCTGGGCAACTGCGCCTTTCATGCTGCTCAAAGCCCCGGAAGAAGCGGAATACCTGACGTTGTTCGGGGATGCCGTGCGTCAGCTAAAGCCGGAAGCGAACGCCGTTTTTGGCGGCCAGTATCGTATCGCTGGACATGATGTTACTTTCGAACCGGCGGCGCAGGCCGACGGCCTTTTTGCCGCTAAGGGCGAGGTGATTACCGCGAACTGGGTCGAGGCTGAACAACTCTTTGGTTGTCTGCGCCAGTTTAACGGCGAGCTTTCGCTGCAGCCGGGGCTGGTACATCGCGCAAATGGCGGTGTCCTGATCATCTCGCTGCGTACCCTGCTCTCGCAGCCGCTGCTGTGGATGCGTCTGAAAACCATCGTGCATCAGCAGCGTTTCGACTGGGTTGGCTACGATGAGTCTCGTCCTCTGCCTGTCTCGGTTCCGTCTATGCCGCTGTCATTAACCGTCGTGCTAACGGGCGACCGTGAATCGCTGGCAGACTTCCAGGAAATGGAGCCTGAACTGGCTGAACAGGCGGTGTATAGCGAATATGAAGACAATATTCAGATTGCCGATGCCGACGATATGGCGCAGTGGTGCCAGTGGGTGATGGCCGTTGCTGAACGTTTTGCGCTGCCAACGCCTGCGGCTGACGCATGGCCAGGCCTGATCCGCGAAGCGGTGCGTTATACCGGTGACCAGGAAACGCTGCCACTCTGCCCGCTCTGGATCGGCAAACAGCTGCGTGAAGTGGGCGTGGTGAGCGGTAGCGGTGCGTTCACCGGGGAGCAGCTCACCCAGATGCTGGCTCAGCGTGAGTGGCGGGAAGGCTATCTTGCTGACCGCATGCAGGATGAAATTCTGCTGGAACAAATTCTGGTGGAAACCGAAGGCGAACGCGTCGGACAGATCAACGCCCTGTCGGTGATTGAATTCCCTGGCCATCCGCGCGCGTTCGGGGAGCCGTCCCGTATTAGCTGCGTTGTGCATATTGGCGATGGCGAGTTTACCGACATCGAACGCAAAGCCGAGCTGGGCGGAAACATTCACGCCAAAGGCATGATGATCATGCAGGCGTTTTTGATGTCTGAACTGCAGCTTGAGCAACAGATCCCCTTCTCCGCCTCGCTGACGTTTGAGCAGTCCTACAGCGAAGTGGATGGTGATAGCGCCTCTATGGCTGAACTGTGCGCCTTAATCAGCGCCCTGGCGGAAGTGCCCATCAATCAGAACATCGCGATCACCGGTTCGGTGGATCAATTCGGTCGTGCGCAGCCTGTGGGTGGCCTCAACGAAAAAATTGAAGGCTTCTTCTCTATTTGTCAGCAGCGCGGTTTAAACGGCAAGCAGGGTGTGATTATTCCGGCTCCCAACGCACGCCATTTAAGCCTCAGCCAGGAGATTCTGGATGCGGTTGAACAAGAGCAGTTCGCTATCTGGGCCATCGAAGGGATTGAGGATGCACTACCCTTACTGACAAACCTGGTATGGGATGGCGAAGGGCAAACCACCCTGATGCAGACTATCCAGGAGCGCATTGCTCAGGCAACACAGCAGGATGCTCGTCACCGTTATCCATGGCCGTTACGCTGGCTGGGCTGGTTTAGTTCGAACTGATCGGACTTGTTCAGCGTACACGTGTTAGCTATCCTGCGTCCTTCACTAAAATAAGGCTTACTGAGAACATGGTAGATAAACGCGAATCCTATACAAAAGAAGATCTTCTTGCCTCTGGTCGCGGTGAACTGTTTGGCGCGAAAGGCCCACAGTTACCGGCCCCGAACATGCTGATGATGGACCGTGTCGTGAAAATGACCGAAACCGGCGGCAACTTCGATAAGGGTTACGTAGAAGCAGAACTCGATATCAACCCGGACCTGTGGTTCTTCGGCTGCCACTTTATTGGCGATCCGGTAATGCCTGGCTGTCTGGGTCTGGATGCCATGTGGCAACTGGTTGGCTTCTATCTGGGCTGGCTGGGTGGTGAAGGTAAAGGCCGCGCGCTGGGCGTGGGCGAAGTAAAATTCACTGGCCAGGTTCTGCCTACGGCGAAGAAAGTGACCTATCGTATTCACTTCAAGCGCATCGTTAACCGCCGCCTGATTATGGGCCTGGCAGATGGCGAAGTGCTGGTAGACGGTCGTCTGATCTATAGCGCAAGCGACCTGAAGGTTGGCCTGTTCCAGGACACGTCCGCGTTCTGATCGTGCTTTCGCACCTCCAGAAAGGCGAAACCTCCGCATTGCGGAGGTTTCTTTTTTGAAAGAGACGTTATCAGGCTATGAGTGCCCTGTCGCCGATGGCTTCTCGCCAGCCTCCAAGCCATTGTGACCTTTGATTTATCGTCTGATAAGGACACATTTCTTTAGAACGTCCAGCGATGCCGGCCTGATAACCACGTTGATGAGCCCGTTCCAGGCGATCTCGTTTCTGTCTCTTCATGCCTCGTTTCCCTCATTCTTTTGTCTGGTGGAAAGAAAACAGTGTCTGCACTATCTGCACAGGCACAGATAACGAATACCCCGAATTAGTCGCATCGTCAATGTTCAAAATTCATACGGGTGTCATATTTGTGAGCGAGCTGGAAGTTCATTTGTACAAAAATTGTGACGTGGCACAAGTAACAACCTGAGTTGAAAACGAAAAAAAACCGCAATCAGCGACAGACCGATTGCGGTTTCTGATGATGAATTTTACTTATGGCAGCCGGGAAATCTCTCTCGCGATACTGGCCGACTCCTGCGCCCATCCCTGAGCCAGGACTTTCACCATTTCGTCATAGCCATCCTTCTGCTGCTTCAGCTCCAGATGGAAAGGACGCTTAATCAGCTGCCCCTGATGATTCAGCAACCACTCCCCGCTGATGACCACCGCACCGTCATAGCGGCCGTGGAAGCCCGTTACGGTGACGTTTAGCGTATCCTGATCGTTACCCAGCGGCTGCGACGCGACAACCCAGCCCGGAAGCTGGCTACCCAGATTGGCCACCAGCGTGTTGCGCAGCTGCTGATCCAGCGGGCTGGCCCACAGGTTGTTGGTTGCAATCACATATTTAACGTCGCTGGTCTGATAGACCACGCCGTTTCCTGCCAGATAATCCGGCACGGCGACCTGCTCAACCCACAGCTGGCGGTTTCCCTGACTGGCCGTGCTTTGCCCACCGCTGTGGGTTGCCACAGGCAGCTGATAATAGCTTTTATTATCTCCCTCTGAACTGCATGCCGTTAACAGCAGAGCGCCAACCATCAATAGCCATTTTTTCATTCTTTTGCCCTCTTCGGCTCAGGATCCTTTTTATCTTTCGCTTCGAACACCAGCGCATTGCTCTTCTCGTTGAGCGTTTTCAGCACCGGCTGCAGTTCACGCAGGACCTGATCAAGACGCTGCATATCTGCCACCATCTTGTTATAGGCCGCTGATCCCGGCTGGAAGCCCTGCATACTGCGGTTCAGCTCACGCAGCGTTTTCTGCATGTCCTGCGGCAGCTGCTGCATGCTCTGGCTCGCCGTAATCTTGTTGATGTTATCCAGCGTGGTTTGCAGACGGCGCATCGTTGCCTGGCTTTCGCTCAGCGAGTTTGTTGCCGCTTCAATCATCGGATTCAGTGGCAGATTGTTGATCTTATCCAGCGTCTCCATCAGACGCTGCTGGATCTGCGCCAGACCGCTGCTTACCGTTGGGATGATCTTGTAGCCACCGAATTCACGGATACCGGTAATCGGCGGTGCTTTCGGGTAGAAGTCCATATCCACATACAGCGCACCGGTGACCAGGTTGCCGGTTTTCAGCGACCCGCGCAGACCGCGTTCCATCAGCTGGGTGATATGAGTCGCGATATCCTGATTTTCACCAATCTGATTAAGCAGACGCTCCGGTTCAATGCGGATCAGTACCGGAATGCGGTAATCATCATCCAGCACCTGCTGAAGGCCCGGGACGAAGAACGGCACTTGCCCAACCGTACCGAGACGAATGCCCCGGAATTCAACAGGCGCCCCCGGCTGCAGGCCGCGAACGGAGTCTTTAAAGAACATCAGGAAGTCAACGTGATCGGTATAGAGCGCATCCTGAATGCTTTTTTGATCGTCAAAGAGACGGAAAGCGGTGTTCTCTGCGACCGGCTGCCCTAAATCCAGGCCCTCCGGCACGTCAAAACTCACGCCGCCACCAAACAGCGTGGTCAGCGAACCCATTTCAACGCGCATGCCTGCCGAAGTCAGATCCACCGCGATCCCGCTGTCTTTCCAGAAGCGGACGTTGCTGGTAACCAGGCGATCGTTTGGCGCATTAATGAAGAGCTGATAGCTGATCGCGCGTTTCTGCGGATCGAACGTGCTTTTCTCAACCGACCCGACGCGGTAGCCGCGAAACAGAACCGGGTCGCCCGCCGTGAGCTGACCGGCTTTTTTGCTGTCGAGGATCACGCGGATGCCCTTGGCATCAGGCGGTGCAAGCGGCGGTGAATCCAGAAGCTGGTATTGGGCCGGCTGGTTACCCTTAGCGCCCGGCTGCAGCTCAATGTAGGCACCCGAGAGCAGCGTCCCCAGGCCGCTGATCCCTTCACGCCCCACCTGCGGCTTAACGACCCAGAAAACGGAATCGCCGTGCAGCAGTTTTTCCATGCCGGCATTCAGGCGCGCCTTAATTTCCACATGGGTTAAATCGTCGGTCAGGGTTGCGCTTTCCACCACGCCCACATCCACGCTACGGCTTTTGATGGTCGTTTTACCGCCCTCAATCCCCTCGGCATTGGTGGTTATCAGCGTCACTTCCGGCCCCTGATGGCTGTAATGATAAAACAGGATCCAGGCACCGATCAGCGCAGTCACGATGGGAAAAATCCACACCGGAGACCAGTTTTTGACCTTCTGCACTTTCGCCTCTCCACTCTTATTTTCCATGCTCTTACTCTTCCTCATGGCTTGATTCAGGCTCACGATCCCACGATAAACGAGGGTCGAAGGTCATGGCCGCAAACATGGTCATAATCACGACCAGTGCAAACATTAAAGCCCCCATCGCAGGATAAATACTCATCAAACCACCCATCCGCACCAGCGCAGAGAGAACGGCGATGACAAACACGTCAATCATTGACCAGCGTCCGACAAACTCGACCACTTCATAAATCAGGTGCATGCGTTCGCTGTCGCGTTTCCCATGACCTTTCGCATCCCAACAGAGCCAGGCGATGGCGATCATTTTTAAGGTGGGCACCATAATACTGGCGATAAAGATGACGCCAGCGACCGGATAGGAACCTTCACCCCAGAGCAGTATCACCCCGGCCAGGATCGTCGAGGGCATTTTGTCGCCGAGCAAATCGGTGATCATGATTGGCAGAATATTGGCTGGCAGATACAGCATGACGGACGTGACCAGCAGCGCCATCGTCCACTGCAGGCTATTTTTACGGCGCACGTGCCCTTTCGTTTCGCAGCGCGGACAAACGTCGAGATCGGCGGGCAGCACGGCGGTACAGCACGGGCACGAGCGAAGCCCCTGGCGAATGCCGGGCACGCCGACCTTCACCGTCTGCGCAAGCGTCGGTGCCGGGGCGATATCATCCCACGCCCAGCGTCTGTCCACGCACTGGAAAGCGCGCAGCTGTAGGACGCAGTACAGACACCAGGGAATAAAGCTGCTGCCAATCCCCACGTCGCCGTACGCCATCAGCTTCACGAAACTGACCAGGATCCCCGCCAGAAAGATCTCCGCCATCCCCCAGCTTTTGAGCTGAAACAGAATACGCGCAAGTCGGATTTTCAGCGGTGCCGGCATCCTGACGCGGTTCACCAGCAAAAGGATGACGACCAGGCAAAAAGCCGGGACTATCTGGACAAACAGGAGAAAGAAGGTCCCCAGGCTGGCGTAATCTTCCGAGAACATCACGCCCGGGATTTCAAGCAGATCCACCTGACTGGTGATCCCCCCCACCTTCATATAGATGAAGGGGAAGAGATTAGAGAGCAGCAGCATGAACAGTGCTGCCAGCGCGTAAGCAGTAGGACGCTGCCGCGGCGCGTCCCACTCGGTTGTCAACGTCGCGCCACAGCGTGGACACAGGGCTTTATGTCCGTGACCAAGCTCTGGCAACGCCACGAGCATATCGCATTGCGAGCATAAAATATGCCTGTCGGCATGGTGCTGGTCACACATATGTTATCCCTGTTTATGCGCCGTTTTTCAGAGACTCAAGGTACTCCCAGCGCTCAAAGGCGTCTTCCAGGGCTTTTTCAGCCGCGGACATTTCAGCCAATACTTTCTGAGTATAGTCATGCGATTGGGTAAAGAATGACGCATCAGCAACCTGTTTTTGCAGATCCTCAAGCGCAGCCTCCAGCTCTTCAAGACGCTGCGGTAGCCCCTCCAGTTCGCGCTGCAGGTTATAGCTTAGTTTAGCCGAGGTTTTCTTGACAGTTTCTGCTTTTGTTACAGCAGGTTCAGAACTTATTTTGGACTTTGACTGTTTCGTCGCCAGCGACTGTGCCTGCTGCCCTTTTGCATCGTGATAACCGCCGACATATTGACCAATTCGCCCTTCACCTTCGAAGATCCAGCACTCGGTCACGGTGTTGTCAACGAACTGACGATCGTGGCTGACCAGCATCACGGTACCCTGATAACCGTCAATCAGTTCTTCCAGCAGTTCCAGCGTTTCGACATCCAGATCGTTGGTCGGTTCATCGAGGATCAGCAGGTTGCTTGGCTTCAGGAACAGGCGCGCCAGCAGAAGACGGTTGCGCTCACCGCCTGACAGCGCGCGCACCGGCGTCATGGCGCGCTTCGGATGGAACAGAAAGTCCTGCAGGTAGCCCAGCACGTGGCGCGGCTTGCCGTTCACCATCACTTCCTGCTTGCCTTCGGCGAGGTTGTCCATCACCGTACGGTCCGGATCCAGCTCCGCGCGGTGCTGGTCGAAGTAGGCGACCTCGAGCTTGGTCCCACAGTGAATGCGGCCGCTGTCGGCCTGCAGCTGGCCGAGCATCAGTTTCAGCAGCGTGGTTTTACCGCAGCCGTTCGGGCCAATCAGGGCGATTTTGTCGCCGCGTTGAACCTGTGCCGAGAAGTCTTTCACCAGCACTTTACCGTCAACCTGATAGTTAACATTTTCCATTTCAAAGACAATCTTGCCGGAACGGGACGCCTCTTCCACCTGCATTTTGGCGCTGCCCATCACTTCACGGCGTTCGCTGCGCTCGCGACGCATCGCCTTCAGGGCGCGCACGCGGCCTTCGTTACGGGTACGGCGGGCTTTGATGCCCTGGCGGATCCAGATCTCTTCCTGCGCCAGCTTGCGGTCAAACTCCGCATTCTGCAGCTCTTCCACGCGCAGGTTTTCTTCTTTCTCCAGCAGATAGGTGTCGTAATCGCCGGGATAGGTCACCAGCTTGCCGCGGTCGAGATCGACAATACGCGTCGCCATATTGCGAATAAACGAACGGTCGTGCGAGATAAAGATGATGGTGCCGCTGAAGGTTTTCAGGAAGCCTTCCAGCCAGTCGATCGCCTCGATATCCAGGTGGTTCGTCGGTTCGTCCAGCAGCAGCACCTTCGGCCCGCTGACCAGCGCACGACCCAGGGCCGCTTTACGCAGCCAGCCGCCGGAGAGCGCCGACAGCTCCATGTCGGGTTCCAGACCGAGCTGCACCAGCACTTCATTAATGCGGTTTTCAAGCTGCCACAGACCGTGGTGATCGAGCATCTCCTGCACTTTTGCCAGTTCGTTGAGGTTTTTGTCGCTCGGATCGGTCATCACCAGATGCGAAATCTCGTGATAGCGCTTCAGGTATTCAGCCTGCTCGGAGATCCCTTCCGCCACGAAATCGTACACGCTGCCGGTCACGTGACGCGGTGGATCCTGCTGCAGGCGGGAGACAATCAGATCCTGCTCGTAAACAATGCGCCCGTCATCCAGGCCCTGTTCGCGGTTAAGGATTTTCATCAGCGTGGATTTACCCGCGCCGTTACGGCCCACCAGACAGACGCGCTCGTTATCTTCGATGTGCAGCTCTGCATTGTCGAGAAGCGGTGAGTCGCTGAAAGAGAGCCACGCGCCGTGCATACTAATTAAAGACATTTATTTTTCCTTTCAGACCGCGGTAATCAACCAGCAGTTATGGATTTGACGGTTACGGGCAAAGTCCTGAGACAGCGTTTTTTGGCTGATTTCTTGTGCTTTCAGTCCCAGGGCTGCTAAGCCGTCATGATCCATACGGAAGCCGCGTTTGTTGTTCGAGAACATAATGGTGCCGCCTTTGCGCAGCAGGCGCTTCAGGTCGGTCATCAGGCGCAGGTGATCGCGTTGAACGTCAAAGCTATCTTCCATGCGCTTGGAGTTGGAGAAGGTCGGCGGATCGATAAAGATCAGGTCAAACTGCTCGTCGGTGTCGCGCAGCCAGCCCAGCACGTCAGCCTGCATCAGGCGATGCTGACGCCCGGTTAAGCCGTTAAGACGCAGGTTTCGCTCCGCCCACTCCAGATAGGTGCGGGACATATCCACCGTGGTGGTGCTGCGCGCGCCGCCCAGACCCGCATGCACGCTGGCGCTGCCGGTATAGGAGAAGAGATTCAGGAAGTCCTTGCCCTTGCTCATCTGGCCCAGCATGCGGCGGGCGATACGGTGGTCGAGGAACAGGCCGGTATCCAGATAGTCGGTCAGGTTGACCCACAGACGGGCGTTGTATTCGCCCACTTCGATAAAGTCGCCCTTCTCGCCCATCTTCTGGTACTGATTTTTCCCTTTCTGACGTTCACGGGTTTTCAGCACCAGCTTGTTTGGCGCAATACCCAGCACGGCGATGGTGGCGGCAATAACGTCCAGCATGCGCTGACGCGCTTTTTGCGCATCAATGGTTTTCGGCGGCGCATATTCCTGAATCACCACCCAGTCCGCGTAGCGGTCAACCGCCACGTTGTACTCCGGCAGGTCGGCATCATACAGGCGGTAGCATTCAATGCCCTCCTGCTTCGCCCACTTCTCAAATTTCTTCAGGTTCTTGCGCAGACGGTTAGCGTAATCTTCCGCCACGCCGGACGGCTTGCTGTCGGCCGCCTTCTCCGCCAGATGGTAGTTTTTCTGCACGCAGTCCAGCGGGCCGTTTTTCGCCTTAAACTGGCGGTCGGCACGCAGCTGCAGGCAGCTCAGCAGTTCCGGCGAGGCGCTGAACAGAGACAGGTTCCAGCCGCCGAAGTGGTCCTTCATGTTGCGGCCCAGCAGGCTGTGCAGGGTAATCAGCGCCGGTTCGCTGTCGAGACGTTCGCCGTATGGCGGGTTGCTGATCACGGTACCGTACGGGCCTTTTGGCAGCGGGTTGGTCAGGTTTGCCACGTCTTTTACTTCGAAGGTGACCAGCTCGCCGATACCGGCACGGCGGGCGTTGCTGCGCGCGCGCTCAATGACGCGAGGGTCGCTATCGGAGCCGTAGAAATGAGAGGTATATTCCGCCAGCCCCTTACGTGCGCGGGTCTGCGCGTCGTCTTTGACCTCTTTCCAGAGCGCTTCATCGTGCTGCGCCCAGCCTTTGAAGCCCCACTGGCCGCGATGGAGTCCCGGGGCGCGGTCGGTGGCCAGCATGGCCGCTTCAATCAGCAGGGTACCGGAACCGCACATCGGGTCGAGCAGCGGCGTGCCCGGCTGCCAGCCGGAGCGCATCACAATGGCGGCCGCCAGGGTCTCTTTGATGGGTGCCATGCCGGTACGATCGCGGTAGCCGCGCAGGTGCAGGCCCGCACCGCTCAGATCGAGAGAGATACTCGCCGTGTCGCCGTTCAGCCAGACGTTAATACGCAGATCCGGGTTTTCACGATCGACGTTCGGACGTTCCTTATTTTTACGCGTAAAGCAGTCCACAATGGCGTCTTTTACGCGCAGGGCACCGTACTGGCTGTTGCGGATCTCGTCGTTCACGCCGTTGAAATGGACCGCAAAGGTGGCATTCGGGGTGAAGATCTCTGTCCAGTCGATCATCTGTACGCCGGTGTAGAGGTCAAGGTCGCTATAAACCTTGCACTCCTTCATCGGCAGCATGATGCGCGACGCCAGGCGGCTCCACATCAGGCTCTGGTAAATAAGCCGCGTGTCGCCCTCAAAATGGACACCACCCTGAACCACCTGACACTCTTGTGCGCCCAGGCTTTCCAGTTCAGTTTTTAACAGCTCTTCCAGCCCACGGGCCGTACTGGCAAACAGAGAATTCATATCGTCACTTTTACTCTTAGAAAATTGTCGCGCATTATAGCTAATATGGCGTGTATGTCATAAAGTTGAAGGCTTATTTTCATTCGAGGGAGTGTGCAGTGGCGACGTTATCCAGGCTTTTTATTCATCCGGTGAAATCCATGCGCGGCATCGGCGTCTCTCACGCGCTGGCCGACATGAGCGGATTCGCCTTCGATCGCATTTTTATGGTCACCGAGCCTGACGGTACGTTTATTACCGCACGCCAGTTCCCTCAGATGGTTCGCTTTACCCCTTCCCCGCTTCACGACGGTTTGCACCTTACCGCGCCGGACGGTTCCAGCGCGGTGATTCGCTTTGCTGATTTTGCGCCCGTCGATGCGCCAACGGAAGTGTGGGGGAACCACTTTACCGCGCGCATCGCCCCGGATGAAATTAACCGCTGGTTAAGCGGCTTCTTCTCCCGCGACGTGCAGCTGCGCTGGGTTGGACCTGAACTGACGCGTCGCGTGAAGCGACACGACGCCGTTCCCCTCTCCTTCGCCGATGGCTTCCCGTTCCTGCTGACGAACGAAGCCTCGCTGCGTGATTTACAAGGCCGCTGCAAAGCCAGCGTTCAGATGGAACAGTTCCGTCCGAACCTGGTGGTGACGGGTGCCGAGGCCTGGGACGAAGATACCTGGAAAGTGATCCGCATCGGCAGCGTCATTTTTGACGTGGTGAAGCCCTGCAGCCGCTGCATTTTCACGACGGTGAGCCCGGAGAAAGGCCAGAAGCATCCTTCCGGCGAACCGTTGAAAACCCTGCAATCATTCCGCACCGCGCAGGATAATGGCGATGTCGATTTCGGCCAGAACCTGATCCCACGCTCCAGCGGCGCGATCCGCGTCGGCGATGAGGTCGAAATTCTTGCCCGTGGGCCAGCAAGAGTGTACGGCTCGGGTCAGGAGGAGGAGCTTGTCGACGTTGAGACGAACGTCGCCTCTGCGGTAGATATTCACTGGCAGGGCAACGTTATCCGGGGTAACAACCAGCAGGTACTGCTTGAGCAACTGGAACAAGCGGGGATCCGCATACCCTATTCCTGCCGCGCGGGCATTTGCGGATGCTGTCGTATCAGACTGGTGGATGGCGAAGTGAGTGCGTTGAAAAAGTCGGCAACTGGAAATGACGGCACAATTCTGTGCTGTAGCTGCGTACCGAAAACGTCCGTACAGCTGGAAGCTTAAACCGCCTGCTCGAGGCTGAAGGCATCCACGCGAAGCTGGGGCTTCAGCCTGTCGTTCATGACCTTAATGGCATCCCCGAGCTGCATCGTCCGGCCGGCAATCGTCACGCCAGGCTGGGCCAGCAGGCAGAGCGCGGCATTTTCGCCTGGCTCCACCACCAGCAGGCTCACCTCTTCTGCGGTATCGCTCAGGTTGACGCTGGCCGCATCGCCCGTTGCCGGGGTCCAGTTCATGCCGTGCGGCAGGAAATGCCAGCTCTTTGGCATTTGCGGCTTCAGGAAACGGATAGCCACCAGCGCATTTAATACCAGCTCGGCGCGCTGCTCTTTCGAGAGCATCAGATCGCGACATTTTTCCTCAAAGGAGAAATAAAGCGCAGCGTCATCAACGCAAAAGCCTGACGGGGAAAAAGCGTCCGGGGTTAACATTCGGCGGGCAAAACGAGAGCGAAACAACATGCCATTGGCTAAGTCGAGCATCATTCGGTCATGCTCGTCGCAAAAATACCAGCGCCAGTTATCGTCAGGTTTAATTCGCATGTTTCTCTCCCGTCCCCGAAACGTCCTGTACTAAAAATGTCCTGTTTGCCGCTTCGTTTATAACACCATTAATAAAAGACTATAATGTCTAAATAAGCAACAGTGACGGAATATAAAACAACCAGGGCTGGAAATAAAGCCCCGGTTGTCTGATTACGAGAAAAGATTAGATATGCGTAACGATTTCTTTAATCAGCGGCGGCCCTTTAAAAATAAAGCCGGAATAGATTTGCACCAGGGACGCACCCGCCGCCATCTTCTCACGCGCAGCAATCACGGAGTCAATGCCGCCGACGCCAATAATCGGCAGGCGGCCATTTAATTCCGCAGACAGGGCGCGAATAATTTCGGTGCTTTTTAATTGCACCGGACGGCCACTTAACCCACCCGCTTCGTCACAGTTTTTCATTCCCTGCACGAGGGAACGATCGAGTGTGGTATTGGTCGCAATTACACCATCAATATTATGGCGAACCAAACTGTCGGCAACCTGGATCAATTCTTCGGCAGAAAGATCCGGGGCGATCTTAACCGCGACCGGAACATATTTGTGGTGGATCGCCTGGAGTTCATTTTGCTTATTTTTAATGGCACTCAGAAGATCGTCCAGCGCTTCACCATATTGTAAGGATCGCAGGCCCGGGGTATTGGGTGACGAAATATTCACCGCAATATAACCGGCATAGGCATAGACTTTTTCCATACAAATCAGATAGTCATCTTTACCCTGCTCGACCGGCGTGTCTTTATTTTTGCCGATATTGATGCCCAGTATTCCGTCAAAGTGGGCTTTTTTTACGTTCTCGACCAGGTGATCAACACCGTGGTTGTTGAAGCCCATGCGGTTGATCAGCCCTTCGGCTTCCACCAGTCGGAACAGGCGCGGTTTGTCATTTCCCGGCTGCGGGCGCGGGGTGACGGTACCGATTTCAATGGAGCCAAAGCCCATCGCGCCCAGGGCATCAATGCACTCGCCATTTTTGTCCAGACCGGCCGCCAGACCCAGCGGATTTTTAAAAGTCAGCCCCATGCACTGCACAGGTTTTACCGGCACATGCTGGCGCACCAGCGCGGCCAGAGGCGTGCCGGTAATACGACGTAATTGCTGGAATGTAAATTCATGAGCGCGCTCAGGGTCGAGCTGGAAAAGGGCTTTACGAACGAAGGGGTAGTACATGAACTCTCCTGGATTCCCGGTGTGCAAACCGGGAGGGGATTATGGGCGATCCCGTCGCGAAAGGGAATTGACCTGCGGCAAAAAACCCGCGTAAAACGCAATCGTTTACCTCCCCGTCCATTTCTTATGCACTTTTTTGCATTTTAATTGCAGATAAATCATTTAGTGGAATAAACGCGCGGTGTCACACTCCTTAAAATTGTTATGAATGTTAGATAAAAGCAAACAATTAGTTATAAGGAGGAAGTATGCGCGTCATTACCCTGGCCGGAAGTCCACGATTCCCTTCGCGCTCCAGCGCCCTGCTGGAATATGCCCGTGAAAAACTGAATGCTCTGGATGTGGAAGTGTGCCACTGGAACCTGCATAACTTCGAACCTGAAGATTTGCTCTACGCCCGTTTCGACAGCCCCGCGCTGAAAACCCTCATTGAGCAACTTAACGGCGCGGACGGCCTGATCGTAGCAACGCCCATCTATAAGGCCTCCTTTTCCGGGGCCCTGAAAACCCTGCTCGATCTGCTTCCGGAACGTGCGCTGGACGGCAAGGTGGTGCTGCCGCTGGCAACGGGCGGTACGGTTGCCCATTTACTGGCCGTGGATTATGCCCTGAAGCCGGTGCTGAACGCGTTGAAAGCGCAGGAGATCCTCCACGGCGTTTTCGCCGATGACTCGCAGGTCATCGACTATCAACACAAACCCCACTTTACGCCTAACCTGCAAACCCGCCTCGATAACGCTCTGGAAACGTTCTGGCATGCCCTTCACCGAAGAGATATCCAGGCCCCGGCGTTTGGTCAGCCTCAAGGAGTCGCACATGTTTAAAACGTTAACCCGCATCGGACTGGCCGGTTTGATGGCGCTTACCTCGCTGGCCCATGCCGCAGAAACGGCTCCGGAAAGTTTACGCATCGGGTATCAGAAAGGCAGCGTCAGCATGGTGCTGGCAAAAAGCCACCAGCTTCTGGAAAAACGCTTCCCGGACACCAAATTCTCCTGGGTGGAGTTCCCGGCCGGCCCGCAGATGCTGGAGGCCCTGAACGTGGGCAGTATCGATCTCGGCAGCACGGGCGATATCCCACCTATATTCGCCCAGGCCGCGGGAGCGGACCTCATCTACGTTGGCGTTGAGCCGCCAAAGCCTAAGGCCGAAGTCATTCTGGTGCCTGAAAACAGCGACATTAAAAGCGTCGCCGATCTTAAAGGCCATAAGGTCGCTTTCCAGAAGGGCTCCAGCTCGCACAACCTGCTGCTGCGCGCTCTGCAAGAGGCCGGGCTTAAGTTCACCGACATTCAGCCCGTCTACCTTACCCCCGCTGACGCGCGCGCCGCGTTCCAGCAGAAGAACGTTGATGCCTGGGCCATCTGGGACCCGTACTACTCCGCCGCATTGCTGCAGGGTGGCGTTCGCGTGCTGAAAGACGGTACCACGCTGAAGCAGACCGGTTCGTTCTACCTGGCCGCGCGCCCTTACGCTGAAAAGAACGGCGCGTTTCTTCAGGGCGTGCTGGATACCTTTACCCAGGCCGATGCCCTGACACAGAGCCAGCGTCAGGAGAGCATTGCCCTGCTGGCGAAAACCATGGGCTTACCTGAGCCGGTGATCGCGAGCTATCTCAACCACCGTCCGCCGACCACCATTACGCCGGTGGACGCACACGTCGCCGCACTTCAGCAACAAACGGCTGACCTCTTCTATCAAAACCGCCTGGTTCCAAAACAGGTCACTATTCGCGAACGCATCTGGCAACCCGCAGGCAAAGACGGAGCTAAATCATGAGTCTGAATCTTTTCTGGTTTTTACCCACCCACGGTGATGGACACTATCTTGGTACAGAAGAGGGTTCACGCCCGGTTGACCATGGCTACCTGCAGCAGATTGCACAGGCGGCGGACCGAATCGGTTTCACCGGGGTGCTGATCCCGACCGGACGATCTTGTGAAGATGCCTGGCTGGTCGCCGCGTCGATGATCCCGGTTACACAGCGCCTGAAGTTCCTTGTCGCGTTACGCCCGAGCGTCGTCTCCCCTACCGTGGCGGCACGTCAGGCGGCCACGCTGGACAGGCTGTCCAACGGCCGCGCCCTGTTTAACCTGGTAACGGGCAGCGATCCACAGGAGCTGGCGGGCGACGGCGTGTTCCTCGACCATACCGAACGCTATGAGGCCTCCGCCGAATTCACCCGCGTCTGGCGACGCCTGCTGGAAGGGGAAACCGTCACCTTTGAAGGCAAGCATATTCACGTTCGCGACGCGAAGCTCTACTTCCCGCCGGTGCAGCAGCCGCGCCCGCCGCTCTATTTTGGCGGGTCGTCGGATGTAGCCCAGGATCTGGCGGCGGAGCAGGTCGACCTCTATCTGACCTGGGGCGAACCGCCTGAGCTGGTGAAAGAAAAAATCGCTCAGGTCCGCGCGAAAGCGGCCGCCCATGGCCGCAAGGTGCGCTTCGGTATTCGCCTGCACGTGATTGTGCGTGAAACCAATGATGAGGCCTGGCGGGCGGCGGACCGTCTGATTTCTCATCTGGACGATGAGACCATCGCCAAAGCGCAGGCCGCGTTTGCCAAAACCGACTCCGTCGGGCAGCACCGGATGGCGTCCCTGCACAACGGCAAGCGCGAGAATCTGGAGATCAGCCCGAACCTGTGGGCGGGCGTCGGTCTGGTGCGCGGCGGTGCGGGTACGGCGCTGGTCGGCGACGGCCCGACCGTGGCCGCGCGCATCAATGAATACGCCGAACTGGGTATCGACAGCTTTATTCTCTCCGGTTATCCGCACCTGGAAGAGGCGTACAAGGTCGGCGAGCTGCTGTTTCCGCATCTTGATGTCGCCATTCCGGAGGTTCCGCAGCCGCAGCAGCTCCAGCTGCAGGGCGAAGCCGTGGCAAACGAATTTATTCCACGCAAAGCCGCACAGAGCTAAGGAGGGACCATGTCTGCCACCTCACAAAAATGGCTGCTGCGCGCCGCGCCGTGGTTTTTACCCGTCGGCATTGTGGCGTTCTGGCAGCTCGCATCGTCCACCGGCTGGCTGTCGAGCCGCATTCTGCCCTCTCCGGAGGGCGTTGTAGAAGCGTTCTGGTCGCTGAGCGTCAGCGGAGAGCTGTGGCAGCATCTGGCGATCAGCTCCTGGCGCGCCGCGATCGGGTTTTCCATCGGCGGCAGTATCGGGCTGGTTCTGGGTCTGGTGAGCGGCCTTTCACGCTGGGGCGAGCGGCTGCTGGATACCTCCATCCAGATGCTGCGCAACGTGCCGCATCTGGCGCTGATCCCGCTGGTCATTCTGTGGTTTGGGATTGATGAGAGCGCCAAGATCTTCCTCGTGGCGCTGGGCACGCTGTTCCCGATTTACATCAACACCTGGCACGGCATCCGCAATATCGATCGTGGTCTGGTGGAGATGGCGCGCAGCTACGGCTTATCGGGTTTTTCCCTCTTTGTTCACGTGATTCTGCCGGGCGCCCTGCCCTCCATTATGGTCGGGGTGCGTTTCGCGCTCGGCCTGATGTGGCTAACGCTGATTGTGGCGGAAACCATCTCAGCCAACTCCGGGATTGGTTATCTGGCGATGAACGCCCGCGAATTCCTGCAAACGGACGTGGTGGTAGTTGCCATTATCCTTTACGCCCTGCTCGGCAAACTCGCCGACGTCAGCGCCCAGTGGCTGGAGCGCAGCTGGCTGCGCTGGAATCCGGCCTATACCCTTCAGGAGGCGAAAGCATGAATACTGCACGACTGAATCAGGGGACCCCGTTACTGCTGAACGGTGTCACCAAACGCTACGGCGATAACACCATTCTTAACGGGCTGGATCTGCATATTCCCGCCGGACAGTTTGTGGCCGTAGTCGGGCGCAGCGGCGGCGGCAAGAGTACGCTGCTACGGCTGCTGGCCGGACTGGAAGCCCCCAACGGCGGCGACATTCTGGCAGGAACGACGCCGCTTTCGAATATTCAGGACGATACCCGCATGATGTTCCAGGATGCACGCCTGCTGCCGTGGAAATCGGTTATCGACAATGTCGGGCTCGGCCTTAAGGGTAACTGGCGGGATGAAGCCCGCCAGGCGCTGGCCGCCGTTGGGCTGGAAAATCGCGCCGATGAATGGCCTGCCGCACTCTCGGGTGGACAGAAGCAGCGCGTTGCGCTGGCGCGGGCGTTGATTCACCGTCCGGGCCTGCTCTTGCTCGATGAACCACTGGGCGCGCTCGACGCCCTGACGCGAATTGA
This sequence comes from Enterobacter sp. CFEC122, assembly GCF_052983755.1. Lineage (NCBI taxonomy): Bacteria > Pseudomonadati > Pseudomonadota > Gammaproteobacteria > Enterobacterales > Enterobacteriaceae > Enterobacter > Enterobacter sp. CFEC122. Next base: position 275,522 of record NZ_JBRIQR010000001.1, on the reverse strand, counting down.
AATGCAGGATTTGATTGGTTCCTTGTGGCAGACGCACGGCTTTACGGTACTGCTGGTGACGCATGACGTGAGCGAAGCCGTCGCAATGGCCGATCGGGTGCTGTTAATAGAGGAAGGAAAAATCGGTCTGGATCTGACGGTGGATCTTCCCCGGCCTCGTCGCGTGGGCTCGGCAAGACTGGCGGAGCTGGAGGCAGAAGTGCTGGATCGGGTGATGAAACGCGGAGGTACGGAGTTACAGCGAGCTAAGGCTAATGCCTGATGCCCTCACCCCCGGCCCTCTCCCACAGGGAGAGGGAGGGTAAACTTTTATTACGCTAACGCTTTAGCAATCTTCTCGTACAGATCGCCAGACAGGTTTTCCAGCCCTTTCAGCTGCTCGAGCGCGGCACGCATCTTCGCCTGACGCTTCTCATCGTAGCGTTTCAGGCGGATTAGCGGCTCTATCAGGCGCGACGCCACCTGCGGGTTACGGCTGTTCAGCTCGGTCAGCATTTCCACCATGAACTGATAACCGCTGCCGTCTTCGGCGTGGAATGCGGCCGGGTTGCTGCTGGCAAACGCGCCAATCAGCGAGCGCACGCGGTTTGGGTTGCTCAGGGTAAAGGAACGATGCTTCAGCAGGCTGCGCACCTTGCTGAGCGCATCGGCCGCCGGGCTGGTCGCCTGCAGGATGAACCACTTATCCATTACCAGACCATCCTGATGCCACTTGTCGTCATACTCCTGCATCAGCGCATCGCGGCACGGCAGTTCGGCGGCAACACTTGCGCCCAGCGCGGCCAGCGCGTCGGTCATGTTATCCGCCTCGTGATACTGCTTGCTCACCAGGGTGTTCGCCAGCTCGGTTTCACCAAACGCCAGATAGCGCAGGCAGGTGTTACGCAGAGAACGTTTACCAATGTCCGCGTGCTCAACGCGATAAGCGTCAAGCTTGTTGGCGTTATAAATGGCAAGGAACTCGTCAGCCAGTTCAGCAGCCAGCGTACGGGTCAGCGCTTCACGCACCGCCACGATCGCGATCGGATCGATAATCTCGAACAACTCCGCGATTTCCGTTGCTGACGGCAGGGTCAGAATTTCAGCGGCCAGCGCCGGGTCAATCTTCTCATCCAGCAGGATCGCGCGGAACGCGTCAGCCACGTGAACAGGCAGCGACAGCGGCTGACCCTGCTGGTGACGGTTTACGTTGATCTTGATGTAGGTCGCCAGCAGGCTTTGCGCCGCATCCCAGCGGGAGAAGTCGTTGCGGGCGTGACGCATCAGGAACGTCAGCTGCTGATCGCTCCACTTGTACTCCAGCTTCACCGGCGCGGAGAACTCACACAGCAGCGCAGGCACCGGCTGGAAGTAGACGTTATCGAAGATAAAGGTCTGCTCGGCCTGGGTCACGTTCAGCACGTGGTGTACCGGGTGGCCGCCCTTCTGCAATGGAATGACTTTGCCCTCGTTATCGTACAGCTCAATGCTGAACGGAATATGCAGCGGGTATTTCTCTTCCTGCTCTGCCGTCGGCGGCGTGCGCTGGCTGATGGTCAGCGTGTACTGCTCGGTTTCCGGATTGTAGTCGTCTTTGACGGTAACAACTGGCGTACCGGCCTGGCTGTACCAGCGGCGGAAGTGGGAAAGATCGACATTAGAAGCATCTTCCATCGCCTGCACAAAATCGTCGCAGGTGGCCGCGCTGCCGTCATGACGCTCGAAGTAGAGCTGCATCCCTTTCTGGAAGTTCTCTTCACCCAGCAGGGTGTGGATCATGCGGATAATTTCAGCGCCTTTCTCATACACCGTCAGGGTGTAGAAGTTGTTCATTTCGATGACTTTATCCGGACGGATCGGGTGCGCCATTGGGCTGGCATCTTCCGCAAACTGCAGGCCGCGCATGGTACGCACGTTATTGATGCGGTTCACCGCGCGTGAACCCAGATCGGAGCTGAACTCCTGGTCACGGAAAACGGTCAGGCCCTCTTTCAGGCTCAGCTGGAACCAGTCGCGGCAGGTGACGCGGTTACCGGTCCAGTTGTGGAAATATTCGTGGCCGATGACGCGTTCGATATCGAGATAATCTTTATCGGTGGCGGTATCGGTGCGCGCCAGCACGTATTTGGAGTTAAAGACGTTCAGGCCTTTGTTCTCCATTGCGCCCATGTTGAAGAAATCAACGGCAACGATCATATAGATGTCGAGGTCATATTCGAGGCCAAAGCGCTCTTCGTCCCACTTCATGGAGTTGATGAGCGAGGTCATCGCCCACGGCGCGCGGTCCAGGTTACCACGGTCAACAAACAGCTCCAGCGCCACTTCGCGGCCTGAGCGCGTTTTGAAGGTGTCGCGCAGCACGTCGAAGTCCCCCGCCACCAGCGCAAACAGGTAGCACGGTTTCGGGAACGGATCCTGCCACTGAACCCAGTGACGGCCATTCTCCAGCTCGCCTTCGCCTACGCGGTTGCCGTTGGAGAGCAGGAAGGGATACAGGGTTTTATCGGCGATGATTTTGGTGGTGAAGCGCGCGAGGACGTCCGGGCGGTCGAGATACCAGGTAATGTGGCGGAACCCTTCCGCTTCACACTGGGTACACAGCGCCACGCCTGACTGGTAAAGCCCTTCCAGCGCGGTGTTGGCGGCCGGGCTGATTTCATTCACGATGCGCAGCGTAAACTGTTCCGGCAGGTTGTCGATGACCAGCTGGTTGTTTTCTTCTTTATAGTCTGACCAGGCTTCATCATTAATATGCAGGGAGACCAGCGTCAGGTCTTCGCCATCCAGACGCAGCGGCACAGCAGTTGCGCTTTGGCGCGTCACCTGACTCACCGCCGTGACAACGGTTTTAGTGGCATCCAGGTCAAAAGTCAGATCGATTTCGCTAATCAGATAATCCGGCGCACGGTAGTCGTGGCGGTATTTGGCTTGTGGCTGTTGTGTCATAGAAAACCTTATGCATCGTTTGTCGAGTAACGTTTCAATATATTCCTGTTGCGCAAAACGCGCTATGCAGAATGTTCATCTTTTCAGGGTCAATACCTTTTTTTGCTACATTTGTATAACACGGGGCACAAAATGCCCTCGACCATAAAACGCGCTTATGTTGTGATCGGGGTTCAATAAATCACTAAACAAGGTATACTCCGGAGTTGTTTATTGTACTAAACGCTCCTGTGAGAGGATGCTACTGCGCACCTATGACTCAATTCGCTTCTCCAGTTCTGCATACGTTGCTGGATACCGACGCGTATAAACTGCACATGCAGCAAGCCGTTTTCCACCATTACTATGACGTTCATGTCGCGGCGGAATTCCGCTGCCGTGGCGACGACTTGCTCGGTATCTACGCAGACGCCATTCGTGAAAAGGTCAATGCTATGCAGCATCTGACGCTGCAGGACGAGGAATATCAGTGGCTTTCTGGCCTGCCTTTCTTCAAAGCCGACTACCTGAACTGGCTGCGCGACTTCCGCTATAAGCCGGAGCAGGTCACCGTGGTTAACGATAACGGCAAGCTGGATATTCGCCTTGCAGGTCCGTGGCGGGAAGTGATCATGTGGGAAGTGCCGCTTCTGGCGGTAATCAGTGAGCTGGCTCACCGCTACCGTTCCCCGGAAACGGGCGTAGCGCAGGCGGTGGCCTCGCTGGAAAAGAAACTCGCTGACTTCTCCACGCTGACCGCAGGGCTGGACATGTCCCGCTTCCGCCTGATGGACTTTGGCACCCGCCGCCGTTTTTCGCGCGACGTACAGGAGGCCATCGTTAAACGTCTGCAGCAGGAGCCGTGGTTCGTGGGCACCAGTAACTACGATCTGGCCCGTCGCCTCAATCTGACGCCAATGGGTACCCAGGCGCACGAGTGGTTCCAGGCGCATCAGCAAATTAGCCCTGACCTCGCCAACAGCCAGCGCGCAGCGCTGGCCGCATGGCTTGCGGAGTACCCGAATCAACTCGGAATTGCCCTCACGGACTGTATTACGATGGATGCCTTCCTGCGCGACTTTGGACCTGAATTTGCGGAGCGTTATCAGGGGTTGCGCCACGATTCCGGAGATCCGGTTGAGTGGGGTGAGAAGGCGATTGCCCATTACGAGAAACTGGGCATTGACCCGATGAGCAAGGTGCTGGTCTTCTCCGATAATCTCGATCTGGCGAAAGCCGTCGAACTCTATCGCCATTTCAACGCCAGAGTGAACCTGAGCTTCGGGATCGGTACCCGGTTAACCTGCGACATTCCTCAGGTAAAACCTCTGAATATCGTGATAAAGCTGGTGGAATGTAACGGCAAACCGGTGGCGAAACTCTCCGACAGTCCGGGCAAAACCATCTGCCATGACAAGGCGTTTGTCCGCGCGTTGCGCAAAGCCTTCGATCTTCCCCAGATCAAAAAAGCCAGTTAAGCGCTTAAGGGAGCCTTCATGGCTCCCCTCTTCTTATTTATTTCTCAATTCTTCCCTTTTGACCGCGAAATTTACTTGTCTGATAGCGGATGGCAGGTAACATAGATATCCCCCCATAAGGGTGGACAAGTGTTTATTTTTTCCGACTATTAACAGAGAGAATATTATGAGCGTTGTGCCTGTAGCCGACGTACTCCAGGGCCGTGTCGCCGTTGACTCAGAAGTCACCGTGCGCGGATGGGTGCGTACCCGCCGAGATTCTAAAGCTGGCATCTCCTTCCTTGCCGTCTATGACGGTTCCTGCTTTGATCCTGTACAGGCCGTCATTAATAATTCTCTGCCCAATTACAATGATGACGTTCTGCACCTGACGACGGGCTGTTCCGTTATTGTCACCGGCGTGGTCGTGGCATCCCCGGGTCAGGGTCAGAGTTTCGAAATTCAGGCTTCTGCCATTGAAGTCACCGGCTGGGTTGAAGATCCGGATACCTATCCGATGGCGGCTAAACGTCACAGCATTGAGTATCTGCGTGAAGTGGCGCACCTTCGTCCACGTACCAACCTGATTGGTGCGGTTGCTCGCGTACGTCATACGCTGGCGCAGGCGCTGCATCGTTTCTTCGATGAGCAGGGTTATTTCTGGGTGTCTACCCCGCTGATCACCGCGTCCGATACGGAAGGCGCCGGTGAGATGTTCCGCGTCTCAACGCTGGATCTCGAAAACCTGCCGCGCACCCCGGAAGGTAAAGTGGACTATGACAAAGACTTCTTTGGTAAAGAGGCCTTCCTGACCGTATCCGGTCAGCTCAACGGCGAAACGTACGCCTGCGCGCTGTCTAAAATCTACACCTTTGGCCCTACCTTCCGTGCCGAAAACTCCAACACCAGCCGTCACCTGGCGGAATTCTGGATGCTGGAGCCTGAAGTGGCGTTCGCCAACCTGGACGATGTCGCGGGTCTGGCGGAAGCGATGCTGAAATATGTCTTCAAAGCGGTGCTGGAAGAGCGTCCGGACGACATGAAATTCTTCGCCGAGCGCGTAGACAGCGACGCGGTAGCCCGTCTGGAGCGCTTCGTCTCTGCCGATTTTGCGCAGGTGGACTACACCGACGCGGTGGCGATCCTCGAGAAATGCGGTGAGAAGTTCGAGAACCCGGTTTACTGGGGCGTAGACCTGGCGTCTGAGCACGAGCGCTATCTGGCCGAGAAGCATTTCAAAGCGCCGGTTGTCGTTAAAAACTACCCGAAAGACATTAAGGCCTTCTATATGCGCCTTAACGAAGACGGTAAAACCGTGGCAGCGATGGACGTCCTGGCGCCGGGCATCGGTGAAATCATCGGTGGCTCTCAGCGTGAAGAGCGTCTGGACGTGCTGGACGCGCGTATGGAAGAGATGGGTCTCAACCCTGCGGACTACAGCTGGTACCGCGATCTGCGTCGTTACGGTACCGTACCGCACGCCGGTTTTGGTCTGGGCTTTGAGCGTCTGATCGCCTACGTGACCGGTGTGCAGAACGTTCGTGACGTGATTCCGTTCCCACGTACGCCACGTAACGCCAGCTTCTAATCGGTAAAAGACTAAAATGGCCAGCCTGTGCTGGCCATTATTTTATCCTGTATTGTCAGTTTTCGTCAGCGTAAAGTCAGCATCTTCAAACCTTCACCCCGTCACAACCACTACCTGTTACGTTTTGTTTCCGCGAAATATCCAGCCACAAAAAATAAACCCCATTCTTATTGCGCTTATTACATCCTCAAGCAATAGCACAAATTTCAACCAATTTTACAGCCATCCAGAAGGCTTTTCGGCGTCATAAGAAAAAACGAGTCGTTTATCGTCTGTTTATATGAATTGCCTTTATCCAAATTAATCATAAGGAATTCATATATATAGGATAGATGCTGTAGCTTAATTCACCAGGGCGTTCTGAAGTTTGAGGTGGTTCACAAAGTTCCCAAAAATACACATTTAGTTACATATATTTTCTTTTGGTTACTCAATCTTGAGAATTGTAGCACTTTCAGGCTAGCGAAACGCTTCGGCGAATGGAAAGATGCCTGTCAGATACATAAAGACACCAAACTCTCATCAATAGTTCCGGAAATATTTATTGACAGAATTTATTGACGGCAGTGGCGAGTGTCATAAAAAAACCAATGAGGGTAATAAATAATGATGAAGCGCAATATTCTGGCAGTGGTAATCCCTGCCCTGCTGGTAGCCGGTGCAGCCAACGCTGCAGAAATCTATAACAAGAACGGCAACAAGCTGGACTTCTACGGTAAAGTTAACGCCGAGCACGACTTCGTGACTTCCGGTGATAGCACAAACAATAGCGACGCTACTTACGCGCAGATCGGTTTCAAAGGCGAAACTCAGATCAACGACCAACTGACAGGTTATGGCCAGTGGGAATACCGTTTCGTGGCTAGCGATGCAGAAAACTCTGCACAGAAAAACAAAAACCGTCTGGCTTTCGCTGGTCTGAAAGCGGGCGACGCTGGCAGCATCGACTACGGTCGTAACTAAGGTATCGTTTACGACGTAGAATCTTACACCGATATGGCGCCGTCCTTCTCTGGTATGACCTGGGGCGGTAACTATGTTGATAACTTTATGACCAGCCGCAGCACCGGTCTGCTGACCTACCGTAACAGCAACTTCTTCGGTCTGGTTGACGGCCTGAGCCTGGGCGTTCAGTACCAGGGCAAAAACGACCGTGCTGACGTTAAAACCTCTAACGGTGACGGCGTAGGCTACTCTCTGGGTTACGATTTCGGCGAAGGCTTCGGTGCAATCGCATCTTATAGCAACGCTAACCGTACTCTGAAGCAGAAAGCTGACGGCGAAGGCGACAAAGCTGAAGCATGGGGTCTGGGTCTGAAATACGATGCCAACAACATCTACCTGGCAACCACCTATGCTGAAACCCGTAACACCACCCGTACCGGGTCTGATGGCGATGCTGGTTTTGCTAACAAAACGCAGAACTTCGAAGTTGTTGCTCAGTACCAGTTCGATTTTGGCCTGCGTCCAGCAATCTCCTACGTGCAGACCAAAGGTAAAGACCTGGCTGGCGTGACCAACTCTAAAGGCACCTTCAAAGGTGGCGATGCAGATCTGGCTAAATTCATCCAGGTTGGCGCAACTTACTACTTCAACAAAAACTTCAACGTGTGGGCTGACTACTACATCAACCTGCTGGACAAAGACACAGACTACGCGCAAACCGTTGGCGGCCTGAACGGCAACGACGATATGGCAGCTGTGGGTGTGACTTACCAGTTCTAATCAGAACACCACTTTGTTATATGCTTAATGAACAGGGCTTCGGCCCTGTTTTTTTATGCCTGACAGAAAATAATGGCGACTTTTGAAAAGCCGCACGCTTTTCGTCGCAAACGGTTGGCATTTTGTAAATCTACCGTTAACCTGATAGCGGATTTCACTTCTGTAATCACAATGGAACTTCGTCATGTTTGAGAACATTACCGCCGCTCCTGCCGACCCGATTCTGGGCCTGGCCGATCTGTTTCGTGCCGACGACCGCCCTGGCAAAATCAACCTGGGTATTGGTGTATATAAAGATGAAACCGGCAAAACTCCGGTACTGACCAGCGTTAAGAAAGCTGAGCAGTATCTGCTGGAAAACGAAACCTCCAAAAACTACCTCGGTATTGATGGTATCCCTGAATTTGGTCGCTGCACCCAGGAGCTGCTGTTCGGTAAAGGCAGTGCAATTGTGAGTGACAAACGTGCCCGTACGGCACAGACCCCGGGCGGTACCGGCGCGCTGCGCGTGGCGGCGGATTTCCTTGCGAAAAACACCTCTGTGAAGCGTGTCTGGGTAAGCAATCCAAGCTGGCCGAACCATAAGAGCGTATTTAACTCTGCGGGTCTGGAAGTGCGTGAATACGCCTACTACGACGCAGCAAACCACTCTCTGGACTTTGACGGCCTGCTGGCGAGCCTGAGTGAGGCGCAAGCAGGTGACGTGGTGCTGTTCCACGGCTGCTGCCACAACCCAACCGGTATCGATCCAACGCTTGAGCAGTGGGAACATCTGGCGAAGCTGTCCGTAGAAAAAGGCTGGCTGCCGCTGTTTGACTTTGCCTACCAGGGCTTCGCCCGTGGTCTGGAAGAAGATGCCGAAGGCCTGCGCGCGTTCGCCGCAGTGCATCAGGAGCTGATCGTTGCAAGCTCCTACTCCAAGAACTTTGGTCTGTACAATGAGCGTGTAGGTGCCTGTACGCTGGTTGCGGCTAACGATGAGACCGTCGATCGCGCGTTCAGCCAGATGAAATCCGTTATCCGCGCTAACTACTCTAACCCGCCGGCACACGGTGCCTCTGTTGTTGCGACTATCCTGAGCAACGATGCGCTGCGAGCCATCTGGGAACAAGAGCTGAACGATATGCGTCAGCGTATTCAGCGCATGCGCCTGCTGTTTGTGAACACCCTGGCGGAGAAAGGCGCGGATCGCGACTTCAGCTTTATCATCAAACAGAACGGCATGTTCTCGTTCAGCGGCCTGACCAAAGAGCAGGTTCTGCGTCTGCGTGAAGAGTTCGGCGTGTACGCTGTGGCGTCTGGCCGCGTGAACGTTGCAGGCATGACGCCTGACAACATGGCGCCGCTGTGCGAAGCGATTGTCGCCGTACTGTAATTTGCGCCCACAAAAAAGCCTGCATTATGCAGGCTTTTTTTATTCGGGTTACCAGACAGGCATTTCATCCTGAAGGAACGGATTATGGAGCCGTTCATAGCCCAGCGTCGACATCGGACCGTGCCCAGGGATAAACGTCACATCATCACCCAGCGGCAATAACTTCTGTTTAATCGACTGAATCAGCTGTCCGTGATCGCCGCGCGGAAAATCGCTGCGTCCTACGCCACCTTTGAAAATCACATCGCCGGAGAGCAGCAGACGGGACTGGTCATCAAAGAAGACGATATGGCCTGGCGTATGCCCAGGACAATGCAACACCTGTAAAGTCACATTCCCTATGCTAACGCGCTCTCCTTCATCCAGCCAGCGATCGGGCGTCAGAGGCTGACACTCATCAAGGCCAAACATGCGGCTTTGGGCAGGTAACCCCTGCAGCCAGAACTCATCTTCTTTTTCCGGACCGACAATCGGCACGCCGTAGTGTTCAGCCAGTTCAGCCGCTGCGCCCACATGGTCGAGGTGACCATGCGTCAGTAAAATCTGCATGAGCGTCACGCCGCTGTCGGCGACTTCCTGCTTGATCTTCTCAGCGTCACCGCCGGGATCGACAAGCGCGGCCAGTTTAGTTTGTTCGCACCAGATGAGTGAACAATTCTGGGAGAACGCGGTAACCGGAATAATACGATAGTTCATACTGCTCCTGTGTTTCGTTATTACCAGTGCCGAACCGGACCGGTATCAATATGCACAAAGTTGCTGCTGGGGTAATATCCTACACCACCTGCGCGCATAGATAACGCAGCTTTGCGAATATTGGCTAACGAAACGCCCTCAATATGGAAATCCATTGCCTGGCCCTTCGTGTGATAGCTTTTTTTCGCTACCCCGCGACTGTGGGCGCGCAGTTCATTATTGGTATCAACCGAGCGATAACCAGAAATAAGCTGCACCGGCTTGCTGGTACCCAGCAGGCCCTGAAGGCGGAAAAGCTGATCAAACAGTCCTGGGTCGATGGCTTTAATTTTATTCGCGCGGAAATCACGGAAAAAATGGTTAAGTCTTGCTAATTCATCCTGAATATAGCCTCTGCCATCGAAGAACTCCGCTTTTAACGACTCACCGGTATGAAGATTGTTGAGCGTTAAAACTCGCGGACGAGGTGTCGAGAGGGTGGCAAATGCTGGCGTCGGCAAGATGGCCGCTGCGCCAAGCGCAACACCACCTAACGCCAGCAGTTTGCGGCGATTAGCGTCAAATTTGTCCATGATAATCAGGTCTACAGGTAAAAGAAATCGTAATATGCTTAGCGCACGAAGGGCACCTTAACTGGCAAAACCGGGTACGTCAAGGCGCCCAACCCCAGTGAATACGCGGCTTGCAGCGATATAGCCCCTTATTCACCCTAACTTACGACAATCATTTTTCCCGAACTGCTTCATTTACCTGATTAATTGTTCCGCTTTTGGCAAAATTTGTGCGCCGGATCGCGCGGTGAGATCATAATTGTAAATATCTGTACGGTACTGAGTCCGCCCGTCTTCGCCAACAAACGCCGTCAGATAGTAAAGATTGACCGGAATATTGTGTCGGATATTAACGTAACGCGTATCTCCCTGCTTCAGGGCATCCGAAATGCGCGTATCGTTCCAGCCCGCGTCCTGCAGCAGCATATTGGCCAGCTCCGAGGCTTTGTTCACGCGCACGCAGCCAGAACTCAGCGCGCGCGTATCTTTCTGGAACAGATTGTGGTTCGGCGTATCGTGCAGATAGATAGCGTCAGAACTCGGCATATTGAATTTGTAACGCCCTAAAGAGTTATGCGCCCCCGGAGCCTGCTGGAAACGGAACGGTAGGTTAGAAGCCGTGATTGTCGACCAGTCGACCATATAAGGATCGATGGCCTCTTTACTGTTCCAGCCACGCATCACCGTATAACCATGACGTTCCAGATAACCCGGATCGTTCCAGACCTTCGGCAGAATGTCTTTACGCGCCAGCGTCGGTGGCACGTTCCACGGCGGGTTAACCACCACGTTATTCAACGCGCTGCTCATCATCGGCGTTTTGCGATCCGGACGCCCGACAATCACGCGTGACGCCAGTTTTTCGCTACCGTCCTGGTAATAGACCAGTGAATACGCCGGAATGTTAACCATAATCCCGGTAGAGAGGGTTCCAGGCAGCAGGCGCAAACGCTGGATATTGAGCGCCAGCACTCCAGCCCGCTGCGCAGGCGATACGTTCAGCCAGTCTCGTGTCGTCTGGCCAATGACGCCATCGGCTCCCAGTCCCTGAGCGGCCTGGAATTGCTTCACTGCCGCAACCAGCTCGCGATCGTATGCTGCGGGTTTATTGCTGACGGCAATCGCTTTTTTCTCTTTCACGGGCGCTGACGGGCTGACCGCCGCGTTTTGTGGATCGTCACCAGGCAGAGCGATATGTGGCCCGCCATCAAGAAGACCGGAGCGCGTCAGGATCTCACGCAGAGCAGGCACATCGCTGCTCCACTGCCCCGGACGCAGCGTCGCGGTGCCGCGCATCTGCGGCCATGGACGCGAGTCGCCCACCAGCGCGAGAAGCGACTCGTGCAGAGTGGCATATTGTGGATGCGCTGGTGCGAGGCTGGCAATAAAGCGCGGCAGTTCGCCGTTATCCAGGGCTAACTGCCACTGGTTAATCACCGACAGCGCCGGCGTCGCCAGCTTATACGGCTTGTCGCTGTACAGCCAGCGGTTGCCATTGACCGGAATACCCGCCACGAACTGCAGATAGCCCATCATGGCATCGGAAAGCACGACGTCCCGAGCCTGACCGGACACGGCAGGATCGGTTAACAGCTCAACCCACTTTGTAAACTGTGGCTGAAACCCTGCAATCGCGACCTCCGCCAGCTGCTGCTGGAAGGCGCGCACGGCATCGCGGTTTTCCCACATCGGTTTCATATCGCGGGCAGCATAAAGCAGCGTGAGCTGATTGAGATAGACAGGCGTGTAGCCTGACGGCAGCCCCGACTGCAGCTGCTGGCTGAGCGATTCGGCGTCGATGCCTTCCGGCAGCGGCTTAATACCGGCCATGATCGCTGTCGCCGGAGATTGCTCCAGCGGCTGGGACAACGACGTAGGCTGCGTGCCTGTCGCTGACGAGCTGTCAGTCGGCACAATTTCAGGCTCGTCGGCCTGGGCGGTTAACAGTGGAGCAAACATCACTGCCAGACATAAACTTAGCGCCGACAGCTGACGACCACATTCTTTCTTAAGCAACATCCCTTGCCCCCTGTTTTCACGACATGCCCATCACGTTGGGGCTTTCTTTCATTATAGGTAGACGGCTAAGCTGTTGCCTTACCTTATGTAAAGAAGTTTAAAGATAACGCAGCCCTAAGCACAAGTTAAGTTTAAAAAAAAAGCGGCGCCAGAGCGCCGCTTCGGGTCAGAAGACACTTCAGGAAGCGTCGGCTGTGGTTTCCGGCAATGACTCCGGCGGCTGCGGCGCAAAGCCGCGCAGCCCCACAACGTGAACGTGTTCGCTGTTCTGGAACACTTTACGCACCAGCTTGTAGGTAGTGCCTTTCTCGGGGCTGATGTTCTCCGGCGCCGCAATGATGAGCTGCATATCGAGACGTTCGCAGAGCTCAAACAGCGTGGCAATGGAGCGCGCATCAAGACGCGCCGCCTCATCCAGGAACAGCAGTCGGCATGGGGAGATGTCTTTGCCGCGCAGGCGGCGCGCTTCGTCTTCCCAGCTCTGTACCACCATCACCAGAATCGACATCCCGGTACCGATCGCTTCACCGGTAGAGAGCGCCCCGGATTCCGCACGCAGCCAGCCGTCGGAGCCACGGTTTACCTCTACCTCCATTTCCAGGTAGTTACGGTAATCCAGCAGCTCTTCCCCGATGGTTTGCGGCGTACGCTGTCCCATATCAATCTGCGGGTTCAGGCGCTGATACAGCTTCGCCAGCGCTTCGGAGAAGGTCAGACGGTTGCTGTTGAACAGATCCTGGTGCTGCTCGTGCTGCTCAGACAGCACTTCCAGCAGCGTCGCGTGGGCTTCACGCACGTTGACGTTGAGGCGCACGCTGTTCACCTGGCCAAACGACACGCTCTGCAGACCCTGGTTCAGCTGGCGAATGCGGTTCTGCTCGCGCTGAATAGTTTTGCGGATGATATTCGCCACGCTGCGGGAGCTGATCGCCAGCTTCTGCTCGCGAGAGGTCAGCTCTTCCGTCAGACGCCCCAGCTCGATTTCCATCTGCTCAATGGCTTCGACCGGATCGTCGGTACGGATAATGTCCTGACGAATACGCTCGCGCAGGTGCTGGTAAACCGCCACGAAGAACTGGATTTTACGTTCAGGACGTTTCGGATCTTCTGACATACGCAGGACATCGCGCAGGTGTTCGTTATCCGCCACCGCCAGACGCAGCGCACCCAGCGCCTTATCCGACATGGAACGCAGCTCATCGGCAGAGAGATACGCCAGCTCGCGACGGTGCAGACGACGCTCAACGTTATTGTCTTTCACCATGCGCATTACCGCGCACCAGCCCGCCTTCGCGGTCACGACCTGCTCGCGCATCTCAAAGTAGTCGCGCTCCAGCTTGCGCAGGCGACGGGTCAGGTTATCCATCTCCGCTTCACAGAAGGTCAGCGCTTTTTCCAGCTGATTGCGACGCGCGCGGTTGTTGCTGAGCTGAGCATGCAGCTCGTCACGACGAATGCGCGCGCGCTCTTCCGCCCCGCTGTCGGCACGGACGCCGATATCCTGAAGCTCTTTCTGCAGGTCGTTTAACAGCTCTTTCTTGGTGTCGAAGGAGCTTTTCAGCGAGGCCAGCACCTGGTTGTACTGGTTCAGCTGAGCGGAGTGGCTGCGCATCGCTTCGCGGGCGCGGGTACGCTCCGCTTCCGCCTGCTCAAGGCGCTGACGCAGCTTTTCATTCAGATCGCTGTTACCGCTCAGCATTTCCGCCGAATCGGAGTAGCCGAAATGGGCGCGACGCTGCACCACTTCCGTCAGGGCAAACGCCTGCTGACGCGCTTCGCGCTGCACCTGCTGTGACCAGGCATAATCTTCTTTTAACTGCTCGAACTGTTCCGGGTCGCTCTGCAGGACAGAGACAACCGGCTCCAGCTTCGCCAGCTGATTGCCGTGCTGCTGCACGAATCGCGCGGCTTCCTGCGCTTCATCCAGACGCTCCTGGATCTCATCCACGCGGTCGGCCAGCGTGTCGTCTGCCAGCAGATTCAGGCGCGGCAGAATACGGTTAAGGGCCGCGACGCCCTCTTTCGCCTGCTCGAACTGGACGCGACTCTGCTGGTTGTCGCTTTCATGACTGGCAATCGCCCGTTCCAGTTCGCCACGGCGGGTATTGAGTTTGCGAATTTCCGCTTCCGGGTCGGCTTCGAAGGCCACGGCCAGATGGCTGCCGATAAAGCGGCTAAACGCCTGATGCAGACGCTGGGTTTTCTGCACGTCAAACGACAGCGTCGCAAAACGTTCAGACAGCGTTTCACGCTCGGCGTGCAGGCTTTCGATGCGGCTTTCACGCGCGGCGCGGCCAAACAGCGGCAGTTCCGGGAAGCGGGAGTAGCGCCACTGACGGTCGGCGATTTTCACCACCACCGCTTTTTCCAGCTCGTCTACGCTGAACACGCTGTCATCGAACGACTGCGGATCCCCTTCGATCAGGTAGAGATCTTCCGGGCAATCTTCCAGACCGGCAAGCTGCTCAGAAATCAGCGACAGATCCGGCACCACGATCGCGTTACGCGACGGGCCATACAGTGCCGAGAAGTATGGCGCATCGTCCAGGCCGACGTCGTCGTAAATCTCAGACAGCAGTACGCCGCCAAAACGCTCTGCCAGGGCATTGAGGCGCGGGTCTTCCGCACCGCCCGGCTGGCTTAAGCGCTCAATTTCTTCGTCGACGTCACGCTTGCGCGCGCCCACTTCATCACGCTCAACAATCGCCTCGCGCTCGCGCTCCAGCAGCTGCTGCAGGTATTCAGTGACTTCCTGGCTGGATTCGAACTGCTCGCCGCACTGCTCACTGAGCTGGTTAAGGCTGCTCTGGGCCGCCAGCCAGACCGGGGCACGCTGCAGAAGCGCTTGCGAACGGGACTGAAGCTGTTCCAGCTCCTGACGCAGGGTCATACGCTGTTCGCTAGCGCTGGAAACCGTGTCTGAAAGCGCAGCGATACGCGCCTCGAGTTCCTGATGCAGGGCCTCAAGCTCGTCAAAATCGTAATGTTTGCCCTGACGCTTGCAGAATTCGGCCAGCAGACGCTCGGCCTCCTGCTGCTCGCGCAGGCGCTGTTCCAGCTCGTTCAGACGCATACGCAGCGGCTGAACCTGCTCGGCCAGATGGCGCTGGTTCACGCCGTCACGCAGCAGCTCGCGGGCAACGTCCCAGGCTTCGTTACGCGCCAGCGGGCCGTTAATCGCCACAACCAGCTGATAGGCCTGCTCAAACTGGCTGTGCGCCGTTTGGGCGACGCTCATTTTCTGTTCGAGGGACAGCAGTTTCTCAGTGGCTTCCTGCTCTTTGGCCTGGAAGGTATCCAGCCACTCGTCGGCGCTTTCCGGCGTCAGGTCTGGCAGATGGCACAGCTCTTTCGCGCGCTGTAATGCCTGCAGTGCCTGGGTGTACTGGATCGCGCGCGTCTGCTGCACGTCCAGCGCCTGCTGGTAATCGGCAAGCTGGCTTTTCAGCTCATCCACTTCCAGCTCGGCCGCTTCGGCGCGGGCTTCGTTCTCTTCCTGCATCTCGGCGGCTTCGGCCACCACTTCATTTTGCTCTTCAAGACGAATTTGCAGCTCGTCGAGGTCCGCTTCATAGCGTTCGATTTTTTCCTGCTGACGGAGCGCAGTTTGCACCAGGTTCAGGTGATCGCTGGCGGCCTGGTAATCGGCTTCCAGGTCACCTTCAGCACCGTTGTGCTCACCGAGCTCGCGCGCCATTTCGACGTGCTTGTACTGCTCGGCCACCAGCTGTTTGCGGGAGGTAAACAGCTCGCGGCGGTATTCTAATGCCTGATCGAGGTGGACGCGGCGCTCGTTGGCGTGGCGCATGTAGTCCGCCGCCACGTAGTTAGTGGCTTCGCTGATCAGGTGTTTAAACAGATCGCGGTCAGACTGGGTCACGCGAATCGCTTCCAGCGTCATGCGGTTTTCACGCAGCGCCGCCTCCATGTCCTGGAAGGCCTTACGCACCCCACTGTTTTCCGGCAGCAGGTAGTCGCGCAGGGAGCGGGTAATGGCGCTGGAGATACCGCCGTACAGGGACGCTTCGATCAGGCGGTAGTATTTGCTACGGTCTGATGCGGTACGCAGACGACGCGCCACCACGCCGAGATCGAACATCAGCGAGTGGTAGTCTGTAATCGAGTTGAACTGTTTGAACTGCACGCCTTCGATCGCTTCGAGCTTATCTTTCAGCTCCTGCAGCGTCAGCACGCGCGCCTGGCGCTCGTTCAGGGTTTCCGTCAGCAGCGCCGTCGGCTGCACAGACGTTGGCAGCCCCTGGATGGCGAACGGTTTAATGTCGACTTTGCGGTCGCGACCGGCAACCTGCTGCAGGCGCACGCCCACCACCACGCGCTGATGGCGGGAGTTAATGACGTCCAGAACCGAATAACAGACGCCGGCCTTCAGCTTCCCGTGCAGACCTTTATCACGGGAACCGCTTGTGGCCCCCGCTTCGGTGGTGTTACGGAAGTGAAGCAGCGTCAGATCAGGGATCAGCGCCGTGACAAAGGCCGCCATGGTGGTGGATTTACCCGCCCCGTTACCGCCGGAGAGCGTCGTCACCAGCTCATCCAGATCGAACGTTCGGGCAAAGAAGCCGTTCCAGTTAATCAGCGTCAGTGAGCGAAATTTACCGCGTTCAATCATTACTCTTCCTCCCCGCTATCCGGCAGATTCTCTTCATGCTCGTCATTGAGCTGCAAATGGTTTTCCACCGGCATCGCTTCACCGTCGCGGATCATGCGAAGCTGCGCTTCACGCGCGTCATCGCCCGCACGCACGTCGGCGCCAAAGCGGAAGACAGATTCCGTAATGCGGAATTTGCTGCTGTCGTGACCCATAAACCAGACCATCCCCAGACGACGCAGACGGTTCAGGGAAGAGCGGACTTTTTCCTGTAATTTCTGACGATCAAGATCCGACCCCGTGGAGCGGTTGTTCACCAGCTTGAGCAGCTTGCCCTCATCTGCCAGCGTCAACAGCTCGTCGTAAAGTTCCTGCTGGGTGAAGATCCCTTCATTCGCCAGACGTTCCGGGCTGAGGTAGAGGTAGCAGAGAATTTTGCCGACCATCATATCCAGCTCGGAGAGCACGGAACGCGGAATCAGCGTCGTGGAGCGCGGGCGCAGGTAGAAAAACCCTTCCGGCGCGCGGATAAGCTCCACGTTGTAGCGGGCGTAAAACTCTTCCAGGTACTCCTGGAAGTCCATCAAAAAGGCGTGATTATCCAGCTCGTCTAAGCCAATGTGACGACCGGCACGCAGCTGGCTGTCCAGCGCCGGAAATAACGGATTCGCCAGCGCCTGTGCCAGCTTAACCGGCATCACTTGTTCAATATTTGTCAATGACATGCGCCTGTACCTTGGCTCCGTAATCGTTAATTGGCTGCCACTTCGGCGGCAGTCCGGTGAAATCGGCTTGCGCGATACCCAGGCGAACAGCCTGGTCTACCACAATGCGGGCAACGTCGAAGTGGCGCGCGCGAGGATATTGCGCCAGATAGTCGCGCACCACGAGCCCCAGATCCAGCGGAGCTTGTCTGGTTTTGTAGACCGCGAGCTGTTCTTCGATCATCGCCGCAAGCTGCTCGCGAATTTCGTTAAATTCTTCGTATTCCAGATCCGGCGGCAGTTCACCGGTTACCTCTTCATCACGCAATGCCATCTCTTCGTCGCGCATATCCAGCAGACGATCGGCATTGGCGTAGGTCAGCGCCCACGGCGCATCGAAATAGGTCTGCACCGACTGGCGCAGACGCTGGGCAAAGACGCGGTTTTTATCCATATCGATCGCGGTACGGATAAATTTATGCACGTGTCGGTCGTAGCCGATCCACAGGTCGATCGACTGCTGGCCCCAGCTGATGATGCGGTCCAGTTTACTCTGCAGGTCGAACACCAGACGGTCGATAAAGTGCAGATCGTCGTGCGCCAGCGTCGCGTCCTGGATGCGCAGCAGGTTCGCCTGCAGCTTATCCCCTGCGGCTTCCAGCGTATCCTGCAGCTCACGCAGCGTACCGGAGGTTTCTGACAGCAGAAGTTCACAGCTGGAGATGGCTGCACGCCAGTCTTTATTCAGCAGCTGTGCGATATCGTCTTTGACCTGCTGCTGCTGTTCGTCCATCAGGCGCTGGGTCAGATCGATACTGTCGAAGATTTCCGCCACCGAGTATTTCAGCGGTGCATAGACGTTTCGGTGCCAGTGGAATTCGTCACCGTCTTCATCTGCCGCATCGGCGGCGCGCTTAAGCTCACCGGCCACGATCGACAGCTGCATGGACAGACGCAGCGTGGAAAATTCGCGCTGGCGAATGTAGTAATCGGTGATGCCGATGCCCAGTGGCGTCAGGCGATAGATGGCGTTTCCTTCCGCCTGCTCGCTGGTAAAGCGGTTCAGCAGACGTTGACGCACCATATCGTTAATTGCGTTGTTGGCACGCACGCTAATGGTTTCGCTGGTTTGCTCAAACGCATCACTGACATGGCGGAACGCGTCCACCAGTTCACCCTCGCTCATTTCCCCATCCAGCCGCTCGCCGTTCAGCGTGGCAACCGCCAGCAGGAAAGAGAGTCTGTCTACCGGCAGCGAGATGGAGAAATCATTTTTCCTGGCCCAGGCAACCAGTTCGGGGACTGTCTGGGAAAATTCACTCATAGGTTATCCTTGCATCTGCGGCTTGTGCGCGGTGACGTGAATATAGCGGCCAAGGCTGACAAAAGGCTCCTGGCGGCAATACCGCGTTTCCAATTCTGTTAAGGTGTCAAAACAGTCACGCTGTTTGTGTTTTTCACGCAGATAATCATGAAACACCCTGACGCCCGTCTTCCCGACAATCTGCCAGCCAATCGCTTCCAGCCAGCCATAGACCTGCTGTGGATCGCGCGGATAGTCCGGGGAAAGCGTGCGTTTTTTCTTTTTGGGCATCCCGACCTGAACATAGTCGAAGTTTCCCGCAACCATGTTGTGCATCAGGAAGCCGTTAGCATTGTAGAACATCAACGACAGCGTGCCGCCCGGGCGCAACATCGACCACAGGGTTTGTAACACGCTTAGCGGATCGGCAACCCACTCCAGCACCGCATGAAACAATATCAGATCAACCTGGGTTTCCAAATGCTGTGCGATGTCCTGAGCGGCGCATTGTATAAAATGCATGTTGTCGCTCACACCTTTCTCTTCTGCCGCACGCGTCGCGCGGGCGACCATTTCAGCAGAAAGATCGCAAAGCGTGACGTGATGACCGCGTTCCGCCATTTTTATGGCCGTCTGCCCTTCACCGCCTCCGGCATCCAGCACGCGCAACGTTTGACCACCAAAGGTAGCCAGAATGGTGTCCAGATCCTGCCAGAGGATCGTCTGACGGAGCTGCCCTTTCGTGGTGCCATAAATGTTGCGCGAAAACTTTTCCGCGATGTCATCAAAATTGCGATCCCGCATTGGGAGAGTTCCACTCGCTAACTGCAAAACCGCTATTTTGTCACACCCGCGCGGAGAATGAACCTCTCTGGTGTAATATCACCGTCAATCACCTGCTATATGGTCAAAAAAGGAACCAAAAAGGATGCTTTTTACCCTTAAGAAATACATTGGAGGGATGATGCTTCCCCTTCCGCTGCTGCTCATCATCATCGCGCTGGGGCTGGCGCTGGTGTGGTTCAGTCGCTTTCAGAAGAGTGGCAAAACGCTGATCACGTTCGGCTGGTTGGTCCTGCTGCTGCTGAGCCTGCAGCCGGTGGCTGATGGTCTGTTACGCCCCATCGAAAACAGGTACCCGACATGGCAGGGAAATCAGAAAGTGGCGTACATCGTGGTGCTGGGCGGTGGATATACCTGGGATCCTGACTGGGCCCCTAGCTCAAACCTGATCAACAACAGCCTGCCGCGGCTAAACGAAGGCATTCGCCTCTGGCTGGCGAATCCGGGATCAAAAATGATCTTTACCGGCGCGGCGGCCAAAACGAACCCGGTGAGTACGGCGGAAGCGGGCGCCCGGGTCGCGGAATCACTCGGCGTACCGCGCTCCTCCATTGTCACTCTGGACAGCCCGAAAGATACCGAGGAAGAGGCCGCCGCAGTGAAGCAGGCGATTGGTGAAGCCCCGTTCTTACTGGTGACCTCCGCCTCGCACCTGCCACGCGCGATGATTTTCTTTGAAAAACAGGGCCTGCACCCGCTTCCCGCACCGGCGAACCAGATGGCCATCGACGCGCCGCTTAATCCGTGGGAGCGGGTAATCCCCTCCCCTATGTGGCTGATGCATAGCGATCGCGTCGGTTATGAGACGCTCGGACGCCTCTGGCAGTGGCTGAAAGGTTCCTCAGGCGAGCCAGGGCAAGAGTGATTTAGTCGCCAGATCGAAGTTTGCGCGATTAAAGCGTCCGGTGTTAACCAGCTGCGCAACTTCGTCCCAGAGCAGGTAGAGCCAGCGCCGCCAGAGAAACGCTTCCGCAACGGGGGCGCGTTGAAGGTAATGCCACAGTAAACCTTCCGCCGCCCCGCTGTCGCTGAGCCTGAACAGCTCATATTCGCGCGGAGCCCAGAGCATGATCCCCGGCCCCACCATCGCCAGAAGCTGATCGCTGCGGGGGTCTTTCAGCATACTGCGCAGGGTGAAGTTACCGTGGATCAGCACGCAGTTATCGTTAAAACCTTCGAACAGCGCCGGTAAACACTCCCGGGTGCGAAAGAGAATACGTTTGTCCTGCATGGTTAAACCGGTATTGTTGAACTGGTTAAGCGTTCCCCACAGCACTTCAACCCGCTGGCGATACCACAGCGGCCAGAGATTTTCCTGAGTGCTGTCGACCGGCCCGACAAGTCCGCGGCTATCCTGACGGTGCCACGCCAGCAGCGCCTCGACAATCTGGTCTTTTAGCTGTTCCCAGCGTTCCGGCGTTCGCGCGGGCGCTTCCACGGGTACACCACGTAAACGTTCAATTAGCAGTACGTCCGGGCCGGGATGTTCCTCATGGGTCATCACGCCGTACACCGTCGGCATACGCACGGTTCCCTCCCGCGCCAGCATCGACATTTTCCATGCAAGCTGCCTGGCAACGCCGGGTGACGTGAAACTCCGTGCCATCAGCGGCATTGGGTTACCCTCACTGTCGTACAACGACCAGAGCGCGGTATCGATTTTTTCACTCACGCATTCGACCCGGCTTAACTTTTCACCCAGCAGATGGCTAAGTTCGGCACGCAGCTGTTCCATATGAGATTACCCCCATTAAGACTACTGCTTTTATAATGAGCGTCCTTCATGAAGATGTCACCCGGAAGAGATCAATCAGGAAAAAGAAAGTGAAAAATAATCCGGAGAGTGCATCTCTCCCAACGGAGAGATGCCGGTAAGATTAACGCAATTCAGCGCGAACGCGCTCAAGATCTTCAGGGGTGTCTACGCCCGTGCCGGGGACTTCCTCAGCAACGGCAACGTGAATTTTCTCGCCGTACCAGAGCACGCGGAGTTGCTCCAGCATTTCGATATGCTCCAGCGGACTCGGGGCCCAGGCCACATAACGGCGAATAAAGCCGGCGCGATAGCCGTAGATCCCAATATGACGCAGGAAGGTATCACCGATGGTCTCTTTAGAAAGCGCAAAGCGATCGCGATCCCACGGGATCGTGGCACGGGAGAAATAGAGCGCATAGCCTTCCGCATCCATGACGACCTTCACCGCATTCGGGTTGAAAGCTTCTTCTGCATGATGAATGGGTACCGCCAGCGTGGCCATTCCGACCTGACGCTGCGCCAGGTTTTCGGCCACCTGACGGATAATCACCGCGGGGATCATCGGCTCGTCACCCTGCACGTTTACGATAACCGTATCATCACTGAAACCGCATTTCTCAACCACTTCCGCCAGACGCTCGGTGCCGGACTGGTGATCTGCGCGGGTCATGCATACCTCGCCGCCTGCCGCCTCAACCGCACGAGCGACATCCGGATGATCGGTGGCAACAATCACACGGTCAGCACCGGATTCACGCGCCCGCTCAAGGACATGCACGATCATCGGCTTGCCATTGATATCCACCAGCGGTTTACCCGGCAGACGGGTTGAAGCGTAACGCGCAGGAATAATGACAACAAAACTCATGGTTTGCTCTCTTCTGCCACCAGGGAACGGGCTTCGTTTTCCAGCAATACCGGAATACCGTCGCGCAGCGGGAAAGCCAGGCTGTCCAGCTTGCAAATGAGCTCTTGTTTGTCCTGGCTGTAGTAGAGTTTGCCGTTGCATACCGGGCAGGCAATAATTTCAAGTAAACGGTGATCCATAGTTCCTCCGTATGGGTAATCGCTAAAGCTTAACACATTCCTTTTTCAGGGCGTGCCTGTTTCCCAGCCACTTCGACAGGATGTAAACAATCCATCAGGTACCCGGCCCAGCGTCACATCGTCGGCCCCCTGCCAGCGCGCGAATTCGCTAATGGCGGACGTTAACCCTTTTTCCAGGCTCGCCATCACCCTGACGCCCTCTTGCAAATAAAGCGCAATGATTTCAAGCGTGCCGGTCTTGCGATGCATTTTGGCATCCATGCGCCCGACCAGCTGCCCCTTATGCAGGAGCGGTAAAACAAAGTAGCCATACTGGCGCTTTGGGGCCGGGGTATAACATTCCAGCCGGTAGCTGAAATCAAAGAGCTGCTCGGCGCGTTTTCTGTCCCAGACGACCGGGTCGAAAGGCGACAATACCGCGCTGTGGGTCGCCTGCAGTTTCCCCTCCAGGGCCTGAGGCAATAGCGGGAGGAGATCCGCATGTAGCCACATTTCGCCCAGCGTTTCCACGGTAACGGGAATGACGCGCTGTTCGCGTTGCCACATGTCCAGCAGCGGTTTCAGCGCGGGCTGGCGCAGGCGATAGTAATCTGCCAGCCATTGCGAGCGAAAAATCCCCAGACTACGGGCGCTGTTTTCTAACATAATGGCCTCAGCCGCCTCCTGGGTAAGCAGGTCGCGCTCGTCGTCCCAGTGGGGCATCACGCGATGCGTGAGGTCGTAGACGCGCTGAAAATTACGCCGCTCAATCACCATGACTTTGCCTGAGGTAAACAGGCCTTCGAGATGACGCTTGTGCGGCTTCCACTCCCACCAGCCGCTTGTACCTTTGCGCGGGTGTTCAAAATCGGCGGAGCGTACAGGACCGTTTTCCTGAATATGCGCGATGAGCTGCTCTATTTCAGCCGCATGTTCCTGCATCCACGCCTGCCGGTATTTCCAGCCCATCTTTTCCGGCGCAAGCATACGGTGACGCACAAGGGCAAAATCGCTGCGGGGAAGGAAGCAGGCTTCGTGCGCCCAGTACTCCATCAACTCCCCCTTGCTGAGCGCCTCATCCAGCCACTGAGAAGGATAGCTCCCCAGGCGGCTGAACAGCACCAGGTAAGGGCTACGTGCCACAATATTAATGGTGTCGATCTGGAGTAGCGACATGCGCTGTACGGTAGAGAGAATATCGGCAGGCTGCGCGCGACGGCGGGGCTTTTTGAGCAGCCCCTGCGCGGCAAGGTGGAGATTACGTGCGGCTGAGAGCGAGAGTTGCGGTAAAGACATGCGTTTTCCTGTCAGTCAAAGCGCCACCAGAACCGCGTAAGCCTTTAGTGCACCAACGCAATCAGTTCCTTGAGCAAATGTTCCGGCTGCTCACCGCTGAGTTCGGCGTCAACCGGCAGATACCACCAGTTATCTTTCGCAAAGGCACGGCATTTCACCGCATCTTTTTCGGTCATGATCAGAGACTGCCCGGGTGTGGTCAGGGCGTCTATCTGCCCTTCCACCAGCGCCTGATGGTCGGCCAGCGGAACGCGTTTTTCCAGCCGGGCACCACACTGTTCCAGCGTCGCGAAGAAGCGCGGCGGATGACCAATGCCCGCCATCGCTACCAGTGAAGGAAGCTCTGAAACCGACCGGCGTTCACCCGTCACCAAGTTGATTGCCAGACCCGGCTGCAGGTGCATCGGGATTTCACCCGTTTTCGCCTCACCACCGTTCACGATCACCGCATCAACGGACTTCAGACGCGAAGCGCGTTCGCGCATGGGTCCGGCAGGTAACCACCAGCCGTTCCCAAAACGGCGAACCCCGTCGATGACCACAATATCTTTATCTCGCGCCAGGGCATAATGCTGCAGACCATCGTCAGTGATAATGATCTGTACCGCATGTTCGGCAAGCAGGGCCCGGACGGCATCGCTGCGCACCGGGGAGACCGCAACAGGGGCGCCAGTACGCTGGAAAATCAATACCGGTTCATCACCCGCTTCAGCCGTCGTGGTTTCCGCCGTCAGCAACAGCGGGTAATGCGCCGCTTTACCACCATATCCCCGCGATACCACGCCCGAGCGTATACCGCGCTTTTGCAACTGCTCCACCAGCCAGATCACCACCGGCGTTTTGCCGTTGCCGCCCGCCGTAAGATTACCGACGACCACAACGGGCACCGGCGCGCGCCAGGCCCGCTTCACCCCAAGACGATAAAGCAGACGGATAATGCCGCTCACCAGGCCGTAGAGCCAGGAGAGCGGCAAAAGCAGCAGCCACAGCGGGGATTCACCGGACCAGATGCGTGCAATCATTCGCCGAACTGCATCTTATGAAGCTGAGCGTAAACGCCGCGGTGTTCCAGCAGATCAGCATGGCTTCCGCGTTCAACAATGACCCCATCCTCAACCACGACGATTTCATCAGCCTGCTCGATAGTCGACAGACGGTGCGCAATCACCAGCGAGGTGCGGTTCTTTTGCAGCTCATCCAGCGCCGACTGAATCGCGCGTTCAGATTCCGTATCCAGCGCAGAGGTCGCTTCGTCCAGGATCAGTATCGGGCTGTCGCGCAGCAGCGCTCGGGCAATGGCGATACGCTGACGCTGCCCACCGGAGAGCAGTACACCGTTCTCGCCGATGATGGTATCCAGACCGTTATCCATCTTGTTGATAAAGTCCATCGCGTAGGCCATACGTGCGGCGTTCTCAATCTGCTCGCGGCTGTACTCTTCAGTGCGTGCATAAGCAATATTGTTTGCCACGGTATCGTTGAACAGGTGCACGTTCTGGGAGACCAGCGCCACCTGGTTACGGAGCGACTGCAGGGTATACTCCCGCAGATCGTGACCGTCTAACAGAATTTCACCTTCGTCAATGTCGTAGAAACGGGTGATCAGGCTGGCAATGGTCGATTTACCCGAGCCGGAACGGCCTACCAGCGCAACGGTCTTCCCCGCCGGAATGGTCAGGTTGATATTGCGCAGAGCCGGTGTTTCGCGGCCAGGATAGGTAAAGGTCACATTGCGGAACTCAACGTCGCCGTTCGCGCGCTCAATGACGCGTTTGCCTTCATCTTTTTCCTGCTCGGAATCCAGAATGCTGAACAGGGTCTGACAGGCCGCCATCCCACGCTGGAACTGGGCGTTGACGTTTGTCAGTGATTTCAGCGGACGCATCAGGGCGATCATTGAGGAGAAGACCACGGTGATGGTACCCGCCGTCAGCGTCTCCATGACGCTCGGGAAGCTTGCCGCATACAGAACGAACGCCAGCGCCAGTGAGGCAATCAGCTGAATAATCGGGTCGGAGATAGAAGAGGCCGAGACCATTTTCATCCCCTGCAGACGCATTTTGTTGCTCACTTTATCAAAGCGTTTCGTTTCAACGTCCTGACCACCAAAAATCAGCACTTCTTTATGCCCTTTCAGCATCTGCTCTGCGCTGGTAGTCACCTGCCCCATCGTATTCTGCATATTCTTGCTGATATTACGGAAGCGTTTTGAGACGACGCGGATAGCAATAGAAACCACAGGTGCCAGAACGATAAGGATGAGCGACAGCTGCCAGCTGTAGTAGAACATCATCACGAACAGGCCGATAATCGACGCGCCCTCGCGCACAACCGTAATCAGCGCGCTGGAAGAGGAAGAGGCAACCTGCTCGGAGTCGTAGGTGATCCGCGACAGCAGCGTCCCGGTTGACTGCTTGTCAAAGAACGCAACCGGCATGCCCATCATGTGACTGAACAGCCGACGGCGCATGGTCATCACCACTTTCCCGGATACCCAGGAAATGCAGTAGCTGGAGATATAGCTGGTGATACCGCGTAAGATCATCAGTCCGATAACCACCAGAGGCATCCATAGCAGCACTGAGCGATCCGTTTTACCAAAACCGTCGTCCAGTAACGGTTTGAGAAGCGATAGCATAAAGGTATCGCTGGCTGCGTTGAGGATTAACGCTACACCCGCCACGATCAAGCCTGCTTTAAAAGGGGCAATCATCGGCCAGAGTCGGCGGAACGTTTGCCACGTGGAGAGATCTTTGTCGTTATGCATTCAAAAAACCAGCATTGTTGAAATAGCCGCATATTCTACCCGTTATCGACGGGCGCGCCAAACCACTGATGATACCAACGTGGTAAAATTTGCTCTCGCAAGCGCCGGATTTGCCAGTGATGTTGCGAGAATGTCACCGATATTTGTCCTGAATGAGGGGTATCGTGCCAGATATATCCCTCTTTTCGATAACGTCGAACGACTTTTGCCGACGGGAAGTGCCATGCGTTATAGCGGGCCGCAGAATCCAGGGCGATCTGTCCTTCCACCCGCTGTACCAGCGGCAATGAAGACGAGGTATTGCTGCCATGATGGGGGACCTGTATGAGCGTGGCCCTCAGATGACGCCAGTAATGGCTAAGCATAGCCTGTTCCGCCTGCACTTCAATGTCCCCTGTTAGCAGAACGCTTTGCTCCCCATCGTCCACCTTTACCACACAGGAATGGTTATTCCCCTGGGCCGGGTAATTTTCAGGAGGCCAGTGGACGGTGAAGGTTAATCCCTGCCATTCCCATTTTTGCCCACGAAAACAAGGGCGGTGCCCCGTCCTGCGTAACGGACTTCTTACCCATATATCCGGCCATGCTTTTTGCAACGACGCGAGGCCTCCTGCATGGTCGAGGTGTTCATGACTGAGAATCACTCCTTCTGGCCGCAGGTGATGCCAGCGAAGCCAGGGAATAATTAACCGCTGCGCGCTATCCCCGCCCGGCCAGGCGAGCCCGGTATCAAAGAGAATGGCTTTTCCCTGCCTTTCAATCACCATGGCCAGCCCCTGCCCCACGTCCAGCATATGCAGCGTCCAGCTCTCGCTTTTTTCCGCTCGCCAGAGGGGAAATGTCAGTAAGACGCTGCCTGCAAGACAAACGGCAGGAACGGTTTTCCAGGCACGAAAACGCCAGGCAATAATACTCAACCACGGCAGTAATGCCATGATTTGCCAGCGTTGATCAACATTCTGCCAGCCATCTGGCAGGCGCATCAGTAGCCAGAAGAGTCCCGCAAGCGACTTATCGGCGGCAAACCAGATGGCACTTTCTACCGCAGCCAGCGGTAGCAAATGGAGCAGCATACCGAGCAGGATCAGCGGGACGGAGACAAACGTTACCAGGGGAACGGCAAAGAGATTCGCGACAAGGGAGGAGAAGCTGAAGCCATGGAAAATCAGAACCTGTAACGGCATGAGCAGCAGCAACATCCCGACCTGCAGATAAATCAGGTTCAGTAGCGGCCGCATCCGTCGTGTCCAATTCCAGTCGGGAAGAGGCACCCACTGAAACCAGAAAATCAGCGCGGCGACGGCAAAGGCTGACAGAACCAGACTCTGCGAAAGTACGGCCAGGGGATCGTTAATCAGTATCGCCGCGATGCAGCAGCTCCAAACCTGCCAGGGAGACCATTGACGGCCAGTAATCCGCAACAGAGCAAGCACCGCAAGGGCGATGATCGTCCTCAGCGCAGGCGGTTGCAGGCCGGTAAGCCAGGCGTAGAAAGCAGCAAAGAACAACCCGGCAAGGAGAGGCATTTTCCAGTGGACGCGGTGGCTGGGTAATAAAAACTGGAGTCCACGTGCAAGTAACCAGACGAGAGAGGCTGCCAGCGCGATATGCAGACCCGAAATCGCCATCAGATGCAGCGTGCCGGTTTCCCGCATCAGGTCTTTTATTTCACGGGGTACTTCCAGGCGTTCTCCCATCCCAAGCCCCAGGATAACCGCTCCCCATCGGTAAGCTGAAAGTCGGTTTTGCAGCGACATCAGATATTGCGCTCGCAGGCTGCAGCGCCCGTCGACGATCTCCGCACGGGTGAAGCGCCCGCTCAGCGTTTGATGTCGGGCAAAAGCGCTGCGCTGAGAATCATAACCGCCGTCGTTGAGTTCGCCGTGTGCAGGCCTGAGCCTGAGCGTCACGCTCCAGCGCTGCCCTGCACACGCCTTTTGCGGCAGATAATTGCCATACAGCGTTACGCCGGTAGAGGCCCACCAGCGCTTGCCATTGACGCTTAGAATGCTTCCCTGATGTT
This sequence comes from Enterobacter sp. CFEC122, assembly GCF_052983755.1. Lineage (NCBI taxonomy): Bacteria > Pseudomonadati > Pseudomonadota > Gammaproteobacteria > Enterobacterales > Enterobacteriaceae > Enterobacter > Enterobacter sp. CFEC122. The sequence continues at coordinate 246,880 of NZ_JBRIQR010000001.1, read as the reverse complement.
GAGTGGCGCCGTCGGTCGCGGTGAGCTCTATCTCAGCCTGCACGGCCCCCGTTGTTAAATGCTGCATCGGCCAGACGCTCTCCTGCGCGGCCAAAATGCCCCAGGCACAAAATAACAGCGTCATACCCGCATACCTCAGTCGACTGTTTTGCCATACCGCTAGCACTATCCCGCCAGCCATCATTGCCCACACGGTGTAGGGGGAAGGCAGTTCAGGTAACCAGAGTAACGGAACTATCGCCAGAATGGCGCAGATGCTAAGCGCGGGAATTCCCATTGCCACCTCCCTGTTTCAGGGTGGCAGTATGCAGGCAGGTTGAGCATGTCGTCAGGCGTGAAGAATACGATTTACGGCAAGCGCAGCAAGGTATTTAACGGGTTGCAGAAAACGAAACGGAAAATGCGGGGCACCTTCAGAAAGAAAGCGACGGGTACAAAAAAAGCACCCGCAGGTGCTTTATTTCGAACCCAGTTTAACCGGCTGGCTAAACTCAGTTGCCGTAAATATTGGCGCGATCGCGCAGTTCTTTACCCGGCTTAAAGTGTGGAACGTACTTACCTTCCAGCTCGACTTTATCGCCAGTTTTCGGGTTACGCCCGGTACGTGGAGCACGATAGTGCAGAGAAAAACTACCGAAACCGCGGATTTCAATGCGCTCGCCCTGGGCAAGAGTGGAGGCCATATGCTCCAGCATCTCTTTTACGGCATCTTCCACTGCCTTGGCAGGGATATGCGGTTGCTGACTGGCAAGTCTTTCAATCAATTCTGACTTGGTCATGATTCCTCCGGTTCCTTTCAAACCAATTAGCTGAACAGCTCATTAAACAAGGGCGGCCGTAGCCGCCCTTTGTTATTGATTACAGGACGAATCCTGTAATCTGTCAAGTTTGCTCCTCATCCTTCGCGCTGTAAATGCGTTACAGCGCAAATGATGCTGAGAACCTGATATTACTCGCCTTTAGCTGCTTTGAAAGCTTCAGCCATTGCGTTGTTAGAGAAGTTTGCATCTTCCTGTTTGTTAACAGTTGCGATTGCATCTTTCTCATCAGCTTCGTCTTTAGCACGAACAGACAGGCTGATTGCACGGTTCTTACGGTCAACACCGGTGAACTTAGCTTCAACGTCGTCGCCTACGTTCAGAACCAGAGTGGCATCTTCAACGCGGTCACGGGAAGCTTCAGAAGCGCGCAGGTAACCTTCAACGCCGTCAGCCAGTTCTACGGTTGCGCCTTTCGCGTCAACTGCAGTGACTTTACCGTTTACGATTGCGCCTTTCTTGTTCAGTGCAACCCAGTTGTTGAACGGATCTTCTGCGAGCTGTTTAACGCCCAGGGAGATACGCTCACGCTCTGCGTCAACCTGCAGAACAACTGCAGCGATTTCGTCGCCTTTTTTGTATTCACGAACTGCTTCTTCGCCTGCAACGTTCCAGGAGATGTCAGACAGGTGAACCAGGCCATCGATGCCGCCGTCCAGGCCGATGAAGATACCGAAGTCAGTGATAGACTTGATTTTACCTTCAACACGGTCGCCCTTGTTGTGGGTTTCCGCGAACTGCTGCCATGGGTTGTTTTTGCACTGCTTCAGGCCCAGGGAGATACGACGACGTTCTTCGTCGATATCCAGAACCATCACTTCCACTACATCACCAACGTTAACAACTTTGGATGGGTGGATGTTTTTGTTGGTCCAGTCCATTTCGGAAACGTGCACCAGACCTTCAACGCCTTCTTCGATTTCAACGAAGCAGCCGTAGTCAGTCAGGTTGGTTACGCGACCAGTCAGTTTAGTCCCTTCTGGGTAACGCTTAGCGATAGCTACCCATGGATCTTCGCCCAGCTGTTTCAGGCCGAGGGATACACGAGTACGCTCGCGGTCGAACTTCAGCACTTTAACAGTGATTTCGTCGCCCACGTTCACGATTTCGCTTGGGTGCTTAACGCGTTTCCACGCCATGTCGGTGATGTGCAGCAGGCCATCAACGCCGCCCAGGTCAACGAATGCGCCGTAGTCAGTGAGGTTCTTAACGATACCTTTGACTTCCATGCCTTCCTGCAGGTTTTCCAGCAGCTGATCGCGTTCTGCGCTGTTTTCGGATTCGATAACGGCACGACGGGAAACAACAACGTTGTTACGCTTCTGGTCCAGCTTGATTACTTTGAACTCAAGCTCTTTGCCTTCCAGGTGCAGGGTGTCACGAACTGGACGAACGTCTACCAGAGAACCTGGCAGGAACGCGCGAATACCATTCAGCTCAACAGTGAAGCCACCTTTAACTTTGCCGTTGATAACACCGACCACAGTTTCAGCTTCTTCGTAAGCTTTTTCCAGCGTGATCCATGCTTCGTGACGTTTCGCTTTCTCACGAGAAAGCAGGGTTTCACCGAAGCCGTCTTCTACTGCGTCCAGAGCAACGTCAACTTCGTCGCCAACCTGGATTTCCAGCTCGCCCTGGGCGTTTTTGAACTGCTCTGCCGGAATGGCGGACTCAGATTTCAGACCGGCGTCAACCAGTACTACGTCTTTGTCGATAGCAACAACAACACCGCGAACGATGGAACCCGGGCGGGTTTCGATTTCTTTTAAGGATTCTTCAAACAGTTGAGCAAAAGATTCAGTCATGTTTAATCTTCAGGTTAATATTAACGTCCACCTGGCTCCATGCCGGATGGGGTTGTTTCACATACCCGCCGTCAATCCATTGCAGCGGGGGTACTGCTAAATCGGTCGCGATTACGCGAGTGCCAGTTTTTGGCGCGCATATTGTAGCGCTTTTTCAATCACTTGCTCAATAGTTAAACTGGTTGAATCCAGAACTAATGCATCTTCTGCTGGAACAAGTGGGGCGACGGCGCGGTTACGATCGCGGTCATCGCGCTCTTTTATCTCGGATAAAAGGCGATCAAAGTTAACACTAAACCCCTTTTCCTGCAACTGAAGCATGCGGCGTTGAGCGCGTTCTTCCGAAGAGGCGTCAAGGAAAATTTTCACAGGTGCATCAGGGAATACCACGGTTCCCATATCGCGTCCGTCCGCGATCAAACCCGGTGCTTCACGGAACGCGCGCTGACGACGTAACAGCGCCTCACGAACGCGCGGGAAGGCCGCTACCTGAGAGGCCGCATTTGCCACTTCCTGAGTACGGATTTCCCCGCTCACGTCTTCCCCTTCAAGGATGACTTCCAGGTTGCCATTGGTCGACACGAAACGCACATCAAGATGCGCAGCCAGCGGAACCAGCGCTTCTTCTGACGCCACGTCCACATGATGATGCAGCGCAGCCAGGGCCAGCACGCGATAGATTGCTCCCGAATCTAAAAGATGCCATTGCAATGCTTCCGCCATCGCTTTGCACAGAGTCCCTTTCCCTGCGCCACTCGGCCCGTCAATGGTGATTACCGGGGCAATTGCCGTCATCTTTTTCTCCTTAAATAAGGCATACCGTTTACATGAACGCCGCGCATTATACGCGTCAACGTGCGCAACTGTTACCTTTGCGTGCAAATTACGGATTGATTGAAGCAGAGTGTAGAAGAAATGAACGGAAGTGTTCGTCAGGAAGCGTAAGGAAATGCCGCATCAGGTGATGCGGCAAAAGTCATCAGGCCAGCGTGCTAATGCGTGCCAGCTGTTCAAAGTAGTCCGGGAACGTTTTCGCCGTACATTTCGGATCGAGAATGGTCACAGGCGTGTCGGACAGTGCCACCAGCGAGAAGCACATCGCCATACGGTGATCGTTGTAGGTGCCGATCTCGGCAACCTGCAGTTTTGCAGGAGGCGTGACGCGAATGTAGTCTTCGCCCTCTTCCACCTCAGCACCGACCTTACGCAGTTCGGTCGCCATCGCAAACAGACGGTCAGTCTCTTTTACGCGCCAGTTGTAGATGTTACGCAGCGTGGTGGTGCCTTTTGCAAACAGCGCCGCCGTGGCAATGGTCATCGCCGCATCCGGAATATGGTTCATGTCCATGTCGATGGCCTTCAGCTCGCCGTGAGTACAGGAAATGAAGTCATCACCCCAGGTCACAACCGCGCCCATTTTTTCCAGCACGTCCGCAAAACGAATGTCACCCTGCACGCTGTTGCGACCAATACCGGTCACCTTCACGGTACCGCCTTTGATCGCGCCTGCAGCCAGGAAGTAAGATGCCGACGAGGCGTCGCCTTCAACAAGATAGCTGCCCGGAGACTGGTACTGCTGCGCCCCACGCACGACAAAACGCTGATAAGACTGGTTTTCCACCTCAACGCCGAAGGTTTTCATCAGGTGCAGCGTGATATCAATATACGGTTTGGAGACCAGCTCACCTTTAATCGTGATAACCGTATCCTGCGGAGCCAGCGGCGCGGTCATCAGCAGTGCGGTCAGGAACTGGCTGGAGACGCTGCCGTCAACCTCGACGTGACCGCCGGTAAAGCCCCCGCGCAGACGCAGTGGCGGATAATTTTCCTGCTCCAGATACTCGATCTGCGCGCCGCCCTGACGCAGGGCATCCACCAGATGGCCAATCGGACGCTCTTTCATGCGCGGCTCGCCGGTCAGCACAATGTTGTTGCGCCCAAGACACAGGGCCGCCGCCAGCGGACGCATCGCGGTACCCGCGTTGCCCAGAAACAGCTCAAGCTCTTCACCCGTCTGCAGCGCGCCGCCGTTGCCGGTCACTTCGCAGCGGGTACGATCGTCGGAGAGAGTGTAATGAACGCCCAACGCTTTCAGCGCATTGAGCATATGGCGCACGTCATCGCTGTCCAGCAGGTTTGTAAGGACGGTGGTGCCGTTTGCCAGTGCTGCCAGCAGCAGAGCGCGGTTCGAGACACTTTTTGAACCAGGCAGATTAATGGTGCCATCTACCCGCGCGATAGGTTGTAACGTCAGGGATTCCATGAAAACTTAACTCTCAACTCAACATAATAAAAACCCCGCAGCAGGGCTACGGGGGTGAAAACAGCGCGATTAACCGTGGCGACGTTCGAAGTCGATCATGAAATCGGTCAGCGCTTTAACGCCTTCCAGCGGCATCGCGTTATAGATGGAGGCACGCATGCCGCCCACGACACGGTGACCTTTCAGCGCGTGCAGGCCGGCCGCGAAGGACTCTTCCAGGAACACTTTATCCAGGTTGCTGTCCGCCAGCTGGAACGGCACGTTCATGCGGGAACGGTTAGCTTTCGCCACGTCGTTGCGGTAGAAATCGCTCTTGTCGATCACGCCATACAGCAGTTCGGCTTTCTGCTGATTCACTTTGTCCATCTGCGCCACGCCGCCGTTTTGCTTCAGCCATTTGAAGACCAGGCCGGAGAGGTACCAGGCAAACGTCGGTGGGGTGTTGAACATAGAATCGTTGTCGTTCAGCACGGTGTAATCAAGAATGGACGGGCACGATGTATGCGCTTTACCCAGCAGGTCTTCACGCACGATAACAATCGTCAGGCCTGCAGGGCCGATATTTTTCTGCGCGCCCGCGTAGATCACGCCATAACGGCTGACGTCAATTGGTGCAGAAAGAATGGTGGAGGAGAAGTCAGCGGCAACCACGACGTCTTTACCGAAGTTCGGCGTCTCGTCGATGGCAATCCCGTCAATGGTTTCGTTCGGGCAATAGTGCAGATACGCTGCGTTATCAGAAAGCTGCCATTCGCTCATTGACTTCACGGCGCGCAGGCCGTCAACGGTCACTTTGGCGTCAATCACATTCGGCGTGCAGTATTTGTGCGCTTCTTTCACCGCACTGGCCGCCCAGTAGCCTGCGTCAACGTAGTCTGCCGTCGTTTTATCGCCCAGGATGTTTAGCGGTACGCCTGCAAACTGGCCGCGCCCGCCGCCGTGACAGAACAATACTTTGTAGTTCGAGGGAATATTCAGCAGATCGCGAAAATCCTTTTCTGCCTCTTCCGCCACCTGAATAAACTCTTTACCCCGGTGGCTGATTTCCATCACCGACGTTCCCAGACCGTTCCAGTCACAAAGTTCCTGTTGAGCCTGTTTAAGCACGTCTGCCGGTAACATTGCCGGACCTGAACTGAAATTAAAGACTTGAGCCATTTCCCCTCACCACGCTAAAAGCCATAAGTTATAACTGTGGATATCGGTTTTATCATTCAGTGACACGCGCCGCAATGTCTAAAACTTATGACCCGTGAAATGTGCCCCACGTCACACAAAACAATCTGCCGCCTCGCCAGGACAAAACCGACAAAATGGCTGTCAGGTGATGCGTTTAGCCCGGCTAACCTTCGTCCATTCCGGATTTGCACAGCGGGGGCATAATTGACGATCCCCCGGCTGCATCGCGACGACATGGCTACATCTCACGCAGGCATACTCGCCTGATTCCGGTACGGTTCTGAAACGCTCGACCAGCATATCCGGCAGGATGCACAGTCCCGGCCTCACCTCATCGTCAGAATAGTAATAGACGCTGATCTGCCCGTTGGTCTCCATGATCGCCAGACGCACCTGCCCGAGCTGTTCCACGCTGTTGAGGCGTAGCTCCATAAAGAACTCAAACTCGGTCATATTGGCGCTCTGAACGTTTTCCCAGGCCAGCTGACCGTCCTCGACGATAACGACCGGCTTCCCTTCAAGCAGATCTTCCAGCTTTTCACTTTTCGACATCAGCCACATGACAAGGCGGTAAAGCAGCGCCAGTGTGACAAAAACGATAAATACCGGCACCATCGGCACATCATCATAGAAGGCGACATCCCCCGCCGCGGAACCCAACGTCAGGATGATCAACACTTCAAAAAGCGACATCTGCCGCACGCCGCGACGACCGGTGATTTTAAGAAACAGGAAGACCAGAACGAAGGTATACAGACTACGCAGCGCCACTTCGCCTAAAAATTCAGGAGGGACTTTATCAAACGCCATCCGCTGGAGATCGAATGCTTTCATTTTTCTATGCCTTAACAGTGAGTTACTGACAATAAGCATAGCCCAGTCTTTTATTTTCGCCGGAGATAGCACCCGTCACGCAAAACCCGTATCATTGCGCGCTTTACGTACGATAAAAGTGAACGCCATGACTCAAACGTTTATCCCCGGCAAAGACGCCGCTCTGGAAGATTCCATCGCTCGCTTCCAGCAGAAACTGACCGACCTGGGTTTTAACATCGAAGAAGCCTCCTGGCTCAATCCGGTGCCTCATGTCTGGTCCGTGCATATTCGCGATAAAGACTGTGCCCTGTGCTTTACCAACGGTAAAGGCGCGACAAAAAAAGCGGCACTGGCCTCCGCGCTGGGTGAGTATTTTGAGCGTCTGTCCACCAACTATTTCTTCGCTGACTTCTGGCTGGGCGAAACCATCGCCAACGGCCCGTTCGTTCACTATCCGAACGAAAAATGGTTCCCGCTGACCGAAGACGATGAACTGCCGGAAGGAATTCTCGACGCGCGCCTGCGTGCCTTCTACGATCCGGAAAACGAACTGACCGCCAGCATGCTGATCGATCTGCAGTCCGGCAACGACGATCGCGGTATTTGCGCCCTGCCGTTTACCCGTCAATCTGACGAGCAGACCGTCTATATTCCGATGAACATTGTCGGCAACCTGTATGTGTCTAACGGCATGTCCGCCGGTAACACCCGCAATGAAGCGCGCGTGCAGGGGCTGTCTGAAGTCTTCGAGCGTCATATCAAAAACCGCATTATTGCCGAATCCATCAGCCTGCCTGAAATTCCGGCAGAGGTGCTGGCGCGCTACCCGGGCGTGGTGGAATCCATCGCCAAGCTGGAAGCAGAAGGTTTCCCAATCTTTGCGTATGACGGCTCGCTGGGCGGCAAGTATCCAGTGATCTGCGTCGTGCTGTTTAACCCGACCAACGGCACCTGCTTCGCCTCCTTCGGCGCGCACCCGGACTTCGGCGTGGCGCTGGAGCGTACCGTTACCGAGCTGCTCCAGGGCCGTAGCCTGAAAGATCTCGACGTGTTTACGCCGCCAACGTTTGACGATGAAGAAGTGGCCGAGCATACCAACCTCGAAACCCACTTCATCGATTCCAGCGGCTTAATTTCCTGGGATATGTTCAAGCAGGACGCGGACTATCCGTTCGTGGACTGGAGCTTTGCCGGTACCACGGAAGAAGAGTTCGCGACGCTGATGGCGATCTTTAACGCGGAAGACCAGGAAGTGTACATTGCCGATTACGAGCACCTGGGCGTTTACGCGTGCCGCATCATCGTGCCTGGCATGTCTGATATCTATCCGGCGGAAGATCTGTGGCTGGCAAACAACAGCATGGGCGCGCATCTGCGAGAAACGCTGCTGGCTCTGCCGGGCAGCGAATGGGAGAAAGAAGATTATCTGAACCTGATCGCCCAGCTGGACGAAGAAGGCCACGATGATTTCACCCGCGTACGCGAACTCCTGGGCCTGGCGACCGGTAAAGACAACGGCTGGTACACCCTGCGCATCGGTGAGTTGAAAGCGATGCTGGCCCTGGCGGGCGGCGATCTGGATCAGGCCCTGGCCTGGACCGAGTGGACCATGGAGTTCAACCAGTCGGTCTTCTCTGCCGAGCGCACCAACTATTACCGCTGCCTGCAAACCCTGCTGCTGCTTGCACAGGAAGAGGATCGCGAACCGCTGCAATATCTGAATGCTTTCGTGCGTATGTACGGCGCTGAGGCCGTTGAAGCAGCCAGCGCAGCCCTGAGCGGCGAAGCGCCGTTCTATGGCCTGCAGGCTGTTGATAGCGATCTGAAAGCCTTCCCGGCGCATCAGTCGCTGCTGAAGGCCTACGAAAAGCTGCAGAAAGCAAAAGCCGCTTACTGGTCAAAATAAGCGCACATAACATTACCAGCAGTAGGCGTATTCAATCGTCTGGGCTATATTACGGGGCAATTTCATTGCCCCTTTTTTTATTTCCTTCGGCAATGATTGTTGATTGTAATAATAAAGTTAAACACGGGTAAATATAATAATATTGATCTGGGCTTTACTGTTACTTTTTATGGTTAATACTCCATATTAATTAACTGATAAAGAGGTGGCCGAACGAAAAAATTCAACTCTTTTCATAACTTTTAAAATTTATTTTTATACGGATAATCAAATACTTACTCCGCATTTGCTGTAAATCCATACACATTGCGGGCCTATAAGCCAGGCGAGATATGATCTATATCAATTTCTCTTCTATAATGCTTTGTTAGTATCTCGTCGCCGACTTAATAAAGAGAGAGTTAGTGTGAAAGCTGACAACCCTTTTGATCTTTTACTCCCTGCTGCGATGGCCAAAGTTGCCGAAGAAGCAGGTGTCTATAAAGCAACGAAACACCCGATGAAGACGTTCTATCTGGCGATCACGGCTGGTGTGTTCATCTCTATCGCTTTCGTCTTCTACATCACCGCCACCACCGGTACTGCCGGAATGCCTTTCGGCATGGCCAAACTGATTGGCGGCATTTGTTTCTCACTGGGTCTGATTCTTTGCGTCATTTGCGGCGCCGACCTCTTCACCTCAACGGTGCTGATTGTCGTGGCAAAGGCGAGCGGAAGAATTACCTGGGGTCAGCTGGCACGTAACTGGCTTAATGTTTACGTGGGTAACCTGGTTGGTTGTCTGCTCTTTGTTTTGTTGATGTGGCTTTCTGGCGAGTACATGACCGCCAACGGTGGCTGGGGCCTTAACGTCCTGCAAACCGCCGACCACAAAATGCACCACACATTTATCGAAGCCGTTGCTCTCGGCATCCTCGCTAACCTGATGGTCTGCCTGGCTGTATGGATGAGCTACTCGGGTCGTAGCCTGATGGACAAAGCCTTAATTATGGTTCTGCCGGTTGCGATGTTTGTTGCCAGCGGCTTTGAGCACAGTATCGCCAATATGTTCATGATCCCAATGGGCATTGTTATCCGCGACTTTGCGAGCCCGGAGTTCTGGACCGCAGTTGGTTCATCCCCGGAAAGTTTCTCACACCTGACTATTATGAATTTCATTACTGATAACCTGATCCCTGTCACTATCGGGAACATTATCGGTGGGGGTCTGTTAGTTGGGTTGACATACTGGGTCATTTACCTGCGTGGCGACGATCATCATTGATGGTTTTCTCAGGCAGTAAATAAAAAATCCACTTAAGAAGGTAGGTGTTACATGTCCGAGCTTAATGAAAAGTTAGCCACAGCCTGGGAAGGTTTTGCGAAAGGTGACTGGCAGAATGAAGTAAACGTACGTGACTTCATTCAGAAAAACTATACCCCGTATGAAGGTGACGAATCCTTCCTGGCTGGCGCAACTGACGCGACCACCAAGCTGTGGGACAGCGTAATGGAAGGCGTTAAACTGGAAAACCGCACTCACGCGCCAGTTGATTTTGACACCTCCGTTGCTTCCACCATCACTTCTCACGATGCTGGCTATATCAACAAAGCCCTTGAGAAAATCGTTGGTCTGCAGACTGAAGCACCACTGAAACGCGCAATCATCCCGTTCGGTGGTATTAAAATGGTTGAAGGTTCATGCAAAGCGTATAACCGCGAGCTGGACCCAATGCTGAAAAAAATCTTCACCGAATACCGCAAAACCCACAACCAGGGCGTATTCGATGTTTACACCAAAGACATTCTGAACTGCCGTAAATCTGGCGTTCTGACTGGTCTGCCAGATGCATATGGCCGTGGCCGTATCATCGGTGACTACCGTCGCGTTGCGCTGTACGGTATCGACTTCCTGATGAAAGACAAGTACGCGCAGTTTGTTTCCCTGCAGTCCGATCTGGAAAACGGCGTAAACCTGGAAGCGACTATCCGTCTGCGTGAAGAAATCGCTGAACAGCACCGCGCGCTGGGTCAGATCAAAGAGATGGCTGCTAAATACGGCTGCGATATCTCTGGTCCTGCTACCAACGCTCAGGAAGCTATCCAGTGGACCTACTTCGGCTACCTGGCCGCAGTTAAATCTCAGAACGGCGCAGCAATGTCCTTCGGTCGCGTATCCACCTTCCTGGATGCCTATATCGAACGTGACCTGAAAGCAGGCAAAATCACCGAGCAAGACGCTCAGGAAATGATTGACCACCTGGTCATGAAACTGCGTATGGTTCGCTTCCTGCGTACCCCTGAATACGATGAGCTGTTCTCCGGTGACCCAATCTGGGCAACTGAATCCATCGGCGGTATGGGCGTTGACGGCCGTACTCTGGTGACCAAAAACAGCTTCCGCTTCCTGAATACCCTGTACACCATGGGTCCTTCTCCGGAGCCGAACATCACCGTTCTGTGGTCTGAAAAACTGCCTCTGAACTTCAAGAAATTCGCCGCTAAAGTGTCCATCGACACCTCTTCTCTGCAGTACGAGAACGATGACCTGATGCGTCCGGACTTCAACAACGACGATTACGCTATCGCTTGCTGCGTAAGCCCAATGGTTGTTGGTAAGCAAATGCAGTTCTTCGGTGCGCGTGCAAACCTGGCGAAAACCATGCTGTACGCAATCAACGGCGGCGTTGATGAAAAACTGAAAATGCAGGTTGGTCCTAAGTCTGAGCCGATCAAAGGTGATGTGCTGAACTATGACGAAGTCATGGAACGCATGGACCACTTCATGGACTGGCTGGCGAAACAGTACGTCACTGCGCTGAACGTTATCCACTACATGCACGACAAGTACAGCTACGAAGCCTCTCTGATGGCGCTGCACGACCGTGACGTTATCCGCACCATGGCGTGTGGTATCGCAGGTCTGTCCGTTGCTGCTGACTCCCTGTCTGCAATCAAATATGCGAAAGTTAAACCAATTCGTGACGAAGACGGTCTGGCTATCGACTTCGAAATCGAAGGCGAATATCCGCAGTTTGGTAACAACGATTCTCGCGTTGATGACATGGCGGTTGACCTGGTAGAACGTTTCATGAAGAAAATTCAGAAACTGACTACCTACCGTAACGCTATCCCGACTCAGTCTGTTCTGACCATCACCTCTAACGTTGTGTATGGTAAGAAAACCGGTAACACCCCAGACGGTCGTCGTGCTGGCGCGCCATTCGGCCCAGGTGCAAACCCAATGCACGGTCGTGACCAGAAAGGTGCGGTTGCCTCTCTGACTTCTGTCGCTAAACTGCCGTTTGCTTACGCGAAAGATGGTATCTCCTACACCTTCTCTATCGTGCCAAATGCGCTGGGTAAAGACGACGAAGTGCGTAAAACTAACCTCGCGGGTCTGATGGATGGTTACTTCCACCACGAAGCGTCCATCGAAGGTGGTCAGCACCTGAACGTGAACGTCATGAACCGTGAAATGCTGCTCGACGCGATGGAACATCCTGAGAAATATCCTCAGCTGACCATCCGTGTATCTGGCTACGCAGTACGTTTTAACTCCCTGACTAAAGAACAGCAGCAGGACGTTATCACCCGTACTTTCACTCAGTCCATGTAAGTGGAATTGACTGAAATCACGCGTTAACAAGCGTACAATAAAGGCTCCACGTCAGTGGGGCCTTTTTAGCACCCTCTCCACCTCAGTCTCTTTTGTCCGCTATCTATACTGAATGGATAACAGCCAAAACAGACTTAACACAGCCGGCTTTGAGCTGTGCATACACAGGCCCCGGACGGGCCGATGATGGAGATATCACCGCAATGTCAACTATTGGTCGTATTCACTCCTTTGAATCCTGTGGCACCGTCGATGGCCCGGGTATCCGCTTTATCACCTTTTTCCAGGGCTGCCTGATGCGCTGCCTGTACTGCCATAACCGCGACACCTGGGACACGCACGGCGGTAAAGAAGTCACCGTCGACGATCTGATGAAAGAGGTGGTGACCTATCGCCACTTTATGAACGCCTCCGGCGGCGGTGTGACCGCGTCCGGCGGTGAAGCCATTCTTCAGGCTGAGTTTGTCCGCGACTGGTTCCGCGCCTGCCATAAAGAAGGCATTCATACCTGCCTCGACACCAACGGCTTTGTACGTCGCTACGATCCGGTGATTGATGAACTGCTCGACGTGACCGATCTGGTGATGCTCGATCTCAAACAGATGAATGATGAGATCCACCAGAATCTGGTGGGCGTCTCCAACCACCGCACGTTGGAGTTTGCCAAATACATTGCCGACAAGGGCATCAAAACCTGGATCCGCTACGTGGTTGTTCCTGGCTGGTCAGATGACGACGACTCCGCGCACCGCCTGGGAGAATTTACCCGCGACATGGGCAACGTCGAGAAAATCGAGCTTCTGCCCTATCACGAGCTGGGTAAACATAAATGGGTGGCCATGGGTGAAGAGTACAAGCTTGATGGCGTGAAGCCGCCGAAAAAAGAGACGATGGAACGCGTCAAAGGTATTCTTGAACAGTACGGTCACAAAGTGATGTATTAAAGAAAAGGCCCGGTGAGAACCGGGCCTTTTTTATTCTATTTAAAGACGCCGTTAATAACGGAAGTCACAATCGCAGTACTCAGCGCAATTAAGACCAGGTCGTCACCCACTACGCGCCATTCGTAGCCGGGATAGGAAGGAAGCTGGTCCAGCATTGAGGCCGGAACGGCCTTCTTCGCAATACCCGGAGGCAGTGGTTTACCGCGCGCCAGGTTTTTTGCGATCCCCGGGGGCAGTGACTTATAGCCCGTTAAGCCGTAATTCACGGCAAGATGACGGACATGATCGAAGCTCACGCGAGCATCAACGTCATTACCGACATCTTTGCTGTTTTTGAAGTTCTTATCCGATTTTCCAGGGTTATCCTGTCCGCTATTTTGCTTATTACCATGGTTACCGGAGTTACCAGAATTCCCGTTACCATGATTGCCGCCATTACCTTGTCCGCCACCGTTTCCGTGACCACCGCCGTTCCCGTTGCCAGGATTAGCCATGACCGGAGCCGTTGCAAACGTTAAAGACAACACTACGGCAAGTGCGGTAGTGGAAAAACGACGTATAGACATGATTGTTGCCTTTTAGTGGTAGAACTCATTTGAATTATCGCCAGGGGGGAAAAACAAACAATACGTAAAAGTCTTATATGTGACAGGGACAAAAAAGCCTGTCGATGACAGGCTTTTATTTAATCAGGCGTGTGCCACAGGCGTTGGATGTTCGCCCGCTTTACGCAGCAGCATTAAGAGATAAATAAACGACACGCTGGCGATCATGATAAACAGTAAATTGTCGGAATAATTTTGCATCAGCATCGCGGTAAACGTCGGCCCTAATAAGCTGCCGATGGTATAGCTCAGTAAAAGCGCCTGGTTCATTGCCACGAGCTGGTGATGCTCAACTTTCTCACAGGCCCACGCCATCGCGACCGGATAAAGCGTAAAACCTGCCGCTCCAAGAATAAACAGCGCGGGTGCCATCGCGGCATTGCTGAGCATGGCGAGGCATCCCATGATCACCACGAAGACCTGAACGCGCAGCACCAGCAGACGGCCAAAGCGATCAGCCAGACGGCCAATTGGCCATTGTCCAACAATACCCGCACTCACCATCACCGCCATCCAGAAGCCAATTCCGGAGTCGCTGACGCCCTGATGGTTCAGATAAAGCGGCATCAGGCCATAGAGCGAGCCGAGGACAATCCCCGAGATAATGCAGCCGTTAACGCCCAGACGGGCCTGACGCAGTCTCAGCATGGGCCAGACGTGGGTTGCTTCCTGGTGTTCACTGTTCTGGTTCACAATGCGGGTAAAGAGCAGCGGCAGGATTGCGGCCAGCACCATGCCCGTTACCCACGGCAGAACGCTCATCAGGTCGGTTGGCAGCTTGCTCACCATCAGTTGTCCCAGCACGGTGCCGACATAGTAAACCATCATGTAGGCAGCCAGCAGGCGTCCGCGGTTGCGGGAGGTGCCGCTGCACATCAGCGCACTTTCAACGACCACCCAAATCATCGCGCAGCCAACACCGGCGATAAAGCGCCATGCCATCCAGCTCCAGAAGCCGACCATCAGGCCCAGCCCCGCACATCCGGCGGCGAAAATCAGCGAGGCCAGATAATAGCTGCGGTTAAAGCCAAAGCGCTTAATCAGGCTCCCGGTCACCAGGGTTCCAAGAAGGTTGCCGGTAAAAAAGGACGAGCTGACCATACCCACCTGCCAGGTCGGTAAGTTTTCATGGGCGAGCCACAGCGGGACGAGCGTATTTAACACTGCGATCGCCAGGGTCAACAAAAGCAGGCCACAGAGCAACAGCAGCACTGGCCGGGTATAGGTGGTCATGGATTAAAAACCGTGAGGAAGTTCAGATTTCGTGCGCATCATGCCACTGGCAAAAACAAAGTCAATCCACTGATTTAGCCGCCTCGCACAATATGTTCTCTGTCGATTTAAAAAACTTATCCTGCTAATGCCACGCCTGCTATAGATATTAATTATGTCTCTGTTTTCATTTATTAATGGGGGAAATTAAAACAAAACGACAGTCGAAAAATTTCATGATCGAAAAAAGAAAAAGCCGGGCACTCTGGCCCGGCTTGATATAACCAAATGAAACGTTAACTGACGACAGCCATACCAACGGTCATATGCAACCCGTAGAACACGCCGCGACCAATCAGTTCACCCGCCAGTACCAGCACAAAAGCCAGTGACAGCAGCGGCAGCGCCGGCTGATATCCTTTGAGCTGAGGGGCAATCCAGAATACCAGCGCGGCGACCAGCAGAACGATACGCCAGGCCATCAGCGCACCGTAGTCCGGCACCAGGGCAGAGGCCTGCTGAATAGAGCTGTGAATGGTTGCCAGTTCAGAACCCTGCATCAGGGCGACTATAGCACTCACTACCAGCGCCAGCAGCGAATCAGCGGGCAGCAGACGCATTGCCCATCCGTCGACACCCGCCACGCGCAGCAGCAGGTAGCCCAGCAGCGGCCCGCCGATAAACATCGTCAGGAAGAAGCTCATTGGCGTCCAGACGCTGTACCAGGTGGGGACGGTATCGATGGTGTTATAGACACGCACCATCATCCACACGAACACTACGCCCAGCACCATGGTCACAATCAGCCACAGGCTGCGCAGACCCGCAGGCAACTTCTTCATAGCGGCCAGCAGCCAGCCTAGCCCACCGACGGCAAAGAAAATTGCGCCACTGGCAATCTCGTTACTCAGTGATGAGGCCCCCACGCGGTTCAGGGAGTTAAACGCGCGCATCGGCGAACCCAGGTGCAGCGTAGAGGCGATAAAGCCGATCCCCATCAGCACCCACAGGCCAAACATACTCAACACCAGGCGCTGCTGCTGTTCAGCATTGAGACGACCTTTCAACAACGCCAGCGCGAGCACAATGAAGCCGCCCGCTACGCACTGACCAAAGACCGTGAAGATCATCAGCGGCCATTCATGCCATCCACTTCCCATCTCACACCTCCTTCGGATTTGCCAGGTAGCCGGTGGTGTCACCTGTAGGACGGCTGTTGGCGTTAGGTTTAATCACAATACTCGGCTTCGTGAAGTGCGCAGACGGCAGCGGTGCCACGGCGGCAAGCTGACCGTGTTTTTGACGCAGCTCTTCAATAGGACCGAAGTCCAGCGCGCGCAGCGGACAGGACTCGACGCAGATTGGCTTTTTGCCATCCGCTACGCGGGTGTGGCAGCCGTCGCATTTGGTCATGTGGCCTTTAGCGGCGTTGTACTGCGGCGCGCCGTACGGACAGGCCATATGGCAGTAGCGACAGCCAATGCAGACATCTTCATCCACCACCACAAAACCGTCTTCTCGCTTGTGCATCGCCCCGCTCGGGCAGACTTTTGTACAAGCGGGATCTTCACAGTGGTTACAGGCAATTG
This sequence comes from Enterobacter sp. CFEC122, assembly GCF_052983755.1. Classification (NCBI taxonomy): domain Bacteria; kingdom Pseudomonadati; phylum Pseudomonadota; class Gammaproteobacteria; order Enterobacterales; family Enterobacteriaceae; genus Enterobacter; species Enterobacter sp. CFEC122. The sequence goes on along the minus strand of NZ_JBRIQR010000001.1, from coordinate 230,145 downwards.
ACAGGTAATACGCAAAGACGTTCTGATGCCAGACGCCGTTATCTTCCTGCCAGTCGCCCCCGGCGTATTCGTAGATGCGACGGAAGCTCACGTCCGGCGTCAGGTCTTTGTAATCTTTGCAGGCCAGCTCGCAGGTTTTGCACCCGGTACAACGGCTGGAATCAATAAAAAATCCATACTGAGTTGTCATCGGTTACTCCTTAAACCTTTTCAACCTGGACAAGGTTAGTGTGGGATGGGTTACCCTTCGCCAGCGGCGACGGACGCTGTGTGGTCAGTACGTTAATACTGCCTGCCTGGTCGATGCGGTTGGCATCCGGGCTGTACCAGGCCCCTTCCCCTAACGCCACCACGCCGGGCATCATGCGCGGGGTGACTTTGGCTTCAATATGCACCTCGCCGCGACCGTTGAAGATGCGCACGCGATCGCCATTGCTGATGCCGCGCGCTTTCGCGTCCATCGGGTTGATCCACATCTCCTGGCGGCAGGCGGCTTTCAGCACGTCGACGTTACCGTAGGTGGAGTGAACACGCGCTTTATAGTGGAAGCCGGTCAGCTGCAGCGGGAATTTCGCCGTCAGCGGATCGTTATAGTTTTCAAAGCCCGGCGTGTAGATCGGCAGCGGATCGATAACATCCCCTTCCGGCAGCTCCCAGGTGGAGGCAATTTTTGCCAGCGCTTCGGAATAGATTTCGATTTTGCCCGACGGCGTGGTCAGCGGGTTCGCCTGCGGATCTTCACGGAACGCTTTGTACGCCACGTGGTGTCCTTCCGGATCGCGCTGTTTGTACATCCCCTGCTTGCGGAAGGTATCAAAGTCAGGGAGGTCAGGAATTGCCTTACGGGAGAGTTCATGCAGATGGCGCATCCACCCTTCCTGAGTACGCCCCTCGGTGAACTGCTGCTCAACGCCTAGACGTTTCGCCAGTTCAGAGGTCATCTCATAAATGGTTTTGCACTCGAAGCGCGGTTTAATCGCCTGGTCGGTAAAGATCACGTAGGACATGTTGCCGCAGGAGGCGTCCAGCGCGAAATCCATCTGCTCAGAGGCGGTGCAGTCCGGCAGCAGGATATCGGCATATTTTGCCGAGGAGGTCATGTGGCAGTCGATCACCACAATCATCTCGCACTTCTTGTCGTCCTGCAGGATTTCATGGGTGCGGTTGATTTCAGAGTGCTGGTTGATGAGACAGTTGCCGGCGTAGTTCCAGATCATCTTGATCGGCACGTCCAGCTTGTCCTTACCGCGCACGCCGTCGCGCAGGGCGGTCATTTCCGGGCCACGTTCAATCGCATCGGTCCACATAAACATGGAGATGCTGGTCTGAACCGGGTTATCCAGCGTTGGCATACGTTCAAACGGCACTTCATATGAGCCTTCACGCGCGCCGGTGTTACCGCCGTGAATACCGACGTTGCCGGTCAGAATGGAGAGCATGGAAATGGCTCGGGTCGCAATTTCACCGTTCGCATGACGCTGCGGACCCCAGCCCTGGCTAATGTAAGCTGGTTTGGCTGAGCCAATCTCACGCGCCAGCTGAACGATACGCTCTGCCGGGATGCCGGTGATGGTGGACGCCCACTCCGGCGTTTTTGCCACGCCGTCGCTACCCTGACCGAGAATGTAAGCTTTGTAATGTCCGTTTGCCGGTGCGCTGGCTGGCAGGGTTTTCTCGTCATAGCCGACGCAGTATTTATCCAGGAAAGGCTGATCGACGAGGTTCTCGGTGATCATCACCCACGCCAGCGCGGAGACCAGGGCCGCATCGGTACCCGGACGTATTGGGATCCACTCGTCTTCACGTCCGGCACCGGTGTCGGTATAGCGCGGATCGATGATGATCATGCGGGCATTGGATTTGGCGCGAGCCTGTTCGAGGTAGTAGGTTACTCCACCACCGCTCATGCGGGTTTCACCCGGGTTGTTACCGAACAGCACGACCAGCTTGCTGTTTTCGATATCTGACGGGCTGTTGCCGTCCGCCCAGCCGCCGTAGGTGTAGTTCAGTCCCGCTGCGATCTGCGCCGAGGAGTAGTCGCCATAGTGATTGAGATAACCGCCGCAGCAGTTCATCAGGCGCGCCACCAGCGTTTTCCCCGGCGGCCAGGAACGGGTCAGCGTGCCGCCGAGCGTCCCGGTACCGTAGTTCAGGTAGATGGATTCGTTGCCGTACTCTTTAATAAGGCGCTGCATATTGGTGGCGATGATATCGTAGGCTTCATCCCAGCTAATCCGCTCGAACTTCCCTTCCCCACGCTTACCGACACGCTTCATCGGATATTTCAGGCGGTCCGGATTATAGACGCGGCGACGCATGGAGCGACCACGCAAACACGCACGAACCTGATGTAACCCTTCGTAGTTATCGTGCCCGGTATTGTCGGTTTCGACATATTTAATTTCGCCATCCACCACATGCATACGCAGCGGACAACGGCTACCGCAGTTAACGGTACAGGCACTCCACACCACTTTTTCCGGCGAAGTGGCCGGAGACAGAGCATCTGCCGCCGACGCCAGTCGGGTAAAAGGGAGCGTGAAGGCACTACTGGCTACGGCCAGGCCGCCTATTGCCGTGGTTTTCATCAACCCACGGCGAGTGACCTCGGCAGCCATTAATGCTTCAGGCGCGTTGATTTTCATAGAGACTCACTTTGGTTGCTCACAAAGAAAAGAGAGGCGGCGCAAACCGCTATGTAGTTTTATATATAACGAATATTATCGTTATCAGCTTTTTATGCTGACTTTCATTCGAAGGAGTATTACTACTTTAGAGGGAGAGGTTATTGCGTCGTATCAAACCAAAGGCATAAAAAAAGCGCCCTGAGGCGCTTTTTTGTTTTAAGACAAATTATTAGCCGATGTACTGCTGGCCTTTCATGTATGGACGCAGCACTTCAGGGATCTCGATACGACCGTCTGCCTGCTGATAGTTTTCCAGCACGGCAACCAGGGTACGGCCCACAGCCAGGCCAGAACCGTTCAGGGTATGCACCAGACGGGTTTTCTTATCAGATTTGCTGCGGCAACGTGCCTGCATGCGGCGCGCCTGGAAATCCCAGACGTTAGAGCAGGAGGAGATCTCACGGTAGGTGTTCTGCGCAGGTACCCACACTTCCAGATCGAAGGTTTTGCAGGCACCAAAGCCCATATCACCGGTGCACAGCGCCATACGACGGTATGGCAGACCTAGCAGCTCCAGCACTTTCTCCGCGTGGCCGGTCATCTCTTCCAGCGCGTCCATGGATTCTTCAGGACGGACGATCTGCACCATCTCAACTTTGTCGAACTGGTGCATGCGGATCAGACCGCGCGTGTCGCGACCGTAAGATCCTGCTTCAGAACGGAAGCACGGAGAGTGCGCCGTCAGTTTGATTGGCAGGTCGTCTTCGTCGATGATCTCATCACGCACGAGGTTAGTCAGCGGCACTTCCGCGGTTGGGATCAGCGCGTAGTTGCTGCTGTCTGCTTCCTCGTCCAGCGGACGGGTATGGAACAGGTCGCCGGCAAATTTCGGCAGCTGGCCCGTACCGTACAGCGTATCGTGGTTGACCAGATACGGCACATAGGTTTCGCTGTAGCCATGCTGCTCGGTGTGCAGATCCAGCATGAACTGCGCCAGCGCGCGGTGCAGATGGGCAATCTGGCCTTTCATCACCACGAAGCGAGAGCCGGTCAGCTTAACCGCTGCCGCAAAATCCAGGCCCGCGTGCATTTCGCCCAGCGTCACGTGGTCGCGCACCTCGAAGTCAAACTCACGAGGCGTACCCCAGCGTTTCACTTCAACGTTGTCGTTTTCATCTTTGCCGACAGGCACGCTGTCGTCAGGAATATTCGGGATAGCCAGGGCAATATCACGAATTTCGGCCTGAAGAACATCCAGTTCAGCTTTCGCCTGATCCAGTTCTTCACCCAGCTTGTTCACTTCCAGGCGTAATGGCTCAATATCTTCCCCGCGCGCTTTCGCCTGGCCGATGGATTTCGATCGAGAGTTACGCTCTGCCTGCAGATTTTCAGTTTGTACCTGCAGTACTTTACGACGCTCTTCAAGAGCGCGCAGCTTATCTACATCCAGCTTAAAGCCCCGGCGTGCCAGTTTTTCAGCGACTGCGTCTGGCTCATTACGCAGCAGATTGGGATCGAGCATGCTTATCCTGTGCTTATCGAATTAAAATAGGAAATGTGACCACAGCCTGCGGTCACAAGGATACAATTGCCAACATTACCGCAACGATTGAACTAACGGTAGCGTTTTATAGGGCTATTTTGATCCTGTCCGGCGAGCCAGGTGAGCTTTTCACCAATCTTTCCTTCAAGACCTCTGTTTGTGGGGTGATAATAGCGCGTTTGTGCCATCTCCTGCGGGAAATATTCCTCCCCGGCAGCGTAGGCATTGGGTTCATCATGAGCGTAGCGGTATTCCTGCCCATACCCCATCTCTTTCATCAGTTTGGTCGGCGCATTACGCAGATGAACCGGTACATCGTAGTCCGGGCGTTCGCGTGCGTCAGACATCGCGGCCTTAAACGCGGTATAGACGGCATTGCTTTTCGGCGCACAGGCCAGATAGACAATCGCCTGCGCAATGGCACGCTCGCCCTCCGCAGGTCCAACCCGGGTGAAACAATCCCAGGCCGACAGCGCGACCTGCATGGCACGCGGGTCGGCGTTGCCGACATCTTCTGAGGCAATCGCCAGACAGCGGCGCGCGACGTATAGCGGATCGCCACCCGCAGTAATAATGCGCGCATACCAGTACAGCGCCGCATCCGGCGCGCTACCGCGCACGGACTTATGCAGCGCCGAAATCAAATCGTAAAAACGGTCACCTTTATTATCGAAACGCGCGCTGCGTTCCCCGGCAATTTCGGTGAGCAGTTCCGGTTTTAGCACCCGCTTGCCGGCATCGTCGACCTCGGCCATGTCGGCCATCATTTCCAGCGTGTTCAGCGCCCGACGCGCATCGCCGTTAACCAGCTCGGCAATCGCACGACGCGTCTCGTCAGGCAGAACGATATCCTGCCCGCCGTAGCCGCGCGATTTGTCGTCCATCGCCTGAGTGAGAACCTTTTCGATATCCTCAGTCGTCAGCGATTTGAGCAGATAAACGCGCGCACGGGAAAGCAGCGCCGAGTTCAGCTCAAACGACGGGTTTTCGGTAGTCGCCCCAATGAAGAAGATCGTGCCGTCTTCAATATGCGGCAGGAAGGCATCCTGCTGGCTCTTGTTGAAGCGATGGACTTCGTCGACAAAAAGAATGGTGCGGCGTCCGGCGTTGCGGTTCTGACGTGCACGCTCGATAGCCTCACGGATCTCCTTCACGCCGGACGTCACCGCTGAGATACGCTCAACGTCCGCGTTGGCATAACGGGCAATCACTTCTGCAAGCGTAGTCTTGCCGGTGCCTGGGGGGCCCCAGAGGATCATGGAGTGCAAATGCCCCGCCTCAATGGCGCGCGGCAAGGGCTTACCGGCAGCCAGCAGGTGCTGCTGACCGATGTACTGCGCTAAATTTTCTGGCCGCATACGGGCGGCCAGAGGTTGAAACGCGTTATCTGAAAAATCGAGCGACAGATTGCCCACTCACGCCTCTTACTTATTGCGTTGGTCGTCCACCGTTACGCCCTTCGGCGGGGTAAAGGTGAACTTCGATGCATCAACGGCGCCGTTCTGCTGAGATTTGAGCTGATAGCTGCTGCGCTGATCGTCCTGCTCAACCGCGCCGAACTGATTAATGGTACCGTTGGTGCTGACATTGATGGTGAACTGCTTCAGGTTGCCGTTGCTGCCTTTCGGCGTCAGGACAAACTCGTCACCCGTCTGTTTAATATTGTACTGCTGCCAGTCGCTGGCCTGGTTACGGGCAATCAGCATAAATGGCGTATTGCTGGTGGCATCTTTCAGCCAGGTCGCAGTAGCCTGCTCAACGAACGGGTTGTAGAACCATAAGGTTTTACCGTCAGACACCAGGATGCTCTCATCCGGCTGGGTCATGTGCCAGTTAAACAGATTTGGCCGTTTTACCCACAAGTCCCCCTGACCTTCCTGCACCGCGTTGCCGCTGCCGTCCGTCACTTTCTGCGTGAAGCTGGCGTGGAAGCTGCTTACTTTATCCAGTCGGCTTTTAAGGTCGCTGGCTGCATCAGCCCAGACGCTGCTGGCGACAAAACTGGTGAGTAATGCACAGGCGATGGCGATTTTTTTCATTGTTATTCCTTAAAATACGTCTTCCCGATATGGGGTTTCCGACTTCTATTCTGGACCTGCCCGGAGGCAGGCGACAGAAGAAAATGCTTAATTTTGGCTGATTTACCCTTCTTTGCAATCGCGAAAGGTTAATCAAACGGTGGCGGAGCCAGCACCTCGCGGTTACCGTTATGCCCCTGCTCGCTCACAATGCCCTGCGCTTCCATCTGCTCGATAATGCGCGCAGCGCGGTTATAGCCGATGCGGAACTGACGCTGTACGCCGGAGATAGACGCTTTACGTTTTTCGGTAACGAAATTCACCGCCTGATCGAATAACGGATCCAGCTCTTCACCGCCGTCAAAGCCACCGCCGCCGCCTTCGCTTTCCGTATCGCTGGTGATGCCATCGACGTATTGCGGACGACCGCGCGCTTTCCAGTCCTGCACGACCGCGTGCACTTCCTGGTCGCGCACGAACGCGCCGTGAACACGCACCGGAGAGGTGGAGTTCGGCCCGGAATAGAGCATGTCACCCATTCCCAGCAGCGACTCTGCACCGCCCTGGTCAAGAATGGTACGGGAGTCAATTTTACTTGATACGGTAAAGGCGATACGCGTCGGGATGTTCGCTTTAATCAGACCGGTGATAACGTCTACGGAAGGACGCTGGGTCGCCAGCACAAGGTGAATACCGGCCGCACGCGCTTTCTGCGCCAGACGGGCAATCAGCTCTTCCACTTTCTTACCGACGGTCATCATCAGGTCAGCGAATTCGTCGACCAGCACCACGATATAAGGCAGTTTTTCCAGCACCGGATGCTGGGCATCCATGCTGTCACCCGGCTTCCAGTACGGATCCGGAATCGGACGGCCCATGCGCGCCGCTTCGGCGATTTTCTCGTTATAGCCGGCCAGGTTACGCACGCCCAGCGCAGACATCAGCTTGTAGCGGCGTTCCATCTCATTCACGCTCCAGCGCAGGGCGTTGGCGGCGTCTTTCATGTCGGTGACCACTTCAGTCAGCAGATGTGGAATACCTTCATAGACCGACAATTCGAGCATTTTCGGGTCGATCATGATGAAACGCACATCTTCCGGCTGCGCTTTATAGAGCATGCTGAGGATCATGGCGTTCACACCGACGGACTTGCCGGAACCGGTGGTACCCGCGACCAGCAGGTGAGGCATTTTTGCGAGGTCTGCCACCACCGGATCGCCAGCGATATCTTTACCCAGCACCACGGTCAGTGGAGATGGGTTATCACGGAACTTGGTGTTATCCAGCACTTCACGCAGGTAGACGGTCTGACGTTTCTTGTTCGGCAGCTCAAGACCAACGTACGGTTTGCCCGGTATCACTTCCACCACGCGCACCGCCACGGTTGACAGCGAACGCGCCAGGTCGCGGGACAGGTTGGAAATACGCGCGGCTTTTACGCCCGGCGCCAGGTTCAGTTCAAAACGGGTGATCACCGGACCCGGCGAGTAGTTCACGACGTCCGCCTTGATACGGAAGTCAGCCAGACGGGCTTCAACCAGACGGGCCATCTGCTCCAGCGCAAATGTATCAACCGGCTCGACTTCAGCTGGCGGCGGCGTCAGCAGGTCCAGCGACGGCAGCGGCGTGCTTGGACGCTGCAGCGGACGGCTGTCACCGTTACGCATCAGCAGCGGGTGAATCAGGCTCTCCTGCGGCTGTGGCGCAGGCTGCTGGAACTGCTGTTGCTGCGGCTGCTGTGGTTGCACATACGGCTGTTGAACAGGTTGCTGTGCGTAGGTAGATGGTGTCTGCTGGCGCACAGGCTCAGCTTCCGGCATCACGCTCGGGGTAAATAAAGGCTCGCTTGGGCCATCATCCACCAGATCTTTCATCGGCGAGAATTCAAAGTCCGACAGTGAGAACGGATTTGCCCCTGCCGGCTGTTCACCGGAGTAACGCTGCTGCTGCGTTGCCGCAAACTGGCGCGCTAATTCGGCTTCTGCCGCATCATCGTCGTCTTCTAGCGCAGGTTCGTCGTGCTGATAGTCTTGACCGTAGCGCTGATTTTGTTGCGCAGCGAACTGGCGGGCCAGCTCGTCCTGCTGCATTTCATCAGCATCATCGTCGTACTCAGACTCGCGCGCTTTTTCTTCAGCCATGCGCTGGGAAGGCAGCTTGATGCCATAAGAAGCAAGCTCACGGCGGGTTGGCACGCGGACGCGGTTAGGACGAGGCAGTTGCGGACCAATCCCCTCTTTCACCTGAGGACGCGGTGCGCCCCCTGTTGCCAGGCTAAAGACCGGTGCCGCTGCTGCTGCGGCCGCAGTAGCCTGCTTAACGCCTTCCGCTACGGGTGCTACAGCAGGCGTCGGGTCGACCGGCGGAACAGAAGGCGCCTTCGTAACCGGCTCCTGCACCGGTTCAGGCACAGGCTGATACCAGGCGGCCAGCTGTTCGCGTTCACGCGCACGGCGCTCTTCGACTTCTTCGAAATAGTACAGCGGTGGACGCGCAGGCTTCACCTCTTCCACGATTTCAGGCTCAGGTTCAGGCTGCGGTGCAACGTAAGGCTGCACAGGTTCAACGGGTTCAGGCACGTACTCATGATAAGGCTGGGACACTGGCTGCTGATATTGCTGCGGTGCATACTCAGGCTGCGGCGGCTGATAAGGCTGCTGCCACTGTTCCTGCTGCACGGGGATGTAACTTTCAGGTTCAGGCGCAATAACGGGCTCCGGCGTATGAACACCCGGCGCAGTCTGCCAGTCAACCTGAGGTTGCTGAATAACGGATTCCGGCGGCGGGACCGGCGCGGATGGCATCACGGCGTCGACAGGCGCGGCATACGCCTGCGCAGCGGTCGTCGCGGCGGCGGCAGCCGCAACCGGCTCGGTAACCGAGTGGCCGTTCAACAGTGGATCGTATTCGTCGAAGTCACCCGGCGTGGCACGGCTACCGGAAAAAAGCACATCATCAGGATCGACGGCGGTACCTGCGGCACGGTACTCAACCTGCTCGTCTTCATCCATGCGTTTACCGGAGAAGAGCGCCGCATCGGTTTTACGGCCCAGCGGGTTGGCAAATTTCTCAGCAACACGCTGGCGACGCGCCAGCGCACCGCGCAGAATTCTGGCACGACGAGACTCGCGACGCTGCACAGGCGCGTCGTCTTCCTCTTCATCTTCGTATTCGTCTTCATCCACCCACGTATCGTCACGACGGGTACGGTTACTGGCGAAGGTCAGAATGGTGAGGATAAAGCTGCCAATTTTCTCGGCAATGCTCACCCAGGACCAGCCGGTAAACAGCGTCAGCCCGGCGGCCCAGATGCACAGCAGCGCCAGCGTGCCGCCGCTGCTGTGCAGCATCGGCTGAAGCGCGGAACTTAATAAACTGCCGATTACCCCGCCAGAGGCGAAGTACCAGATATCATCCGCATTGATCGCTGCCAGCCCGCAGGAAGTGAGAATCAGCGCCAGCGCGCCAATCAGGCGCAGCGAGACGGCGAAATAGTCGATGTAATCATCGTTCTGACGATGACGCCACGCAAACCAGCATCCGCCAATGATAATGACGGGAAGGGTGTAGGCCATCACACCGAAAATGAAAAACAGCGTGTCCGCAAGCCAGGCACCGGGGACACCGCCTAAATTATGGATAGGCTCATGCCATGCAGTTTGTGACCAGCTGGGATCAGAGGGGTTGAAACTGAGTAAGGCTGCCATCAGCCAGACGGCAAAAAGGGCAATAACAATCAGCAAAGCCTCGAGGAGACGACGTCCGCTGCTTAGCTTCGATAGTGTGACTTCTTTGTCTTCAGTGTATTCCTGGCTCAAGAAAGGCTCTCCAGGTATCAGGCATATCCTGCCTGTTTGCTAAAACGGACAACAGCGCCGGGACTCCCCGGCACTGTTGCTGTATGGATTAACAGGAGTGTAATCAAACTACGCTGATTTTGCACCTGTTCCGTGTTAGCGCGTCTTAATAACCAGACGATTGCTCTGTTTGACCTCTTCCATTACCACATAAGTACGGGTGTCGTTCACGCCCGGCAGACGCAACAGGGTTTCCCCCAGCAGCTTACGGTAGGCGGACATATCAGGCACACGGGTTTTCAACAGGTAGTCGAAATCACCGGACACCAGATGACACTCTTGAATTTCTTCAAGTTTTTGTACAGCGGCGTTAAATTGCTCAAACACATCCGGCGCACCACGATTCAGAGTAATCTCAACAAATACCAGAAGTGAGGCATCCAGATAATGCGGGTTCAGCAGAGCCGTATAGCCCTGAATAAAACCCTGTCTTTCCAGTCGGCGCACACGCTCAAGGCACGGCGTCGGGGAAAGTCCCACACGTTTTGAAAGCTCGACGTTGGAAATACGCCCATCCTTTTGCAATTCATTCAGAATGTTACGATCGATACGGTCGAGATCTTTGCCAGGGCGCTTCTTGCTATCTACCATTATTATTGTCTCTCTGTATTCCTTCCCTACTCCTGCCTGGACCCTGTGCACATCACTGTTCAGAGCCTGTACCCGTTAGTCATCACATCGCCTGGTTTTGTATTAGACGCGATGCGGATTCGGGTTCTGTTGGTAAGAAGACCGTTGCCCGAAGGCTGTCACCGACATCACGCATGGCGTCTGTCCACGCCATGCGTAGATTTCACTGACCCGGTAAAAATGGCATTTACGTGCATGCCTATGCGGCATACGGTTAACGCGGTTTTTTTTCTTCCTTGAATGTTTTCGCAAAAGCGCAGGGGATTGTCAAAGCAAAACATCGTTTTTTAGTGCAACATGCCGGATATTCATTACGACAGGGTATTAATCCTCATTTTATTGCCTTATAAACGACCGGTTTTCTTAAGAAAGCGTGATGTTATCGCGCGCGATTCATCGTCCACGGCTATTACACAGATTGATATCAAAATTGCTGCGCTCTTTTTTTACGGCAACAAATTCCCTACAATCCAGCCAAATGTCTGCCAACAACAATGGGGATCTCATGGGCACGGCCAAACACAGTAAGCTGCTAATCCTTGGTTCTGGACCTGCGGGATATACCGCGGCGGTCTACGCTGCACGCGCTAACCTGCACCCGGTACTCATCACCGGTATGGAAAAAGGCGGTCAGCTGACCACCACTACCGAAGTGGAAAACTGGCCAGGGGACCCGAACGACCTGACCGGGCCGCTGCTGATGGAGCGCATGCACGAGCATGCCGCTAAATTCGAAACCGAAATTCTGTTCGATCACATCAACAAGGTCGACCTGCAGAACCGTCCGTTCCGCCTGACGGGTGACAGCGGTGAATACACTTGTGACGCGCTGATCATCGCTACCGGCGCCTCTGCCCGTTATCTCGGTCTGCCATCCGAAGAAGCGTTTAAAGGCCGCGGGGTTTCTGCCTGCGCAACCTGCGACGGTTTCTTCTATCGCAACCAGAAAGTCGCGGTTATCGGCGGCGGCAACACCGCGGTGGAAGAAGCGCTTTATCTGGCCAACATTGCCTCTGAAGTGCACCTGATCCACCGTCGCGAGACCTTCCGCGCGGAGAAGATCCTGATCAAACGTCTGATGGATAAAGTGGCAAGCGGCAACATCGTGCTGCACACCAACCGCACCCTGGAAGAGGTGACGGGCGACCAGATGGGCGTTGCCGGTCTGCGTATCCGTGATACCCAGAACACCGATAACGTCGAAACGCTGGAAGTGGCGGGTCTGTTCGTGGCTATCGGCCACAGCCCGAACACCGCGATCTTCGAAGGCCAGCTGGAGCTGGAAAACGGCTACATCAAAGTGCAGTCCGGCATTCACGGTAATGCGACTCAAACCAGCATCCCGGGCGTATTCGCGGCCGGCGACGTAATGGACCACATTTACCGTCAGGCGATCACCTCTGCGGGCACCGGCTGTATGGCCGCGCTGGACGCTGAACGCTACCTCGATGGACTGGCTGAACAAGGTAAATAATCTTTACAAGTCAGTAACAAACGTAAATAAAGGCGGCGATAAGTCGCCTTTATTGTCTCCCCGTTGTAACATTGCGCTGCCCAACTTCTTATAACGTCACCTGCAAAGTACGCAATGGAAAAAACCCGTCAACAAGAGTTAACACGCTGGCTGAAACAGCAAAGCGTTCTTTCCCGCCGCTGGCTTACGATTTCCCGTATTTTGGGTTTCATCAGCGGTCTGTTGATTGTTGCCCAGGCATGGCTGCTGGCCCGCATTCTTAATCACATGATCATGGAGAACATTCCCCGCGAAGCGCTCCTGCTGCCCTTTATTGTCCTGATCCTGATTTTTATCCTGCGCGCCTGGGTGGTGTGGCTGCGTGAGCGCGTCGGTTTTCACGCCGGACAGCACATTCGCTACGAGATCCGCCGTCAGGTGCTCGACAGGCTTCAGGAAGCCGGGCCCGCGTGGATCCAGGGTAAACCGGCCGGTAGCTGGGCGACGCTGATCCTTGAGCAGATTGACGATATGCATGACTACTACGCGCGCTATCTGCCGCAGATGGCCCTTGCCGTCTTCGTTCCGCTGCTGATCGTGATCGCCATTTTCCCGGTGAACTGGATGGCAGCGCTGATTCTGCTGGGCACCGCCCCGCTGATCCCGCTGTTTATGGCGCTGGTCGGGATGGGGGCAGCGGATGCCAACCGCAGAAACTTCCTGGCTCTGGGTCGACTGAGCGGTCATTTCCTCGATCGCCTTCGCGGCATGGAGACGTTGCGCATTTTTGGCCGCGGTGAAGCGGAAACCGAAAATATTCGCCTGGCGTCGCAGGACTTCCGTCAGCGCACCATGGAAGTGTTACGCCTCGCCTTCCTGTCCTCCGGCGTACTGGAATTCTTTACCTCACTGTCGATTGCCCTCGTGGCGGTCTACTTCGGCTTCTCCTACCTCGGCGCGCTGGATTTCGGCCATTACGGCACGGCGGTGCCCCTTTCCGCCGGGTTCCTGGCGCTGATCCTGGCGCCGGAGTTTTTCCAGCCGCTTCGCGATCTGGGGACCTTCTATCACGCCAAAGCCCAGGCGGTTGGCGCCGCCGATAGCCTGAAAACGTTCCTGGAAACGCCGCTGGCCCACCCGGAGCGCGGTGATGTAACGCTGAATGCTAAAGACTCCGTGACCATTGAAGCGCAGGACTTTTCCATTCTGTCGCCCGAAGGCAAAGTGCTCGCCGGTCCGCTGAACTTTACCTTACCTGCCGGACAACGCGTGGTGCTTGTCGGCATCAGCGGTTCCGGGAAAAGTTCTCTGCTGAACGCGCTATCCGGTTTTATGGCCTATACGGGTTCACTGCGGATCAACAAAACCGAACTGCGCAACCTCGACCCCGACGCCTGGCGTAAACAGCTCAGCTGGGTAGGCCAAAACCCGCAGCTTCCCGCCGCTACGCTGCGCGAAAACGTGCTTCTGGCGCGCCCGGACGCGCGTGAAGATGAGCTGCAATCGGTTCTCGACCGCGCCTGGGTCAGCGAATTTCTGCCGCTGCTGCCGCAAGGGGTGGATACCGTAGTCGGCGACCAGTCCGCCGGGCTGTCGGTCGGGCAGGCGCAGCGTGTGGCCGTTGCCCGCGCGCTGCTTAACCCATGCCACCTAATGCTGCTGGACGAGCCGGCAGCCAGCCTTGACGCACACAGCGAGCAGCGCGTAATGGAAGCGCTTAACGCCGCCTCCCTGCAGCAAACCACCCTGATGGTCACCCACCAGCTGGAAGGGATTGCCGACTGGGACCAGATCTGGGTCATGGAAAACGGCCGTATTGTTGAGCAAGGCGATTACGCCTCTCTCGTTGCCGCCCAGGGGCCATTTGCGACCCTGCTGGCGAACCGTCAGGAGGATATCTGATGCGCGCTCTGCTGCCTTATCTTGCGCTCTATAAACGCCACAAATGGATGCTGACGCTGGGGATTGTGCTGGCGATTGTCACGCTGCTCGCCAGCATCGGCCTGCTCACGCTTTCCGGCTGGTTCCTGTCGGCCTCGGCCGTCGCGGGGTTCGCCGGATTATACAGCTTCAACTATATGCTTCCGGCTGCCGGGGTTCGCGGTACCGCCATCACCCGTACTGCCGGACGCTATTTCGAACGGCTGGTCAGCCACGACGCCACTTTCCGCGTGCTGCAGCACCTGCGTATCTATACCTTCAGCAAACTGCTGCCCCTCTCCCCTGCCGGGCTGGCGCGTTTTCGTCAGGGTGAATTGCTTAACCGCGTGGTGGCGGATGTCGACACGCTGGATCACCTTTACCTGCGGGTGATTTCCCCGATCGTGGGCGCGTTTGTGGTGATTGTGGTGGTCACGCTGGGGCTGTCTGTTCTGGATGTCCCCGTTGCGCTGACGCTGGGCGGGATCATGCTGCTGACGCTTATCGTTCTGCCGCCGCTGTTTTACCGCGCCGGGAAATCCACCGGGGAAAACCTGACGCGTCTGCGCGGGGACTACCGCCAGCAGCTGACCTCCTGGCTTCAGGGGCAGGCAGAGCTGACCATTTTTGGTGCCAGCAAGCGCTACCGCGCGCGGATGGAAAGTACGGAGCTGAACTGGCATGAGGCCCAGCGCCGTCAGTCGGAGCTGACGGCCTTCTCTCAGGCGCTGATGATGCTGATCGGCGGCGTGGCGGTAATAGCCATGCTGTGGCTGGCTTCCGGCGATATTGGGGGAAACGCACAGCCGGGTCCGCTTATTGCCCTTTTCGTTTTCTGTGCGCTGGCCGCGTTTGAAGCGCTGGCTCCGGTGACGGGTGCCTTCCAGCATCTGGGACAGGTCATCGCCTCTGCCCTGCGCATCACCCAGATTGCCGAGCAGGAGCCTGAAGTCACGTTCAGTGCCGGGCAGACCGTTGTCCCTGAGCAGGTTGCGCTGACGCTTGAAGATGTCACCTTCAGCTATGACAAACAGGCGCAGAACGCGCTGGACGGTATCACCCTTTCTGTGAATGCCGGCCAGCGGATTGCGATCCTCGGCCGTACCGGCTGCGGTAAATCGACGCTGCTGCAGCTGTTGACCCGCGCCTGGGACCCGCAGCGCGGTCAGATTTGTTTTAATAATACGTTGCTGACCGATTTCAGCGAGCAGGCCCTGCGCAAAACCGTCAGCGTCGTTCCGCAGCGGGTGCATCTGTTTAGCGCCACCCTGCGCGATAACCTGCTGCTGGCTGCGCCAGAGGCCTCTGATGATGCGCTTCGCGCCGTGCTGGAACAGGTCGGTCTGCATAAGCTGCTTGAGGGCGATGGACTGAACAGCTGGCTCGGTGAAGGCGGTCGTCAGCTTTCCGGCGGAGAGCTGCGCCGTCTGGCGATTGCGCGCGCGCTGCTGCACGATGCGCCGCTGATGCTGCTTGACGAACCTACCGAAGGGCTGGATGCCACGACCGAGAGCCAAATCCTTGATTTGCTGGCCAATGTCATGACCGGTAAAACCGTCCTGATGGTTACGCACCGCCTGCGCGGACTGGCGAGTTTTGATCGGATAATTGTGATGGACAACGGACACATTATTGAGCAAGGTAGTCACTCAGAGCTGTTGGCGAAACAGGGTCGCTACTTCCAGTTTAAACAGCGTCTGTAGACTATATTTGTAGCGTCCTCACTCGCGTACTGGAGTTTTGCTGTCATGCGCCTGGTCCAGCTTTCTCGTCATAACATCGCGTTCCCTTCTCCAGAAGGGGCGCTGCGTGAACCAAATGGGCTGCTGGCCCTTGGTGGTGACCTCAGCCCTGCGCGGCTGTTGATGGCGTACCAGCGCGGCATCTTCCCCTGGTTTTCTCCCGGCGACCCGATTTTATGGTGGTCTCCCGATCCGCGTGCCGTGCTGTGGCCAGAGCAGTTTCACCTGAGCCGCAGCATGAAGCGTTTCCATGCAAAATCACCGTACCGCGTCACCCTGAACCACGCCTTTGGTCAGGTCATTGAAGGCTGTGCCGAAGACCGGTTTGAGGGAACATGGATAACCCGCGATATCATTACCGCTTACCACCAGCTTCACGAGCTTGGCTACGCGCACTCCATTGAGGTGTGGGACGGCGGAGCACTGGTCGGCGGCATGTATGGCGTGGCGCAGGGGACGCTGTTTTGTGGTGAGTCGATGTTCTCCCGCGCGGTTAACGCCTCGAAAACGGCGCTGCTGGTCTTCTGCCAGGCGTTTGCCCAGCGCGGCGGACGCCTGATCGATTGTCAGGTGCTCAATGAGCACACGGCTTCCCTCGGCGCCGTTGAGATACCGCGACGCCAGTACATCGAGCATCTGGATGCCAGTCGTCAGGAAAAGCTCCCGCGCGACTTCTGGATACCGAGAACGCTCTTTATGCCCAATGCCTAAATGTTTTCCGCATATTTTTTGTGAGGGTGTTATAATTATGCCGCAGAGTAGCTTCTGCCTGTTGCCCCGCCGCCGTTTGGGACCTTCGCTTCAGATAACGTCCTGACGTTTATCCTGTTGTATCCCCTTTACGAATGCGCTTTCCGTTCGGTTGTACCGTGACGCTTGGGCAATGCGCCGAAACTGTTTTGCTGCGTTTCAAACGCGCAATTCTTTACTTAATTGATGAATTTCGGCATTATCTTGCCGGTTCAAAACTTGGTAGTGATACCCCAGAGGATTAGATGGCCAAAGAAGACAATATTGAAATGCAGGGTACCGTACTTGATACGTTACCTAATACCATGTTTCGCGTAGAGCTGGAAAACGGTCACGTGGTAACTGCGCACATCTCCGGTAAAATGCGCAAAAACTACATCCGCATTTTGACGGGCGACAAAGTGACTGTTGAACTGACCCCGTACGACCTGAGCAAAGGCCGCATTGTCTTCCGTAGTCGCTAATTGTTTTCGCCTGTAATGGCAGATGAATATTTAAAAGGTCGGGTTAAACCCGGCCTTTTTTATTTGTGGCTTTAATTTGGCTATGCCGGGGGATGTATTTTTTGGCAACCTGGTGGCCTCATCCCAGCCCTCTTCCACAGGGAGAGGGCTAAAGGCAGGCATAAAAAAACCGGGCTATTGCCCGGTTTTTAAGACCTACGTAAGAAATCAGTGAGCCGCTTCCGGCTTGTGCTTCGCTGCACTCTGGAAATCGTACGTCAGTTCGTTCTTCGCCTGATCCAGCGCCACGGTCACCTGGCCGCCGTCCACCAGCGAGCCAAACAGCAGCTCGTTCGCCAGCGGTTTCTTCAGGTTGTCCTGAATCACGCGCGCCATCGGACGGGCCCCCATCGCACGGTCGTAGCCTTTCTCGGCCAGCCAGTTGCGGGCCTCCTGGCTTACTTCCAGCGACACGCCTTTCTGATCCAGCTGAACCTGCAACTCGACGATGAACTTGTCCACGACCTGATGGATCACCTCGGTAGAGAGGTGATCGAACCAGATAATGTTGTCCAGACGGTTACGGAACTCCGGCGTGAAGATCTTCTTGATCTCCTCCATCGCATCGGTGCTGTTGTCCTGGTGGATCAGGCCGATGGATTTACGCTCGGTTTCACGTACCCCGGCGTTGGTGGTCATCACCAGCACCACGTTACGGAAGTCCGCCTTGCGCCCGTTGTTGTCGGTCAGCGTCCCGTTGTCCATCACCTGCAGCAGGATGTTGAACACGTCCGGGTGCGCTTTCTCGATTTCATCGAGCAGCAGTACCGCGTGCGGATGCTTGATCACCGCGTCGGTGAGCAGGCCGCCCTGGTCAAAGCCCACGTAGCCCGGAGGCGCACCAATCAAACGGCTGACGGTGTGACGCTCCATATACTCGGACATATCAAAGCGCAGCAGCTCAATGCCCAGTGCTTTAGAGAGCTGAACCGTTACCTCGGTTTTCCCCACGCCGGTCGGGCCGGCAAACAGGAAGGAACCGACAGGCTTGTGCTCATGCCCCAGTCCTGCGCGGGCCATCTTGATCGCTTCGGTTAAGGCCTCAATGGCTTTATCCTGACCAAAGACCAGCATTTTCAGGCGATTGCCAAGGGTACGCAGCGTGTCGCGGTCGCTCTGAGAGACGCTCTTCTCAGGGATACGCGCGATGCGGGCCACCACGGACTCAATATCCGCCACGTTAACGGTTTTCTTACGCTTGCTGGCCGGCATCAGGCGCGCACGCGCCCCTGCCTCATCAATCACGTCAATCGCCTTATCCGGCAGATGACGGTCGTTGATGTATTTCACCGCCAGCTCCACCGCCGCACGCACCGCTTTCGCGGTATAACGCACGTCGTGGTGCGCTTCGTACTTCGGCTTCAGGCCGTTGATGATCTGCACCGTTTCCTCGACGGACGGTTCGGTCACGTCGATTTTCTGGAAGCGGCGCGCCAGCGCACGGTCTTTCTCAAAGATGTTGCTGAACTCCTGGTAGGTGGTGGAGCCAATCACGCGGATCTTGCCGCTGGAGAGCAGCGGTTTGATCAGGTTAGCCGCATCCACCTGGCCACCAGAGGCCGCACCCGCGCCGATGATGGTGTGGATTTCATCGATAAACAGGATGCTGTTGGTGTCCTGCTCCAGCTGTTTTAACAGCGCCTTGAAGCGTTTTTCAAAATCACCACGGTATTTGGTGCCCGCCAGCAGCGAGCCGATGTCCAGCGAGTAGATGGTGCAGTCGGCAATCACTTCCGGTACGTCGCCCTGCACAATGCGCCAGGCAAGGCCTTCGGCAATCGCGGTTTTACCCACGCCAGATTCCCCCACCAGCAGCGGGTTGTTCTTGCGGCGACGGCACAGCACCTGGATCGCGCGCTCCAGCTCTTTATCGCGACCAATCAGCGGGTCGATACCGCCAACGCGAGCAAGCTGATTAAGGTTGGTGGTGAAGTTTTCCATACGATCCTCCCCGCCTGCTTGCTCTTCATTGTTATTGACCTGATTGCTGGAATCCGATGCCTGGTTAGGCTCGTCTTTGCGCGTTCCGTGAGAGATAAAGTTAACCACATCGAGGCGGCTGACTTCGTGTTTGCGCAGCAGATAGGCAGCCTGTGACTCCTGCTCGCTGAAGATGGCGACTAAGACGTTTGCGCCAGTCACTTCACTACGTCCGGAAGACTGGACGTGGAATACCGCGCGCTGCAGCACGCGCTGGAAGCTGAGCGTCGGCTGCGTGTCGCGCTCTTCTTCACTGGCAGGCAGCACCGGTGTGGTTTGTTCGATGAAGGCTTCGAGTTCCTGACGTAGCGCCACCAGATCCACGGAGCAGGCTTCCAGCGCTTCGCGGGCAGATGGGTTGCTAAGCAGTGCGAGCAGTAAATGCTCGACGGTCATAAACTCATGTCGGTGCTCACGCGCTCTGGCGAAAGCCATGTTTAAACTGAGTTCCAGTTCTTGATTGAGCATAGGCACCTCCCCCAATTTTATGCCTTATCAGGCCTTTTCCAGCGTACACAGCAACGGATGCTCGTTCTCCCTCGCATATTCGTTCACCATCGCCACTTTGGTTTCCGCCACTTCGGCTGTGAAGATGCCGCAGATAGCTTTGCCACGATAATGAACGGTAAGCATCAGTTGCGTTGCACGTTCTACATCATAAGAAAAGAACTTTTGTAGCACGTCAATAACAAATTCCATCGGCGTGTAATCATCGTTCATTAACATAACTTTATACATAGATGGCGGTTTTAGCGCGTCACGCACTTTGTCTTCCGCCAGCTGGTCAAAATCCAGCCAGTCGTTGGTCTTACCCATTTTGCATAACCACTTTGAATCTACCTCAGATGTTAGATAACAATCATCTATTACTGTCATCCGCGATGTCTGTCACAAACTGTTGCAATAGCGTTAACTGCTTCAAACTTTGGTTGATTATTGTCCCATCTCCAGCGCCAAACGCTTGACGACGTCTTTCGTTTCTCTAAATTGTACAAGCGTGAGATGGCGAGGTTTTGAACAGCCCCCACTCCACCACCGGTTCATTCCATCTTAACTTATAAGATTTACGAAGGATGTCGAAGCATGGAAATGGGTACTGTTAAGTGGTTCAACAACGCCAAAGGGTTTGGCTTCATCTGCCCCGAAGGCGGCGGCGAGGATATCTTCGCTCACTATTCCACCATTCAGATGGATGGTTACAGAACGCTCAAAGCCGGGCAGTCCGTCCGGTTCGATGTCCACCAGGGACCAAAAGGCAATCATGCAAGCCTTATCGTCCCCATTGAAGCAGAGACGGTTGCATAGCTCTCTGTTTTATTGTGTACATCCCGCAGTCAAAATGCCAGCCCGATCGGCTGGCATTTTTATTTTCGGGTTATTCCCGAGCCAGCGCATCCACCGGATCCAGCCGCGCCGCGTTGCGGGCGGGCAACCAGCCAAACAAAATGCCGGTAAAGGTTGAACACAAGAATGCGGTAATAATGGCCACCGGCGAGAAGCCAATCTCCCAGCCGGGTAAAAAGAGCTGGAGCGCGAAGGCGATCATCATCGAGAGCGCAATCCCCATCGCACCGCCGACCAGACACACCAGCACGGCTTCAATCAAAAACTGCTGCAGCACGTCGCTGGCTCTGGCCCCGACCGCCATGCGGATGCCAATCTCCCGGGTACGTTCGGTTACCGACACCAGCATGATGTTCATCACCCCGATACCGCCGACGACCAGCGAAATCACCGCCACCAGCGTGAGGAACAGCTGAAGAGTACGTGTGGTCTTTTCTGCCGTTTTCAAGAGGCCGTCCATATTCCAGGTGAAGAAATCTTTCTTCCCGTGGCGCAGGGTGAGCAGCCGCTCAAGCTGCTGTTCGGCCATGGCGCTGTCGTAGCCCTCCTTCACGCGCACGGTGATGGAGTTGAGCCAGGACTGGCCCATAATCCGCCCGGAGATGGTGGTATAGGGAAGCCAGACGCGCAGGATCTTGCTGCTGCCAAACATCGACTGCTTCTCTTCCGCCACGCCGATGACCGTGGCAGGCATGTTGCCGACCAGGATCACTTCGCCCACCACGTTAGCTTTATTGGGGAAAAGCTGCCTGCGCGAGTTTGCGTCCAGCACCACCACCTGCGCCCTGCCCGCCAGCTGTTCGGCGTTAAAGGTGGCGCCTTCGCTGAAGGTCATACCGTAGACGTTGAAATAATCCCCGCTGACGCCGTTCGCGCTGGCCGCCACGTCAACATTGCCCACGCGCAGGCGCAGGTTTTGCGACACCGCAGGCGTGGCGGAGTTGACCCACGGCTGCTTCTGAATGGCCGCCAGATCGTCGTATTTCAGCGCCTGCTGATACTGAGGCTCGTCGTCACCAAAGTCTTTGCCGGGATAGACGTCAATGGTGTTGGTCCCGATTGCGCGGATATCGGCCAGCACCAGCTGCTTGGCCGCATCGCCCACCACCACAATCGACACCACCGAGGCGATACCGATGATAATGCCGAGCATGGTCAGCAGGGTACGCATTTTATTGGCCGCCATCGCCAGCCAGGCCATGGTCAATGCTTCACGAAAGCCGCTGGAAAATTGCCCCCATCCGGTTGATGCCGGAAGCACTTCTTTCGGCGCCGCAGCCCTGGACTCACGCGGCGGCGGGTTGCTGACCAGCTCGCCGTCGTGGATCTCAATGATTCGCTCCGCCTGCGCCGCCACCTGCGGATCGTGGGTCACGATAATGACCGTATGCCCCTGATCGCGAAGCTGGTGCAGGATCGCCATCACCTCTTCGCCGGAATGGCTGTCGAGCGCGCCGGTGGGTTCATCGGCCAGGATCACCTGCCCGCCGTTCATCAGGGCGCGGGCAATACTCACGCGCTGCTGCTGGCCGCCGGACAGCTGCGAGGGCTGATACTCCACCCGCTCCGCCAGCCCCAGACGCGTCAGCAGCATCTGCGCGCGCTCGAGGCGTTTTTTCCGCTCGACGCCCGCATAGACCGCCGGTACTTCTACGTTCTGCGCGGCATTGAGGTGAGAAAGCAGATGGTAACGCTGGAAGATAAAGCCGAAGTGCTCCCGACGCAGCTTCGCCAGCGCGTCGCCGTCCAGCGTTGAGACGTCCGTCCCGGCCACGCGGTACGTACCGCTGGTGGGTTTATCCAGGCAGCCGAGAATGTTCATCAGCGTCGATTTACCGGAGCCCGATGCCCCGACAATCGCCACCATCTCGCCCGCCTCCACGCGCAGGGAGATGCCTTTTAGCACCTCCACCGGGCCATCGCCCGACGGATAGCTGCGGCGAATGTCTTTCAGCTCAAGCAATGCCGTCATTTCGCGGCTCCGGGCAGGCTTTCGCTGATGACAACCTCCTCACCCTCTTCCAGCCCTTTCACCACCACCACGTCGGTGTCGTTGCGCGCGCCAATCACCACTTCGCGCTCGCGCGTTTCGCCGTTGCGCAGCACTTTCACTTTATAGCGGCTATCACCGGCGGACTCACCCAGCGCGGAGAGGGGAATGGTCAGCACGTTCTTCACGCCGGTCAGCTGGATATGCACCTGCGCGGTCATGTCGAGACGCAGCACGCCCTGCGGGTTCGGCACTTCAAAACGGGCATAGTAGAAGATGGCGTCGTTAACCTTTTCCGGCGTCGGGAGAATGTCTTTCAGCACGCCTTCGTAGCGCGTCTGCGGATCGCCCAGCACCGTAAACCAGGCATTCTGCCCCGGTCTGAGATGGATAACGTCCGCCTCCGAGACCTGGGCTTTGACCAGCATGGTGCTCATGTCCGCCAGCGTCAGAATGTTGGGCGCCTGCTGCGCGGCAATCACCGTCTGCCCCTGCAGCGTGGTAATTTGCGTCACTTCCCCGGCCATTGGCGCAACGATTTTGGTGTAGTCGAGGTTGGTTTTCGCCGTATCCAGCGAGGCCTGGTTGCGTTTGATTTGCGCGTCAATCGTGCCAATCTGCGCCTGCTTCACCGCCAGTTCCGTGGTGGCCGTATCTAAATCCTGCTTCGAGATCGCCTGGGTTTTGGCCAGCGCCTGCTGACGGGTCAGCGTCACCTGGGCAAGGTTACGCTCTGCCTGCGCCTGCGCACGCTGCGCGCGCAGCTCCATCAGCGTGGCTTCCACCTCGCGGATCTGGTTCTCGGCCTGTTCAGGATCGATCACGCCGAGCAGCTGGCCTTTTTTTACCTTATCGCCAATCTCAACCGACAGCGTTTTCAGCTGACCGCTGACCTGTGCGCCAACGTCAACCTTGCGCAGGGCATCAAGTTTGCCCGTCGCGAGGACGTTTTGTTGCAGTTCGCCCGGACGAACAATCAGCGTCTGATACTGCGGCACCGGCGCATTCAGCACCTGCCATAGCCAGTACCCACCGGCTAACACCACGACCGCCAGCAGCAGAAACAGCGTTCTGCGTTTTCCCTTGAGGTTCATAAATATTCCAAATAAATGTTCTGGCAATGATAAATGCTGATTCTATCTAAACGACTCCTCAACGAAACCCCTGTTCTCCGAAATCGTCACAATTTGTTTACGAGACGTTGAAAGTCCGCCTGCTGAAATGGAGATCTTCATCAAGAAGCAGGATCTAACATGTCTTCCATCGTCGATACACCTTTTTCAAACCTGCCACAGCCTGCATCGGGTTGGCAGCTCTTCAGTCATCTGGCTTCCGGTAAGCTCACGCCAGGGCTGGCGTGGCAAAACCCCGCCTATCGACGTAAATTCATGCTACGTTCGCTGGCGACGCCTGTAAGTACCGCTCGCCTGTTGACGAGCCTTGCAAAACAGCCGAGCCTGATGCAAATGCTGCAGGTGCAGCCAGGACTGCCGTGCCGTCTGCATCGCCCCTGGCTGACGGTGAATATGGATCGCCAGCAGGCCCTTGAGTCCCTTAACTGGCACTATCAAACGATGAGCCGCCATATGCCGGCATCGCTGCTCTCGGGTTATCTGTCGAAAAAGGGCTTCACGCTGCTCACCTTAACCGGTAAAGATGAAGAGCAATTTACCGTCCGCCTGTGCGCCGATGCGTTTCTGGATAAAGAAGGGGAAGCCACCCTCGCCTTCTGCGACCATCAGAATACGGTGCTGGCCGAGATGACCTTCACCCTGTGCCAGCTTGAGGGAAAATCGACGCTGTTTATCGGCGGCCTGCAGGGCGCAAAAGCCCACGTTCCCCATGAGCTGATCCAGGGTGCGACGAAGGCCTGCCATGGTCTGTTCCCGAAACGTCTGCTGGTCGAAGCCGCCATGACTCTCGGCACCGCCTTCCCGGTAGAACAGATTGTCGCCGTCAGTAACGACACCCATATTTATCGCAGCTGGCGCTACCGCAAGAAAAAAGAGGGGAAACTGTTGGCCGATTACGACAGTTTCTGGATCTCCATCGGCGGCGAAAAGCAGGATAGCGGCAACTTCATGCTGCCACTCGTCATGCCGCGTAAACCGATGGAAGAGATCGCGAGCAAAAAACGCTCCGAATATCGCCGCCGCTACGCGCTGCTGGACAGCCTGATTCAGCAGGTGAACCAGGCGACTCAACGTTAATCCGCTCTCCCGCGTGCCAGCCACAGCACGCGGGAAAACATCTTCCGCAGCAGGGTCGGCACCGCCTCCACGCCCCGTCTCCCCGCTTCCGTCGCCACTTCAATGGCTAAATCCGGTTTTGAAGAACGATGAATAGCTTTGGCGATCACGCGCCGCATGTTCATCGGGACATCGACCGGCACCATGGCAATTCGGTGGAATACGTCGTCGAACCCCTGACGATACATAAAGTGTTCCATGTCCATCGCGGGCAGCATGGTTAAATGGTCGCGCTCTTCCTCGCGCTCGTTATTCAGCAGGCTACGCACGGTCGAGGCATATTTTTTGCCCGCCTCATCACCGTCGACCAGAACGTGCCACTCGATCCCCATCCGGCGGGCAAATTTGATCAGCGGCTTGAGTCCCGACTGGGCGAATTCAATCACCTTAATGCCTTCCGCATCAAAATGGTGGCCGCACTGGCGCGCCAGTTCGTTGATGACCCAGGTTTCCGTCTCTCCTTCCACCAGCAGCCAGCAGCGGGCAAAGAGCGACGACGCGCGGTTAAAGCGAATATGAAACGCGATGCGCCGCCCGTCTTCCGCGTTCAATCCACCCGGACCTAACCGGTAGGCGGAGACGCGGGAAGATTCACGCACCAGACGACAGACGTGCTCGACCGGCGTCAGCGATAATAATTCACCGGAATTGGTGGTCGTAACGCGCTGGAGCGGCAGCAGGTTCAGCAGATGCCATGCCACGGAGAGCATGATGGGATGCAGGCGCGTTTCCGGGTCTTCCACCAGCAGCAGCGGCCTGGCGTCCCGGTCAAGACGAACGGTGCCTTTGGCCTGCAGAAGCGTTGAAAACAGCCCCAGCAAAATCACCCGATGGGTACGACCACCGGGCCGGTCGATCATCCGGTTAATGATATCGAGGTAGCGCCAGCTGCGCTGTTCGTCATGAGAGCGGCGGCGCATCAGGCGATGGCGCGACTCCGACGTTCCCTGCTCGGAAAAATAGTGCTCCAGCAGCTGTACCATTGCGGACAACCCCTGACGAATTTGACCGTCGGTCAGATTCTGCGGACGCGACACCAGCTCTCTCGCCAGAAAATCCAGCTCGCGGGCGGTGACTTCCACTTCCGGCATATTTGGTACGGTACCGTTACGAATGCGCCGCATAAAACGCGCGTCGCGCAGGCGCAGCACCGGCGTCAGGCGGATCAGATGGCGGGCCAGATCGTCGATATTGTCCAGCGGGATCGGGCTGGCCTTCTCATCAAGAAAATCACGCAGGGTCAACACGCCCTCGTTTTCCGCCATCTCCCCTTCCAGCCGGTAGAATATCCGGTGGAAACCATCATCGCACGGCACCCAGCAGGGTGACAGCGGGCGGAAGCGACGCACCCGATGGCGCCCGGGTTCGGATTCGCGGAACGTCAGGATGATATGCAGGTGCTTCTCGCGCCCCGTCACGTCGCCGGGCGGGAACCAGAAATCGTCGCGAACGAAGTGATAAAGATCGTCTTCGGGCGAAAGCAGTAACGTCAGCGCATCCAGCAGGCTGGACTTACCCCAGGCGTTCTCGCCGATCAGGACGTTGTTCTGTTCCAGCTGCAGCGACAGGCGGTTAATACCGCGAAACCCGACAATTTCCACACGTTCGAGAAGCATAAATCCCCCGCGCAATATTCACTTTTTCCTTTAAGTTATCAGCAGTATAGCGGGAGGCGGACTGTCACGACAGCACAACATTCACCCTGACGAGAATTGGTCTATGCTCTATTTACCGCTGATTTGAACAAGGATTGACATCACATTGCCTTAAATCAAATTAATCGAATTTATTTAAGTGGCGAAGGGGTGTTATTGGTTTCTAAAATACGGACTCTTTGAGTCGTCATCCCTTTATGGCGATATATCCCGCGCGCGGGAAAGCGTGCGGAAAATTATTTGAGGTGGTTATGTTTAGAAAATTGGCAGCAGAATGCTTTGGTACATTCTGGCTGGTATTTGGTGGCTGCGGTAGCGCCGTTCTGGCAGCAGCATTCCCGGAATTAGGTATCGGTTTTGTCGGCGTCGCGCTGGCATTTGGTTTAACCGTATTAACCATGGCCTTTGCCGTGGGGCATATTTCCGGCGGTCATTTTAACCCGGCAGTGACATTAGGTTTATGGGCCGGCGGTCGTTTTCCGGCGAAAGAGGTAATTGGCTATATTGTCGCTCAGGTGGTGGGCGGTATTATCGCAGCGGGCGTTCTGTACGTCATTGCCAGCGGTAAAGCTGGCTTCGACGCGGCGGCCAGCGGCTTCGCCTCTAACGGCTTCGGCGAGCATTCTCCCGGCGGTTATTCCATGCTGTCTGCCATCGTGATTGAAATTGTGCTGACCGCAGGTTTCCTGCTGGTGATCCACGGCGCAACCGACAAACACGCGCCAGCCGGTTTCGCGCCGATTGCCATTGGTCTGGCACTGACGCTTATCCACCTGATCTCCATTCCGGTCACCAACACCTCCGTTAACCCGGCACGCAGCACCGCCGTCGCCATCTTCCAGGGCGGCTGGGCGCTTGAGCAGCTCTGGCTGTTCTGGGTGATGCCGATTATCGGCGGTATCCTGGGTGGCGTGCTGTACCGCACCCTGCTGGAAAAACGCGATTAATTGCGCGCGGTGTCGGGTGGCGCTAACGCTTACCCGACCCACGTGAGTGTGCACTTGTAGGCCGGGTAAGGCGCAGCCGCCACCCGGCTTTTTTATTGCCGCTTTACTGAACAGTCTTTATTGGGTAGTGTCTCTGGCGCTCAACAGATACTCAAAAGGACCGGCTGTTCATGTTTTCAGGACTCCTCATTATTCTGCTGCCCCTGATTGTGGGCTATCTCATCCCGCTGCACAGAGAATCCGCATTACGGCTTATCAACCGTTTTCTCAGCTGGATTGTTTACGTCATTCTTTTCTTTATGGGGATCAGCCTGGCCTTCCTGGATAATCTGGCGACGAATCTGCTTTCCATCCTGCATTATTCTGTGGTCACCGTGGTGGTTATTTTGCTGTGTAATATCGCCGCATTATTCTGGCTTGAGCGCACCGTTCCGTGGAAAAACCATCATCATCAGGAAAAACTGCCTTCCCGAATTGCGATGGCGCTGGAATCATTAAAACTGTGCGGCGTCGTGGTGCTCGGTTTTCTTCTTGGGCTGACCGGCTGGGCATTTTTACAGCACGCGACAGAGGCCAGTGAATATACGCTAATTTTCCTGCTGTTCCTGATCGGTATCCAGCTGCGAAATAATGGCATGACGCTGAAGCAAATTGTTTTAAACCGTCGGGGAATGATGGTTGCGGTCATTGTGGTCGCCAGTTCCATGGTAGCGGGCATCATTAACGCCTTTATTCTCGACCTGCCGCTGAAAACCGGTCTGGCGATGGCGTCAGGCTTTGGCTGGTATTCCCTCTCCGGTATCCTGCTGACCGAATCCTTTGGCCCGGTCATCGGCAGTGCTGCCTTCTTTAACGATCTGGCGCGTGAGCTGCTCGCCATTATGCTGATCCCGGGGCTGGTTCGCCGCAGCCGCTCTACCGCGCTGGGCCTGTGCGGCGCGACGTCGATGGACTTTACCCTGCCGGTGTTACAACGCTCTGGCGGGCTGGAGATGGTGCCCGCCGCCATCGTTCACGGCTTTATTTTAAGCCTGCTGGTTCCGGTTCTGATGGCCGTCTTCTCGGCCTGATACCTCTTTGGCGGTAGGGTGCCTGCCGCCAAAATTGCGCTAAATCAATCTCCCTCTATTTTGTAGCAGAAAGCCCTTTTCTCCGTTCTGGCACAGGCATAACCTTAAACATGTATATCAAATATAACTTTAACAGGTGTGATTATGTTTTGTGTGCAATGTGAACAAACCATCCGTACCCCCGCAGGCAATGGCTGCTCTTACGCACAGGGTATGTGCGGCAAAACCGCAGAAACATCTGACCTGCAGGACCTGCTGATTGCCGCCCTGCAAGGCCTTTCCGCATGGGCGTTTAAAGCCCGCGAATACGGCATCATCGACCACTACGTCGACAGCTTCGCCCCGCGCGCCTTCTTCTCCACGCTGACCAACGTTAACTTCGACTCTCCGCGCATTGTTGGCTATGCCCGCGAAGCCATTGCCCTGCGTGAAGCGCTGAAGGCGCAGTGCCTGAAGGCGGATGCTAACGCCCGCGTGGAAAACCCGATGTCTGACCTTCAGCTGGTGAGCGACGATCTCGGCGATCTGCAGCGTCAGGCGGCCGAATTCACCCCAAATAAAGACAAAGCGGCGATTGGCGAGAACGTTCTCGGCCTGCGCCTGCTGTGCCTGTACGGCCTGAAAGGCGCTGCAGCCTATATGGAACACGCGCACGTGCTCGGCCAGTACGATAACGACATCTACGCCCAGTACCATAAAATCATGGCGTGGCTGGGCACCTGGCCTGCCGATATGAACGCGCTGCTGGAATGCTCAATGGAAATCGGCCAGATGAACTTCCGCGTGATGAGCATTCTGGATGCGGGTGAAACCGGCACCTACGGCCACCCGACGCCGACGCAGGTCAACGTCAAAGCGACCGAGGGCAAATGCATCCTGATCTCCGGTCATGACCTGAAAGATCTCTACAACCTGCTGAAGCAAACCGAAGGCACCGGCGTTAACGTCTATACCCACGGTGAAATGCTGCCAGCGCACGGCTATCCGGAGCTGCGTAAATTCAAGCACCTGATCGGTAACTACGGCAGCGGCTGGCAGAACCAGCAGGTGGAATTTGCCCGCTTCCCTGGTCCTATCGTAATGACCTCTAACTGCATCATCGACCCGACCGTGGGCGCGTATGACGACCGCATCTGGACCCGCAGCATCGTCGGCTGGCCGGGCGTGAGCCATCTTGAAGGTGACGATTTCGGACCGGTGATAGCGCAAGCGCAGCAGATGGCAGGCTTCCCGTACAGCGAGATCCCGCATCTGATCACCGTCGGCTTCGGTCGCGAAACCCTGCTCGGCGCCGCCGATTCGCTGATTGACCTCGTCAGCCGCGAAAAGCTGCGCCACATCTTCCTCGTCGGCGGCTGCGACGGCGCGCGCGGCGAGCGTAACTACTTTACCGATTTCGCCACCCGCGTGCCGGAAGACTGCCTGATCCTGACCCTGGCGTGCGGTAAATACCGTTTCAACAAGCTGGACTTCGGCAACATCGAAGGCCTGCCGCGCCTGATCGATGCGGGCCAGTGTAACGATGCATACTCGGCCATCATTCTGGCGGTCACGCTGGCGGAAAAACTGGGCTGCGGCGTCAACGATCTGCCGCTCTCGCTGGTGCTCTCCTGGTTTGAGCAGAAAGCGATTGTCATCCTGCTGACCCTGCTCTCTCTGGGCGTGACCAACATCGTGACCGGCCCGACAGCGCCAGGCTTCCTGACGCCGGACCTGCTGGCCGTGCTGAACGAGAAATTCGGCCTGCGTTCCGTGACCAACGTTGAAGATGATATGAAGCAGCTGTTGAGCGCGTAAGGAGTAATTTATGACCATGCCAACCTCACAATGCCCGTGGCGGATGCAGGTGCATCACATCCATCAGGAGACGCCGGATGTGTGGACGCTGTCGCTGCTGTGCCACGACTACTATCCGTACCGAGCAGGTCAGTATGCGCTGGTTAGCGTTCGCCATTCGGCGGACACCCTGCGCGCCTACACCCTCTCCTCCACGCCGGGCGTCAGCGAATACATCACGCTCACCGTCCGCCGCATTGATGACGGTGCCGGCTCTCAGTGGCTGACCCGTGACGTGAAGCGCGGAGATTACATCTGGCTCTCCGACGCCCAGGGTGATTTCACCTGTGACGACAAAGCGGACGATAAATTCCTGCTGCTGGCGGCAGGCTGTGGCGTAACGCCGATTATGTCAATGCGCCGCTGGCTGGCAAAAAACCGCCCGCAGGCCGACGTGCAGGCGATCTTCAGCGTGCGCTCTCCGGACGATGTCATTTTTGCCGAGGAGTGGCGTGATTATCCGGTGACGCTGTTGGCTGAGCACAACGCGACGCACGGTTTTGTGCCCGGTCGCCTGAGCCGCGAGCTGCTGCAAAGCGTGCCGGATATCGCGAACCGCACCGTGATGACCTGCGGCCCGGCGCCGTACATGGCTATCGTGGAAGAAGACGTGAAAGCGCTCGGCGTGACCCGTTTCTTCAAAGAGCAGTTCTTCACGCCGGTGGCGGAAGCGGCAACCAGCGGGATTCAGTTCACCAAACTGCAGCCTGCGCAGACCTTCTTTGGCCGCGTGGGCACGACGCTGCTGGAGGCGCTGGAAAGCAACAACGTGCCGGTGGCGGCGGCCTGCCGTGCCGGGGTGTGCGGCTGCTGTAAAACAAAGGTGGTTTCCGGGGAGTACACCGTCACCAGCACCATGACGCTGTCCGACGCGGATATTGCCGAGGGTTACGTGCTGGCATGCTCGTGCCATCCGCAGGGCGATCTGGTCTTCGCATAAACAATAAACGTTCGTTCGTAGGCCCGGTAAGCGTCAGCGCCACCGGGCTTTTTTGCCGGGTGGCACTGCGTTTACCCGGCCTACGTTGTGCCTACTGCCTGTTCGGCATTGGACCCTAACCACCGACGCTTACCCGGCTGAAGTGCTTTCTAAGCTGCCTGTACGACAGTGAACTAGTCGGCCTTCTTTTGGCGGCAAGCCACAGATTTCTAAGCTGCCTGTACGGCAGTGAACATGCCGTTCCGACATTTAAATGGCTTTATTTATTTCTAAGCTGCCTGTACGGCAGTGAACAGGTGCGCATATGCGTATTCTGAGGCTCTCATTTTCTAAGCTGCCTGTACGGCAGTGAACGGGCTGCACAACGAGCGAAAGCGCATCATCGTTTTCTAAGCTGCCTGTACGGCAGTGAACTCCGGCAGCTGCGTGCGTCTTCTGGCGGCTCATTTCTAAGCTGCCTGTACGGCAGTGAACTCTCTTCTAATGACGGATCTGTAGTTAATGACGTTTCTAAGCTGCCTGTACGGCAGTGAACGCCTGCAAGCTGCCGCCGCTGCGCGCTCTATCTTTCTAAGCTGCCTGTACGGCAGTGAACCCGGCCCGGCGTGATATCGTCTCTGGACTCCTTTTCTAAGCTGCCTGTACGGCAGTGCACTAATCCATCTTCACCTCACTATGAATTTTTGATTTCTAAGCTGCCTGTACGGCAGTGCACGCGTTCGGCGCCGTGGTGTCGCGGCCGCCGGTTTTCTAAGCTGCCTGTACGGCAGTGCACAGTTGGCTCAGCGGGATTCATGTCGGTACTCAGTTTCTAAGCTGCCTGTACGGCAGTGCACGCGAAGCTACGCAGCCCCTGCTGCACCCATGTTTTCTAAGCTGCCTGTACGGCAGTGCACGGTCTGCAATGGCTCGAGCAACGATTGCCCGCTTTCTAAGCTGCCTGTACGGCAGTGCGCAGGTTATTATGAGTATTGCGGCCGCTGCCATTTTTCTAAGCTGCCTGTACGGCAGTGCACTGTGCGTCCGTGCCGATCTTACATATCAACAGTTTCTAAGCTGCCTGTACGGCAGTGCACCGAACTATCCGTTACTTCGCCTGTGGTGAATACTTTCTAAGCTGCCTGTACGGCAGTGCACATTGTTAATTACGACAAGGTTGTCACTCGCGGCTTTCTAAGCTGCCTGTACGGCAGTGCACCACGGCACAATAAATTTAAGCCAGTCTTTGACGTTTCTAAGCTGCCTGTACGGCAGTGCACATTTCGCGTCGTGGGGCGACCGCGATTCCGACTTTCTAAGCTGCCTGTACGGCAGTGAACGTATGGTTTTCTGCTCATATGAGGCCTCAAAATTTCTAAGCTGCCTGTACGGCAGTGAACGCAGAGGTCAAAGGCACTTCCCCGCGCAAGCTTTTCTAAGCTGCCTGTACGGCAGTGAACTTGCTTTTATTCAGCAACAGGACGGCGCAGCCTTTCTAAGCTGCCTGTACGGCAGTGAACATATCCAAATTTCCAGCAGGACTGTAAAACAGATTTCTAAGCTGCCTGTACGGCAGTGAACTGGAACAATCTACACCTATCTTCTTGTGATATAAAGAAATCCCTCTAAAATTCTCCGTAAACCTTTTTTTCATCACCAACAATTCACCGTTGTGAAATCAACAACTTAAAACTTACCAATAAAAAAGGGTCCGTAGACCCCTTCCCTCGGAACAGATTCCAACCCCTACCGCCACACAGGTGCTTTCCCCAGCGCAAACCGCCCTGCCCCTAAAAACGCCACTGCCAGCGAGCCGATAAAGAAGTACACCAGGCTTTCAATCGCCCATGCGCCGACCTTGTCGAGCGCGAATGTCTCATCCAATCCCACCATCAGCCACGCCACGATCATCGTAAACGCCAGCACCAGCGCGGCCGGGCGCGTAAAGAGCCCGACAATAATCAGGATCGGCGCCACCACTTCGCCAATCAACACGCCGTAGGCAATAAACCCCGGCAGCCCTTTCTCCACCAGCATGCCGCTGATAAAGCCCACCCCACCAAACAG
Organism: Enterobacter sp. CFEC122; assembly: GCF_052983755.1. NCBI lineage: Bacteria > Pseudomonadati > Pseudomonadota > Gammaproteobacteria > Enterobacterales > Enterobacteriaceae > Enterobacter > Enterobacter sp. CFEC122. Next base: position 197,045 of record NZ_JBRIQR010000001.1, on the reverse strand, counting down.
CTTATGCAAACCGTGAAAGAGCATCAGCCCGCCGACGGCAAGTCGTAACAAGAGTTTGCCAAGATCGTCGCACGATATCTTTTCATTAACAGCAATTAACAATGATTTAACCATTTGAAATGATTCCTGTTTTCACTGAGGTATCACCAGATTATGCCGAAGCGTTGCGCGTGAAAAGCACCTTTTAATTGGGGGGATCTGACGGGCAATACGGAGACTTTCTTCTAAGCTTGTAAGCGTTATCACAAAAAGGAGACGGACAACCATGAAACAAACCGTGGCTGCATATATAGCGAAAACGCTCGAACAGGCTGGCGTAAAACGTATCTGGGGCGTCACCGGCGATTCCCTGAACGGACTCAGCGACAGCCTTAACAAGATGAAGACCATTGAATGGATGCCGACCCGCCATGAAGAGGTTGCCGCGTTCGCCGCAGGCGCTGAAGCACAGCTTACGGGTGAGCTGGCCGTCTGCGCCGGATCCTGCGGGCCGGGTAACCTGCACCTGATCAACGGCCTTTTCGACTGTCACCGTAACCACGTTCCGGTGCTGGCGATTGCCGCCCACATCCCCTCGTCCGAAATCGGCAGCGGCTATTTTCAGGAGACGCATCCGCAGGAGCTGTTCCGTGAATGCAGCCACTATTGCGAACTGGTTTCATCCCCGGAGCAGATCCCGCAGGTTCTGGCGATCGCCATGCGCAAGGCCGTGCTGAATCGCGGCGTGTCCGTGGTCGTTATCCCGGGCGACGTGGCGCTCAAGGCCGCGCCGGAAGGAGCCAGCACCCACTGGTACCATGCCCCGCAGCCGGTGGTGACGCCTGCCGAGGAGGAGCTGAAAAAGCTGGCGCAGCTGCTGCGTTACGCCAGCAATATCGCCCTGATGTGCGGCAGCGGCTGTGCGGGCGCGCATAAAGAGCTGCTGGAATTTGCCGGAAAGCTGAAAGCCCCGATCGTCCACGCCCTGCGCGGCAAAGAGCACGTCGAATACGATAACCCCTACGATGTAGGCATGACCGGTCTGATCGGTTTTTCCAGTGGCTTCCACACCATGATGAACGCCGACACGCTGATCCTGCTCGGCACCCAGTTCCCGTACCGCGCGTTTTACCCGACGGATGCCAAAATCATTCAGATTGATATCAACCCGGCCAGCATCGGCGCGCACAGCAAGGTCGATATGGCGCTGGTGGGCGACATCAAATCTACCCTTGCCGCCCTGCTGCCGCTGCTGGAAGAGAAAACCGATCGCAAGTTCCTCGATAAAGCACTAAGCGACTATCGCGATGCCCGCAAGGGTCTGGACGATCTCGCCAAACCGAGCGACAAAGCCATTCACCCGCAGTATCTGGCGCAGCAGATCAGCCATTTCGCGGACGAAGACGCCATTTTCACCTGCGACGTAGGCACGCCAACCGTCTGGGCGGCACGCTACCTGAAAATGAACGGCAAACGCCGACTGCTCGGCTCGTTCAACCACGGCTCGATGGCTAACGCCATGCCGCAGGCGCTGGGCGCAAAAGCGACGGCGCCGGAGCGTCAGGTGGTGGCGATGTGCGGCGACGGCGGGTTCAGCATGCTGATGGGTGATTTCCTGTCGGTGGTGCAGATGAAGCTTCCGCTGAAAATCGTGGTCTTCAACAACAGCGTGCTGGGCTTCGTGGCGATGGAGATGAAGGCTGGAGGCTATCTGACGGACGGCACCGAGCTGCACGACACCAACTTTGCCCGCATCGCCGAGGCCTGCGGCATCACCGGCATCCGCGTGGAGAAAGCGTCCGAGGTGGATGAAGCCCTGCAGCGCGCCTTCTCCATCGACGGCCCGGTACTGGTGGATGTGGTCGTCGCCAAAGAGGAGCTGGCCATCCCGCCACAGATCAAGCTGGAGCAGGCCAAAGGCTTTAGCCTGTACATGCTCCGCGCGATCATCAGCGGGCGCGGTGACGAGGTGATCGAACTGGCAAAAACCAACTGGCTCAGGTAAAACATCTGGCATCGCCTTTTTAAATATAAGGACATGCCATGATTGATTTACGCAGTGATACCGTTACCCGCCCGAGTCGCGCCATGCTCGAAGAGATGATGGCCGCCCCGGTCGGGGACGACGTCTACGGCGATGACCCGACGGTCAACGAACTGCAGCGCTATGCCGCAGAGCTGAGCGGAAAAGAGGCCGCCCTGTTCCTGCCCACCGGCACGCAGGCCAACCTGGTGGCGCTGCTCAGCCACTGCGAGCGCGGTGAAGAGTATATCGTCGGCCAGGGCGCGCATAACTATCTCTACGAAGCAGGCGGTGCCGCGGTGCTCGGCAGCATTCAGCCGCAGCCGATCGACGCTGCGCCGGACGGCACCCTGCCCCTTGATAAAGTCGCGGCGAAAATCAAAGCCGATGATATTCATTTTGCCCGCACCCGTCTGCTCAGCCTCGAAAACACCCACAACGGCAAGGTCCTGCCGCGCGAATACCTGAAGGCGGCGTGGGAGTTTACCCGCGAGCGCGGGCTCGGTCTGCACGTGGATGGCGCGCGCATCTTCAACGCCGTGGTGGCGTACGGCTGCGCGCTGAAAGAAATTACGCAATATTGCGACTCGTTCACCATCTGCCTCTCTAAAGGGCTGGGCACCCCAGTGGGTTCCCTGCTGGTGGGCAATGCGGACTACATCAAGCGCGCCAACCGCTGGCGCAAAATGACCGGCGGCGGCATGCGTCAGGCGGGTATTCTGGCGGCAGCCGGGCTGTATGCCCTGAAAAACAACGTGGCGCGCCTGAAGGACGATCACGACAACGCCGCGTGGATGGCGGCGCAGCTGCGTGAAATTGGCGCCGACGTGATGCGCCACGACACCAACATGCTGTTTGTCCGCGTGGGCGATGACCACGCCGCTGCGCTTGGCGAGTTCATGAAAGCACGTGGCGTGCTGATCAACGCCTCACCTGTGGTGCGTCTGGTCATGCATCTCGACGTCAACCGCGAGCAGCTGGCCGACGTGGTAAAACACTGGCAGGCGTTTTTACAGCGATAAGGAGCATCACGTGCCGCAACGCATTCTGGTGCTCGGCGCCAGCGGGTATATCGGTCAGCATCTCACCGCGGCGTTAAGCCAGCAGGGGCACCAGGTGCTGGCTGCGGCACGCAACACCGAACGCCTGCAAAAACTCAGTTTAGCGGGCGTTACCTGTCACAACGTTGACCTCAACTGGCCAAAGTCGCTTCCCGCGCTGCTGGACGGGGTCGACACCCTTTACTACCTGGTACACAGCATGGGCGAAGGCGGGGATTTTATCGCCCACGAGCGTCAGGTGGCGATGAATGTCCGCGATGCCCTGCTGCAAACCCCGGTGAAGCAGGTGATTTTTCTCAGTTCACTCCAGGCACCTGAACACGAGCAGTCCGATCACCTGCGCGCCCGCCAGCTGACGGCGGACATCCTGCGGGGGGCAAATATCCCCGTCACCGAACTGCGCGCCGGGATCATCGTCGGCGCAGGCTCTGCCGCCTTCGAAGTGATGCGCGATATGGTCTACAACCTGCCGGTGCTCACGCCGCCGCGCTGGGTCCGTTCGCGCACCACGCCGATTGCGCTGGAGAACCTGCTGCATTATCTGGTGGCCCTGCTGGATCATCCGCCGGAGCAACACCGCGTGCTCGAGGCGGCAGGCCCGGATGTGCTGAGCTATCAGGCGCAGTTCGAACATTTCATGCGCGTCAGCGGACGCCGCCGCTGGCTGATCCCCATTCCCTTCCCGACCCGCTGGATTTCGGTGTGGTTTTTGAATGTCATCACCTCGGTGCCGCCGACGACCGCCAAAGCGCTTATTCAGGGGCTGAAGCACGATCTGCTGGCCGACGATCGCGCGCTGCGCGCCTTAATTCCTCAGGATCTGATCCGCTTTGACGATGCCGTGCGCAATACGCTCAAGGAAGAAGAACAGCTGGTGAACTCCAGCGACTGGGGCTACGACGCCCAGGCCTTTGCCCGCTGGCGGCCTGAGTATGGTTATTACCCGAAACAGGCGGGCTGCACGGTGAAAACCTCCGCGAGCCTGGCCGCGCTCTGGGAGGTGGTGAACCAGATTGGCGGCAAAGAACGGTATTTCTTCGGTAATCTCCTCTGGCAAACGCGCGGGGCGATGGACCTGCTGGTGGGCCACCGGCTGGCGAAAGGCCGCCCGGCGCGCCCGTATCTTGAGGTGGGCGACGCAGTCGACAGCTGGAAGGTGATCGTCGTCGAACCGGAAAAACAGCTGGCGCTGTTGTTCGGCATGAAAGCCCCGGGGCTGGGCCGACTCTGCTTTACCCTGAAAGACAAAGGCGATCATCGTGAACTGGACGTGCGCGCCTGGTGGCACCCGCACGGAATGCCGGGTCTGTTCTACTGGCTGTTGATGATCCCTGCCCACCTGTTTATCTTCCGGGGAATGGCGAAACGCATTGCGCAACGGGCAGAACAAAAGACGGAAAAGATCTAAATAAAACTCTCTTTCTTTCACCTTTCCCATTGCATAGCGCCGTAATTCACGAAAGAATGCGCACGAAATTCTTTTCAACACAGTGGATAGCTATGAAGGTACTGGTTACCGGGGCGACCAGCGGCTTAGGCCGAAATGCGGTCGAATTTCTGCGCAACAAGGGCATTAGCGTCAGGGCTACCGGTCGCAACGAAGCGATGGGTAAACTGCTGCAAAAAATGGGCGCAGAGTTCGTCCATGCCGACCTGACGGAGCTGGTCTCCTCGCAGGCGAAGGTGATGCTCGCCGGTATCGACACGCTATGGCACTGCTCCAGTTTTACCTCCCCGTGGGGGACCCAGGAAGCCTTCGATCTCGCCAACGTGCGGGCCACCCGTCGTCTGGGGGAATGGGCCGTTGCCTGGGGCGTGCGTAACTTTATTCATATCTCGTCACCGTCACTCTATTTCGACTATCACCACCACCGTGACGTGCAGGAAGATTTCCGCCCTGCTCGCTTTGCCTGCGAGTTTGCCCGCAGCAAGGCGGCCAGCGAAGAGGTCATCGACCTGCTGGCGCAGTCAAACCCGCACACCCGCTTTACGGTCCTGCGTCCGCAGAGCCTGTTCGGGCCGCACGATAAGGTATTTATTCCGCGTCTGGCGCAGATGATGCACCATTACGGCAGCGTGCTGCTGCCGCGCGGCGGCGATGCCCTTGTGGATATGACCTACTACGAAAACGCCGTTCACGCCATGTGGCTGGCCAGCCAGCCGGACTGCGATAAGCTGATCTCCGGTCGCGCCTACAACATCACTAACGGCGAACCCTGCACGCTGCGCAGCATTGTGCAGCGGCTGATCGACGAGCTGCAGATCAACTGCCGTATCCGTTCCGTGCCCTACCCAATGCTGGATATGATTGCCCGCAGCATGGAGCGCTTTGGCAGTAAAACAGCCAAAGAGCCTGCGCTGACGCATTACGGCGTCTCTAAACTCAACTTTGACTTCACGCTGGATATTTCGCGGGCGGAGAATGAGCTGGGGTATAAACCGGTTGTGACGCTGGATGAAGGGATTATGCGCACGGCGGCGTGGCTGCGGGATCACGGGAAGCTGCATCGCTAGCCTTTTTACCCGGTGGCGGCTTCGCCTTACCGGGCCTACAACGGCTCCGTACTGACCCCTCGCCCCTTAGCCTCATGTAGGCCGGGTAAGCGCAGCGCCACCCGGTAAAAGACAGAGGGTGCAAATACGAAAACGGCAACCCGAAGGTTGCCGTTTGCTTTTACAGAGCCGTCCAGGCGTCAGCCCACGCCAGGCCAGCGCCGGGTTCGTAGTATGCCGGGGCATTGTTACACCAGCCGCTGTACGGGAACGGTTTGCACTGGAACAGTTTACCGTGGTTGTTCACGATATCACCTGCGTTGTACTTGCTGTTCGCGCTCCACGCGGCGTAAGAGCCGGAAGTGCCTTCGTCCTTAGACTCGGCTTTCGCTTTCACATTCAGCAGGTAGGACGTGGTGCTGGTCAGTTCACCATCGCTGACGGTCAGGCCGATTTCGTACTGCTGAGCCGTTGCAGACTCTGGCGCCTTGAAGGTCACCACCGCTTTGTCCTGACCGGTCACGGTCTGGCCATCCTGGGAACGCCAGGTGTAGGTCAACTTGTTACCGTCGGCGTCAGTGGAGCCTTCCGCGCTCAGGGAAACCTGCGCACCCGCTTCAACCGCCCCGATTGGGCCCGCAATCTGCGCCACAGGGGCGTGATTCACGGTAGCCGGTTCAACAGGGGTGGTATCTTCCGCTGGCGTCGTATCCGCTGGCGGCGTGGTGTCTGCCGGGGTTTTGTCTTCTCCTGGGGTCACGGCTGAGCCGTCGTCGTTAATGATGTTCACGTTATAGAACTTCTTAACGCAGTTGGTGTAGTCACCCTCTTTGAACGCGCTGAACGGCGTCTGGTACCCCACCAGCTGGCAGGAGTAGGTCTTACCGTCCGGCGTATCCGGGCTCCACCCCCAGTCCTGCTCCCAGTAGATCTTCAGCGCGCCGGCGCCGCCTTCATCGAACTGCTTCATGTTGGCGCAGCCCAGCACTTCATTCGCCGGAACAGGCACTTTCAGGTAGTTCGCGAACTCTTTGTAGTACTTGATGCGGTTTTCAGACTGGGCAATCTCGGTTGGGCCGCCGCACTCTACGCCACCGTTGATGATCTGGGTGGTCACGCCGAAGCCCGGAACCAGGCCGTTGGCTTTATCGTGATCGTTTGGCTGCCAGGTGCCGTCGATAACCTGCAGCATGCTTGGTTTTGGCGGCTGCGGATAGGCGAAGAAGAAGATCGCACTTGCCAGGTTCAGCCAGGTATCCGCCACCAGCTCAGGTTTGTCGAGCAGGGTACGGACGGTGCCAAACATCGCTTCAGAGAACGGACCGTAGTTATAGTTGTAAGACAGCTGCTTCGCGCCGCGGCCAAAGTAGCTTACGAAGTCGCCGTCTTTGTCCTTACCGCATGGCCAGGTCTGTCCCTGCCAGATGTCTGGGTTACATTCGCCGTTATAGCCGCCTTTCTGGCCTTCGGTCCACCCCATTTCACGGACGTGAACCAGGGCCTGACGCCACTCGGCTTCCGGACGCCAGCTCTCATGGCCGCCGGTTTCCTGCGCAAAGTGGGCGAACATGGTCGCCAGCTCTTTGCGGCAGATGGCGTCGCTGTCGCGACCATCGTTATAGGTCTTACACAGTGCCGGGAATTTACCAACAGCCTTCAGGAAGTTACTGTAGGTATAAGACTGAGCGCGCAGCGGGAAGAGATATTCCCAGTCGCTGGCCTTCACGATCCCTTCAACGCGCTTGACGTTGTCAGGGTTCGAGGCACGACCTGGCTCAATCTGCTCAACGAGGCTATTGTCCAGGGTCGCAATGGTATCCTTCACCGAAACCATCAGCGGGAAATTGGTCAGCTCTTTTTCCTTTTTCGCCAGATCGCTGGCTTTCATGGTGTACGGCTCACTGCTGGCCGCCTGCAGTGATGCAGCCTGGGCCATAAAGGGTGCAATACATGCCCCCGCCACGAGAACGCTCAGTAATGTCCTTTTCGTCATTTCAAATAATCCTGTATTTAAGCAACTAGGGTGAGTACATTCCCGGCTTATGTATTACTCCCTTAATAAATAAGCCCGAGAGTGTGGTTCTTTTTCATTTTCTGAAGAACACCGAAAGGAATTCTTCAAAAAATAAAAATAACGCTACGGTTATTTACCCAATTTTATTTGCTGATACTTCGCCCACACTTTATGGGCATAACGCATGCGCTGCGGATAATTTTCTTTTTTCAATCCGGCGTTATACGCGCCCACCGCTTCCCAGTTATAGCCATACACGTTTATCATCCCGGACAGGATGGAGGCGCCGACCATAATGGAGGTACAGGGCTCATTAATAAGCTGATTTTCATCAATACCCTGACGTTCTAACTCACTGAAGTGTGAACTGTTAATCTGCATCAACCCGACGTCACGCGTGCCGTCGTGGTTCCAGCCTACCGCGTGGGGATTCATTCCGGATTCGACTTTGGCAATTGCATACAATAACCACGGATCGACATGATAATAATGTCCGGCGTTATCCCAACAGTTCGCGAATACGCTTTGACTAAACAGCAGTAAAAATATAATCACGCGTTTCATGAGCACCTGCTTTTTAAATACTGAACCTCTTTCCGCTCATCATTAGCGATAATGCCGAAGTGTTGGTCACACCCGAAGTGGGGTGTGACCAACTAGTGCGGGTTGATATCATTCCCGCAATCCACGGTTCAGAAGGTTATTTGCAGTCTGTTGAAGGACCTTCTTTCACCCATACATCGCTGTTAGCCGGGTTGTCACCGCGGGTCCACCATTTGGCACGGTAAACGTTGCCCTGGTAGGTTGTGGTTTCGCCGCCGTTATAAACCAGGTCAGAACGCCAGTTCATCTTCACGTTGCTGACCAGCTCCCAGGCATCCACACCGAAGCCAGGCTGGTTGCCTTGCGTCCAGTACTTCGCTTTCCACACCAGATGGTCGAAGCTCACGGTATCGCCACTGTTGTAGATTTTGCTGGCATCCCACGCGGCATATTTGCTGGCGTTAGCATCGACAGGCGCATCGCAGCTACCGGTTGCAGACCCTTCGTCAGATGGCGGGGTCACGTCATCAGACGGAGGCGTAATCTCATCAGAGGGTGGCGTTACGTCATCAGACGGAGGTGTAACCTCATCAGACGGTGGTGTAACGTCAGCCGGTTTCGGATTCACGGTAACCTGCACGTTAGACTGCACGCTGGTTTTGCCGTCGCCTACAACTACGCTCAGCGTATAGGTAGACGTGGTGGCAACGTCTGGTGCAGTAATCGTCACGTTCGCGGTATCGGTACCGGTTGCATGCATATCCGCTGGCACGCTCCAGGAGAAGGTCATCGCATCACCGTCTGGATCCACAGCCTGCGCGTGCAGAGCATAGGTTTCTCCTGCCTGCAGCGTCACTGCCTCCATTGCGTTCACGACTGGCGCCTGGTTAGCTTTTGGCGCTTTATTCACAACCTGCACATCAATGGCGTTGCTCAGGCCTTTAGCATCCGTAACCGTCAGGCGGAACACCATGGTCTGATCGCTGGTCGCTGCCGCAACGTTGAAGGTTGCTTTCGCTTTGGTGCTGTTGGAGAGAGTTACAGATGGGCCAGAAACCTGGGTCCATTTGTAGGTAATCGCATCGCCGTCTGGATCGCTGGAAGCAGAACCATCAAGCGTGACGGTTGCCGGGCCAGAGACGTTCTGATCCGCAGAAGACGCGATTGGCGCATGGTTGGTGACGACCGGATCGACCGGGGTAGAACCGCCCAGCAGACTTTCGTTCATCGCGTTCAGGATGTCGCCGGTATCAGAGTCAATAGACCAGGCAAAGAGTCCGCCCAGGTTTTTCGACAGCACATACTTGCCTTTAGCGGCGGTAGAGCGTGCATCTTCATAGGTGATCAGGTCGCCGGTAGACTTATTGAAGACATATGGCGCTTCAGCATTCGCGTCGTAACCATATTCCCAGCCAGGCTTGCCTTTGTACTCGTTAACGATCTGACGGTAGTCGACCACGCCAGGTTCCCAGGTACCTTTCACCATACCGGTTGCGGTACCCGTGAATGGATTGTCACCGGTGTAGCCATGCACGCCAGTCCAGCCGCGGCCATACATGCCCGCACCCACCACGATCTTGCCTGGCTGTACGCCCTGAGCAAGCAGCGCGTCCACGCCGTTCTCGGTGGTGTAGTTTGTGTCCGGACGCCATGACGGCGCGCGCAGTGCGGCCTGGTGGCCCAGCTCGGTGTTGCTCCAGCCGCCGTAGAAGTCATAGCTCATCAGGAAGATGTGGTCGAGGTACTGCTGAGCAGCGGTGTAATCCACGTCTTCAATCTTATCGCGGCCCGCACCGATGGCGCTGGTCAGTTCATAGGTACGGCCAGTCTGTGCAGACAGCTCGTTCAGCATGGTGCGCAGGTCATGCATCAGGGCGGTATACGTCGCTTTATCCTGCTGCGGGTTACCCAGATGTTCGCTCACGCCGCCGCCGCCAGGGAATTCCCAGTCGATATCCACGCCGTCAAAGAACTTCCAGGTCTGCAGGAAATCTTTCACAGAGGAGACGAAGCGGGCACGGATTGCCGGGTCGCCCATGTGGAAGAACGGATCGGACAGCGTCCAGCCACCGATGGATGGCAGCACTTTCAGGTCCGGATGCGCTTTTTTCAGCGCCATCAGCTGGCCAAAGTTACCTTTGTACGGGTCGTCCCAGTTGGAGACGCCAGACTGCGGTTTTTGCAGCGCAGCCCACGGATCGTGAATGGCGACGGTATAGTCCGGACGGCCCGCGCAGTCGCGCTGCAGTACGGAGAAGCTGTTACCGCCTTCAACGGTTTTCAGGCCATCGTTGATGCCGTCGCCGCCACAGATTGGAATGAAGCCATAGAGGATGTGGTTAAGGTTCGCTGCCGGGATTTTATCAACCGGGAAGTTACGATCGTAAACGCCCCATTCAGGGAAATACGCCGCAACCACTTTATCAGTATGTTTGGCGAACGTTTTGTTGTTCTCCTGCAGCGGCGCGTTCAGCGGCAGCAGATGGCTGCCGTCGGTGTCCGCCACGATGATCAGCTTGCTGGCGCTTTTGGTGCAGCCGCTGGCATTACAGAATTCAACCTGCTCCTGATAACGTCCGCCCTTTTTCACTTTAAAGGTGGCTGAGCCGCTTGCACCAGCTGCGCCGGTCCACACGGTTTTGCCATCCAGCAGCACTTTGGCAGACGTTGGCGCGTCGCCGCTCCACACGTTCCACTTGACTTTCACTTCCACGCCGTCGTTATGTACCTTGACGAGGCTGTTGTAATCCTGCGCGGCCTGATCCACCTCGACCAGCGCAAATTTGTCATTGCCGGAGCCGATGGTCGGCGCACCTGGCGCAGCAGCGAATGCAGAACCGGTTGCCGCTGCAATAAAGAGCGCCAGATATTTAGGCTTAATAAATTTCATTTTTCTTTCCTGATAAATTTATTCGTAAACGAAATTGATCCATGTCTTCCTTTAGAACATGGAATAATATTCACATAGTGCGTTTTTAAATACGCAGACAGCCGTTATCCAAACCTTAAAGACGCGTTGTATTCCTCCATTAAAAGATACAAGCTAAAAATCCGTGTAGCTTATGCCTTTTACGATACACTGAGGATAAAAGGTCGTCTTTCTCTTTCCTCGTCGAAAATATTGATAAAAAAACTTGACCCGGTTATTTAATAGGTATTCACAAATAGCTGGCAGGTATAGAGCGCTATTCCAGCAAAAGCCAGATAAGGTCCGAAAGCGATGGTTAGGTTATTTTTATTCGATTTATTTAATAGCAAATAGCCCACTATGCCACTTAATGCGGCAATTAATTCAATCGCAGGCAGTGACTGCCAGCCGCACCAGGCGCCCAGCGCCGCCAGCAGCTTGAAATCGCCGTAGCCCAGCCCTTCCCGACGGGTAAGCAGACGAAACGCCCAGTACACCAGCCAGAGCGAAAGATAGCCTGCCACCGCGCCGAGCAGCGCATCACGCAGGGGCAGCCCGTGGCTGAAGGCGTGGAACAGCAGCCCGGCCCAGAGCAGCGGCTGCGTCAGGCAGTCGGGCAGCAGCTGGTGCTGTCCGTCAATCATCGCCAGCGGCAGCAGAAAGGCCGCCAGCACCCACAGCGAGAAAAGGGATGCTAAGTCCGGTATCCACCGGGCGGTGAGGCCAAAGAACACCGCCGTCAACAGCTCGAGTAAAAATAACCGCAGCGGAATCGGCGACTTGCAGCAACGACAGCGTCCCCGCAGCGCCAGCCAGCTCAGCAGCGGGATGTTCTCCCATGCGCGCAGTGCATGCTGGCAGACGGGACAGTGTGACGCCGGGAAAAGCAGGTTGCTGCGGCTCTCCTCCTCTAGCACCATCCCCGGCACGCGATCCACCACAACGCCGAGAAAGCTCCCCAGGATCGCGCCGAACACGCCGCTCATCGCGGCAAACCCGACGGGATAACTCTCCCGGACGAGTATCAGCCCGTTCATGCCACTTTTTTCCAGGTCAGCTGGATTTCGGCCTTCACGTCGCTCAGGTGATCCACGGGCGTGAGGTTCATTTTCTCCAGCCTGACGCCTGACGCGAGGTTCATCTCCCGCAGCCAGTTTTTTAATTCATACACGTTGACCCGGTTCACGACAAAGGCCAGAGTCTGACCATCCTGACGAATATCGGTCAACGTCAGGTTGATTTCATGCGCGCTATTCTCCACCACGCTGCGTGGATTATCGGTTTTCACCTGTAGCACCGGCAGATGATTTTTATCAATTTCTGTTTTCATCCAGTTTACCGTTTCAATTTGTCGCGCCAGCGTCGCCTGGCTATTTTTTATCATGTTATCCAGGGGAATTATCCCTGCGTAATAGATGACGGCGCTGCATAAAGCTCCCGCCGCTATTTTTAAAATGAATTTTTCTCTGGTGCTGTATTGTTGATAACGAGATGTAAACTGTGCAATTCGCGCTTTCATTTATATTTCCCTGTAATCATGGCCGTATACGGCGCGTCCTTTGAAATAGGCTGTAACGTAAAATCAAAATTCGTGCTGGCCTGATGAATGAATTCCTGTAATGCCTGCTCGTTTTGCGCACTCACGCTTAATGTCAGGGCTCCCTGCGTGTCGTCATATTCAAACAGCGTAATTTCCATCGACGGAACGGACTGACGGATCTTTTCCAGTTCGTCCATCTGCAAAAAAATGCCTTTGGGCTGCTTCTTGATGTTCTGCCCAAAATGGTACTTAAGGTTGGTCTGGTGACGCATACTCGGAAAATGGTGTTGATAAAGCTCGACCATCTCCTGCTGCACCTGATTTTCCCGATCTGCCAGCATCCACGCCAGGGTGATGCGGGGGCCGAGCAGCAGTCCCAAAGAGAGAAGCCCCATCACCGCGACGGCGGCCTTCATCCCTTTCGCCGCCCTCGCGCTGGTCGCTTTCGCGCTGAACGCACCGTGCAGCACGTTGACGCGGCACGCCCGCCACTGCGGCTGGATCAGCACCAGCGGATGTTCTGCCGCCAGCTGTTCGTCAACCTCAATGCCCGGCGGGATGTCCCCGTAGCAGCGGACCTCGCCCTCTCCGGCTTTTTGCATCAGCAGCGGCAACAGGCCAACCTCAACGTTACAGGCGATATGCGGCGACAAGCGCAACCAGTAGTTCTCTTCCCGCGCAACCAGCGTGCTTCCACCCGCCGTGACCGGCAGCAGCCAGGCGTCAGGCAGGACCTGAATGACCTTCAGGCCCGCCTCGTGAAAGCGGGTCAGCCACTGCTGCAGGCGGGCGGAATCTATCGCCACGGCGTCCACCTCGGCGCCTTTTTTGTTCAGCACCGTCCAGTGGAGATCGTCCACCTCACCAATCAGAGTCTCCTCCGCCATCCACGAGAAGGCGGTCGCCTGCGACGCCATTTTCTTCGGCAGCGTAAAGTGGCGGAAGATCATCTCACTGGCGGGCAGCAGCAGACACACGCGCGCAGCCAGAGGATGGTCGGCAAGGGTATGCAGCGCCTGCGGGGTGTCCAGGGTTGTAACCTGTTCGCTTCCCGACTCACACCACATGATTTTCCCGTCCTCACGGCTGTCGGGACGAACAAAAAGGACCTGTTTCATAGCGTTCTACTTTTCTTATTCAATCATTCGGTAACGACGTTGCCACGTCACAATTTCACCGGCTTCGTTATTCACCTGAAGCTGGCTCACCACGCGAAGCGTTAACTCATCGGTATTGCCGGTGTAGTTGACGCGAAAATACCGGCTGTTGATGGAGAGCAGCCCGGCCACCTGCGGCAACTCTTCCTTCAACTGCGGGAAGGCCTGTTCCAGCGCTTTGCTGAAGACGTCCATACTTTCCCAGCCGGTTTCCGGCCGCGACTCAATCAGGCGTACGGCATCGTCCGCGGTGAGTTTTCCCGGGAACAGGGCTGCCAGTAAGGGCGCCTGCTCCGGCGTCAGAGTATTGACATCCACCTTGCTGGCCGAATCCGGCAGCGCGCATAACAGCTTGCTCACTTTCGGGTACGCTGCCGCAGGAAACGCCGGCAGCAGCTTGATCTCGGCAAGGGTGCGCATCATCTGATTCGCAGGCTGACGCGCCGGCACTACGCCAGACCAGGCGTCCATCTCCGCGCCCTCTTTCACCGTCGTGGCGTCGCCGTCGAGATAATCCACCAGCTGCTGATAAATTTCTTCCGCCGCCGTCTGGCTGATGCCGCCGTCCGTCAGGATCTGCTCGACAATCTTCTCTTTTCGCGGCTTTTCCGGCACGGTTGACGCATTTTGATCCTGAGCCACTTTGTCTGCGGCCAGCAGATTATTGACGTTGAAGCAGTCCTGCGCGTCGTCGACCTGGCTGACCACCGTATAGTCTTCACCCTGCGTCTCCAGCGGCTGGTGCCAGTCGCCCTCCGGGTCGAGCGGTTTGCTCTCGCCGCTGGCGTCGTTCTGCAACCGGTCTTTCACCACTTTTTCCTGCGCCTGCATTGCCCAGCGCAGCTGCTGCTGGCTCACCTGATAGTGGGTTTTCTGCAAATTACGGCAGAACTGCTGGCTGATTTTGGCCGCCAGGGCCGACATCATGACCAGCAGGATCAGCACAACCAGCAGGGCAACACCGCGTTGCTGATGGACCCGGCTCATGGCTTCACGTCCGGCGCAGGCGCATTTTGCGGGGCAGGCGCGTTTTCTGCCGCCGGTGCCGCCGCTTCTGGTATCTCTCCCGGCGTGGTAAACACCCAGCGCCAGGTGTCGCCATTTTCCATGGTCAGCGTAAGCTCCACGCCGTCTGGCAGATGGGCAGAGTCACCCCAGCTTTTTTGCCAGCCCTGGTGATAAAACCGCCATTGCATCGCTTTCACCTCGCTGACGATAGGCACTTCATCGGGTTTGACGTCCGCCGGGCTGTCAATCACCGGCCAGACGTCGCGATACAGACGCCCTTCTTCCAGCCGCCAGCGCACGCGCTCCAGCTGGACCGTGCCACTCACGCCGTTCAGCGTGGTAAATTCCACGGCATCGCCATCCTGTAAAAACAGATCCGGCGCGTTGCGCGGCGCCCGCGCCTGCAGCTGGAAAAAATCGCGCTCCATCAGGCTCCAGGCACGCTGAAGCTGATTAAGCTTCGCCGCGCGGGTATCGGTTGCCGAACTGGTGCGCATCGCGCCGTCGAGAATTTGCCAGGCCAGGGTGCTGATGACCGCAAAAATGGTCAGCGCAATCATGATCTCCAGCAGGGTAAAACCGCGCTGGCGTCGGCTCGTCTTCACTTGCTCTCTTCTCCCGGCCCAATGATCTGAAGCGAAATGACCGGCTGGCTTTTATCGCCTTCGGCGTAAACGCGGATGGCATTGGCCCAACCGCTATTGGCGGTTTTCACCCGCTGCTTATGCCAGTACCAGCTGCGCCCCCCCATGATTTCCGTCCCCTGCTCCTCGGCATCGGGAAAATCGGTTTTGCTAAGCTGGGCTTCAGCCAGCTGATTTTCTGCAACCCAGCTGGCCTGCAGCGTTTCGGCCAGCCCGTGGGTGAAGCGCACGTTCAGGGAGACGGAATTCATCAGCGCCAGCGCGGCGGTGGAGAAAATGACCAGCGCCACCATCACCTCCAGGAGCGTCATCCCGTTCTGCTTAACCTTGCCTTTAGTCATCGTTCTCTACCGAAACCGGGGCCGCGCCCTGCGACACCACGCGGAAGTGATGCTGTTTGTCGTAACTTTGCAGCGTCAGCGTAAAACGGCCAATCTCACCGTCCGGCAGAAAGAGGATCTGGGGGTCGGCCTCGACGTTAGCCGCCAGACGCTGAGGCGAGAGCGACACGTGCATCTCTTCCGGGAAATCGCCTTTCGTGGTAATACGGCCTGCGGATAACGGCACCCAGTGACGTTCGCCGTTTTTATCGTCGAGCGTGACCAGCTGATATTTATCGGTAGCAATCACCAGCCCGACAATATTTCCGTCCATGACCGCGCGGTCTGAACCATAATCAACGAGGGCTTTTAATTGCTGACCAAATATATCCGCACCGCTGCGTGAGGGTATTGTTGAGACAACCATCATGGCGCAACTGGCAAATATCACCAGCGCCAGAATAATTTCCAGCAACGTAAAGCCGCGTTGATTCTTCATTATTTCTCTTTCTTATCCAGAGACCAGTTCGTAATATCGTCTGCGGTGTTGGCTTCGCCATCAGGACCGGCAGAGAAGACGTCTACGGCGCCGTGTTCACCCGGGCTGACGAGCAGATAATCGTTGCCCCACGGATCCTGCGGCAGGCGGCGAATATAGCCGTCGGCGCGGTAGCCGTTGGGGATCGGCGCGATCTCAGGCTTGGTCACCAGCGCCTGCAGACCCTGCTCGGTCGTTGGGTAGCGGTGGTTATCAAGCTTATACATATCCAGCGAGCCTTCGAGCGCAACAATATCGCTGGTCGCCTTTTGCGCGTCCGCTTTTTCTTTATTACCCATTAAATTGGGCACTACCATACTTGCTAAAACGCCGAGAATAACGATCACCACCATTAATTCGAGCAAGGTGAACCCCGCCTGGCGAGCCAGACGTTTTGTTTTTATAGCCATGATTTAACCTACCATATTATTAAGTTGCAGAAGCGGCTGTAATATTGACAGCACGATGAATAAAACAATCGTCGCCATGGAGACCACCAGCGCTGGTTCAAATACCGAGAGCGTTAACGTAATACGATGCTGTAGCGCCGACTCCTGGTTTTCCGCCGCGCGGTCCATTAAGTTGCCTAACTCGCCGCTCTCTTCGCCGGAGGCAATCATGTACAGCATGGTGGGCGGGAATAATTTCGCCTGCTCCAGCGCGGCATAGAGCGAGGCCCCCTGACGCACGGTATCCGCCGCCTGCTCCAGCACCTGCCGGGCGTAGAGGTTTTCGATACCGTCCATCGCGATATACATCCCTTCAAGCAGCGGCACGCTGCTCGCCTGCAGGATGCTGAGCGTGCGGATATAGCGGGCGCTGTTGATCGCGCACACCAGCTTTTTAATCGGCGAGCCATTCACCAGCCAGCTGTGCCAGCGAAAACGGTTTTTGGCGTTTCTGAGCCAGGTCTTAAAGCCAACAAATCCGCCGCCGAGGATCCCCACGATGTAGATCCCGTACGCCTGCAGGAAATCGCTCACCGCAATCAGCGTGCGGGTGGTGATCGGCAGCTGCTGCTTCATGTGGGTGAACTGCTCGATCACCTGCGGCACCACCGCCACCAGCAGAATGCTGATGACCGCGATGGCGACCACGGTGAGGGTAATCGGGTAGACCATCGCCTGCGTTAGCTTGCTCTTCATCTTCTGGCGCTGCTCGTTGTACTCCGCCAGCTTCTCCAGCACGTCGCCCAGGTGGCCGGTCTTTTCACCGGCCATCACCAGCGTGCAGTAGAGCTTGTCGAAGGTGCGCGGGAACTGGCTGAATGCGTCAAAAAGGGTGTGACCTTCCACCACCTTCTCGCGGATCTCCACCACCATTGCCGCCAGCTTGTTGTCTTCCGTTTGCTTCGAGATCGCTTTCAGCGCGCTCTCGAGCGGCAGTGCGGCGTTGACCAGCGTGGAGAGCTGACGGGTAAACATCGACAGCACCGGCGTGGAGAGCCTGGCTCCGGTTTTTGCTTTTCCGGCAGACGCCGCTTCACGGGTTTCGCTGATGCTGACGGGCATCAGCTTTTGCTCTCGCAACATCTGGCGAACCTGCTTTTGCCCCTCGGCCTGCAGCGTGCCGCGCTGGGTTTTGCCTGCGACATCCGTCGCCGTCCAGGCGTAGAAGGCCATTACGCATCCCCCCCGCGCTCGGCGGTCACACGCATCACCTCTTCCAGCGAGGTGACGCCGCTAATCACCTTCAGCAGCCCGTTTTCGCGCAGGCTGTAAGCCTGCTTAAAGAGCTGCGTTTCAATGGACATTTCGTCTTTATCTTCATGAATGGCGCGGCGCATGGCGCTGTCCACCACCAGGAACTCGTGAATACCGGCACGGCCCTGATAGCCGCTCTGGCGGCAGTGTTCACAGCCCACCGCGCGGTAAATGGCTTTTGGCGGCGCGTCCATAAAGCTGAACAGCGCTTTTTCATTGGCATCCAGCGGACTGGTGGTCCGGCAGTGCGTACACAGCCGACGCACCAGACGCTGGGCAATGACACCGAGCAACGATGAACCGATTAAAAAGGACTCCAGCCCCATGTCCCGCAGACGCGTAATCGCCCCGGCGGCGCTGTTGGTGTGCAGCGTAGACATGACCAGGTGACCGGTGAGCGACGCCTGCACCGCAATTTGCGCGGTTTCACCGTCACGAATTTCCCCGATCATCACCACGTCCGGGTCCTGACGCAGAATAGCGCGCAGCCCGCGGGCAAAGGTCATGTCCACGCGCGGGTTAACCTGCGTCTGCCCCACCCCTTCCAGCTCATATTCGATCGGGTCTTCCACGGTCAGGATGTTGCGTTCGTGGCCGTTCAGCGCCGAAAGAATGGCGTACAGGGTGGTACTTTTACCGGAGCCTGTCGGCCCGGTGACCAGGATAATGCCGTGCGGGCGCTCTATCAGCCCTTTTAACTTCTCCAGCTCTTCATCGATCAGGCCCAGCTTGTTGATGTCGGGCTTGAGATTGCTTTTATCGAGCAGGCGCATGACCACGCGCTCGCCGTACTGGGACGGAATGGTCGAGACGCGCACGTCGATCGCCTTGCGGCCAATGCGCAGTGAGATACGGCCATCCTGCGGCAGACGTTTTTCGGCAATGTCGAGTTTCGACATCACCTTGATACGCGACACCAGCAGCGGGGCGAGCTTACGCGCCGGTTGCAGCACCGGGCGCAGCACGCCGTCAACGCGGAAGCGAATGCTCAGCGTGCGCTCGAAGGTTTCGATATGGATATCCGACGCGCCGTCCTTAACCGCCTCGCCGAGAATGGCGTTGATCAGGCGGATCACCGGCGAGTTTTCGTCGTTATCAAGCAGATCTTCGTTATCCGGGATCTCCTCGGTTAACGCCATCAGGTCGATATCCGCATCCATGTCGTCCACCAGCTGCTGTGAAACGCCGCTGCTCTGCTGCCAGATTTTGGCCAGCATCTCGTCAAACGCTTCCGGCGTCACAGTAACCGGGACGAACGCGCGGCCCAACACCCGGCGCACTTCCAGCAGTGCTAACGCCGGGGTGTCCTCACGGATATAGACGTCATTGTTGTAAAGCAGAACGCCGTTATCTTTTGCATAGCTGCTGCTACACAGTGTTTTACTCAGTTCGTCCACGTTGCCCCTCCGCCTTACTCTTTAAACGGATTGCGTGTCGCGCGGGTTTTCACCGGTGCGGCGTGAGGGCTTGCTGAAGGAAACGCGGGCAGGACGGCATTGTCGCTCGGCTCAACAATACCGAGCTTTTTCTCTTCCACGCGCTGCATCTGGCGCACCCGGATCTGGTCATATTTCTCTTTCGAGGCCGCGCTGTAGTTGTCGTCGTCACGCAGAACGGTGGTATGAATGAACACCATCAGGTTGCGCTTGGAGGTATCCTGGGAGGTGTAGCGGAACAGCTGACCGACCAGCGGGATATCGCCGAGCAGCGGCACTTTGGACACGGACTGTTTGGTCACATTTTCCATCAGACCACCAAGCACCACCGTCTGGCCACTGTGGACCATCACTTCGTTATTGATCGTGCGCGTATTGAAGGTCGGGCCGAGGCTGGAGTCTTCCGTCGCGCTGTTGTCGACGCTGGAGACTTCCTGCTCAATCTTCAGATGGATCATGTCGCCATCGTTAATCTGCGGCACAATTTTCAGCTTGGTACCGACCGTCTTACGCTCAACGGAGTTAAAGACGTTATCGCCGCTGGTGGTTTGCGAACCGGAAAGTACCGGCACATCCTGGCCCACGTTGAACGACGCTTCTTTGTTATCCAGCGTGACCACGCTTGGCGTGGAGAGGATGTCATTTTTGCCGTCGGTGGAAAGCGCAGTCACCAGCGCACCAAAATCACCGTTAAAGAAGCCGGTCGCCAGGCCAGTGAAGCTTGCCCCTTTCATGGTGCCATTTTTAATCTGGCTGATTGGCAGGCCGGTGGAGCCGAACTGCACGCCGCCGTGCTTGCTGGTCCACTGCACGCCGAGATCCAGGCCGTTCCCGTCCTGCACTTCCGCGATGATGGCTTCCACCAGCACCTGCGGACGACGGATGTCCAGCTTGTCGATCACCTTCTCAAGGGAGTTCATCACGTTAGGCTGGGCGGTAATCACCAGCGAGTTGGTTGCTTCGTCGGCGGTAATGTTCAGATCGCTGGACGCTGGCGCGGTTTTCGACTTCGGCGCGCCGGCCTTGTCCTTCAGCTGCTCGCCGATGCCGGTGAGTACCGGCACCACCTTGGTGGCGCTGGCATACTTGAGATAGAAGACGCGGGTATTCCCCTCGTTGTTCTGCTCGCGATCCAGCTGATGGATCAGGGAGCGGGTCCGCGCGCGCGCATCTTCCGAACCGCTGATCACCAGGCTGTTGGTTTCGTCATCGGCCACCACTTTGGTCGCCAGCTGCGGCGCGTTCTGCCCTTTCTGCTCTTCGTTGTTGAGGTTATTCAACATCTCCGAGAGCTCTTTGGCGGACGCAAAGCGCAGCGGCACGATTTCACGACGCTGAATACCGTCTTTGTCCACGCGCTGGACCAGATCCACCAGGCGGTTCACCACCGAAGCTTTACCGGTTAGCAGCAGGACGTTGGACGGCTCAAAGTGGACCACGTTACCGATGCCGGTGGCATCGTTGAGCTGACGCAGCAGCGGCGCCAGCTCGCGAACAGGCACGTTTTCCATGCGCACGACGCGGGTGATGATCTCGTCGCCTTTGCCCGGATTTTTACCGTCGGCCAGCGGCGCACCGGCGGTGCGGGCAATGCTTGAGCGCACCACTTTGACCATGCCGTTATCCATCGGGATCACCGACAGGCCGTACAGGTCCAGCACGCTCAGGAAAAACTGGTAATATTCGTCTTCCGTCAACACGTTATAGGTTCTGACCGACACCGTGCCCTGAACGGACGGGTCGACCAGAATGGTTTTGTTCAGATTGCGGCCTACCGTATCAATAAATTCGCGGATATCGGTGTTTTTAAAGCTGGCGCTAAAGTTAGCTGCGAGCAGCGAACTGGAATATAACGACAATGCGGTCAGCGCCACGCACGCCCAAGGAAATTTCTTCATGTCTGTACACTTGTTAATTGTTTAGAACATTGACCCGAATATTTTCAAGGTGAGCGTGACGTCTGACGACGACCTCCGCTTCTTTCATTTTCGACCAGTTGGCAATAATATCTTTTGCCTTTTTTGCATCGGTCATATCGACAGAATTGACTTTTACCGCCACATCACCTTTTTCCAGACCGGCATGGCTGTAGAAGTCAGAGGCATTCCTTGGATTAATGTTGTAGCCTTCCAGTTGGCCCTTTTCGATAAGTGGCTTTAACACCAGATAATCATCCAGATGCACGCTTTCAGCACCAGCATCTTTCGTCGATTGGGTTACCGGGCCGCTGTCAACGCCGCCCTTAAAATAGTCAGGTTTATTTAACGCCAGTACCTGCGTAGCACCTTCGTAATTAACCACCACATTGTCTTTGTTTATTTCCTGAATAAAGGCATCGTTAAAACCGGTCAGCGCTTCGCCTTCGCGATAGCTCTTTTGACCACCCGGCGTTTTGATCACGGCGAAGGACAACCAGGCATCGTCGCTGCGGACGATCCCCTCAATTTCGGCAGCGAGCGGGGCTTTTCCGGCCGCTGGCAGGTTGTCCTGACGCACGGCGGCGGTGAAAAGTGAAAATGTCTTTTCTTCCTGACGTTTTTTTGCGGTTTCGCCGCTGCGTTCGCGAGTTTATTCGTCACTTTTTTATAATCTTTAAAAATGACGTAGCCTTGCTGACCGCAAAAAATCAGCAATACAAACATAATACAGGGCGTTATCCACCGTGAAAAAAGTGAGAGCCTCATTATTCATCTGGCCTTTAGCAAAGCGGAAATAAGCAGCGTCATGCTGCGCCAATATGTGACATAAATAGTAATTAGCGGCCTGACAATCGACCACCTGCTTCGCCGTTAACTTTGATAAAGAAAAAGATTGACCGTCAAAAAAACCAGTGTTAGAGGAAGCCGACAGGTTATTTTTACCCTGCCCGTAAATTGACCATGACGCACCCTTGCCGTACTTTTCTGGACCATTGCTATTCATGCCCAGAGACGGTAAGTCGTTATGTATCAGAGTCATTTTAAATTTAATCACCCGCCTTTTCGAAAAATTACCCGCGCCTCGGGCGATTTCTTCGTGCCGTATCACCAGGATATTTTCAACCTGCTGAAAGAGAAAACCCAACAGGCGGGGATTATTGGGCTCTTTGCAGACGATGCCCCGCTGCTGGGCCAGTTCAGCGACGCCCTGAAATCCGCAACCCCTGACGTTATTGCCATCAACGCGTTTCCAAAACTGAGTGCCAGTAGCCTGCTGTATAAACTCAACCCGGGAACGAAAGAGAGCAAAAACCGGCTTCAGGCGGTGGATGCCATCCTGCACCAGTGGCAGGGGGGGAAAAGCAGGACGAAAGTGCTGGTGATTAGCCATACCGATGCCATGAAAGAGACCTGTCGGGAGGTGCTGGCTCTGCTGCTGACGCGCGCGCAGGAGCTGGAGTTTCGTCTGTCCGTCGTACTGATGGGTACAGCGGATCGGGAAGCCGTTCTGATGCAGCAGTCTGAACTGCGTGAATATGCGCATACCTGCCACACCCTGCGACCCCTTACCTGCCGGGAGTTTCTCAGCTACGTTCAGGCGCAGTGTGAAGCGCACGGGTGTGAGCACTCGCCGTTGACCCCGGCGCGCGTGCGTAAAATGCATGCGCTGACCAAAGGGAATATCAGCAAGCTGAACGAGCTGGCGCACCTGTCGATGCTCGCCGCCTGGACCGAACGTGCAGAACAGGTTAGCCCGCGTCATCTGCGCCTGGCGGCCGGTGAGATCCTGCCTGCGAAAAAACACGGTATGCGCCTGGCTACCGTGGGGCTGTTCACCTCCGTGCTGTTCGCTGCCTGCGGCTGGTATTTGACCTCCTCGATCGGAGCAAGACTTCCGATTCAACTGCCGGTGCCCGCAAGCTGGAAACAGCAGACGCCCATCGAGCAGGCGCCGGTGGTGCCGGCTATCGACAACGAGGTGGTTAATCAGCCGGATGCGATGCATCAGCTCTATCTGATGTGGGGGTATGACGCCTCGGCGGACGATGCCCTGTGCCAGAACGCCGCGAAGGTGAACCTGATGTGTAAGCAGGGAAATGCCTCACCGGACGCGCTGGCACAGGAAGGGTATCCATGGGTGAGTGAACTGAAAACCGGCAACCACCTTAACTATGCCGTGGTCGCCCGCGTCGGGGATAACTCACTCGACCTGCTGATGAATAACCGCACCTGGCAGGTAAGCCGTCACTGGTTTAACCAGCATGCCACCGGCAATTATACCCAGCTCCACCGCCTGACGCCGGAAGGCAAAGACGCCATCAGCGCCGCCAGCGATGCGAAGGACATGGGGTGGCTGGATCAGCAGCTGAGCCAGGCCCTTGCCGAGCCGGAAACCCACGCTCAAACCTGGACGACGGAGATGATGAAACGTACCCGCGAGTTCCAGCAAAAAATGCATCTGCGCGTCGACGGTATCCCGGGTGAAGAGACGCTGATGCAGTTGATGCGCGACACTAACACCACGCCGAGCGTGCTGCTTCAGACCCCCCATGCCGCACCGGACGCGAAAACGCAGGAGAAGCATTCCTAATGTCTACCATCTGTCTTGCGGCTCAGCGCAGCTACGTTTCCGGGGAGGCGGTCTGGTTTTCGTACCGCATTCCCCGCCTGAGAAAAATCGCTTCTAACGCCTTTTTAGGAATAGTAAGCCTCTGCGTCATGCTGATGGCGGGGCTGTACGCCCACGTATACTGGCAACTGCGCCACCCTGCGCCGGAGCCGGTAAAAAAAGTGAACGTGGCGAAGCCCGAGACGCAGCTTTCCGATATGCACTACGTGTACGTGAGCAAGCCGTTCCCGCATCCGCACCCGAAACCCGTCCCGGTGCAGGCCGACGTCCCTGCCATGCAGGATCTGCCGATTAACAGCGACGACGCCGACTGGCAGCAGATGCCTGACGGCACGGTGCCGCACGATACCTCGCGGGATACCCTCCCCGGAACGGAAGCGCACGACGATGCCGTCTCCCCCCGCACGGAGGGTGACGACGCATCATTAACCGAACTGTTTAAGCGGGCGTTAAAAGAACAAGAGCAGGATTATTCGCAAGGGAAAATACCCGCACCGCCGGTTGACGAAACGCAGGATAATACTCAGGCGGGCACATTACATAAAGAAAGTTCCCGGTCTCCATTAAGTAAAAAGGGAGACCGGCTGGAATAGTTAATATTTTTCAGGCAGGTTGGTGATATTAAGGAGTCGACCCTTTTCCACCACAATGTATTGACCTTTTTTCAGATCGGAGAGGATTTTTATAATCGTACTGCGTGCCAGGCTGGTGTATTCCTGAATATAATCATAAACATTAATATCGCGTTGATGATGTACAATCAGTTCATTAATTTCCAGCAAAAACTCGCGCACGACAGAATAGGCGCTGCGGGCAACCAGCACGTCATCGCGCTTGCTCAGGAGACAGATATACCAGGCCAGCACCTTGGTGAGTTCAGGCCACAAGCCTTTCTCGGTCATCAGTTGAGAGAAAACGCTTTTCGGAATCGAGCGCACCACGGTATTCGAGCGGACCAGGCCATACATATGGGACGAATGATAGAAAATGGAAGAGAGTCCAAAAATGCACTGCCCCTGCAGGGTGAACAAGCAGAGCTCGTCGGATTCGCGGCGGAATTCCACTTCACCGCTGACGATAATATGAATAAATTCATTATCGACGGTGGAAATTTTTTGCCATTTCTTTAACGATTTTTCTTCAAATCCTTCCGTTGCGGAAATGATTTTTTCTATTTCATGATGAGGACGTAATTTTCTGCCGTAAATGCTTAACATTGTTATACCCGAATTAAGATGTAAATTTTAGATAAAAAATGGCCACGGTGGAACCACCGAAACTATTCGTATAATCCTGATAAAAAACTTCAAGGAGAAGTGATAATAAAAATCACTATGCAGGTGTTATTTTTTATAAATACTTAGCAAGCTATACGTCTATCTTAAATGAGGGTACTTTTAAGTCAATTAACTAAAAATGAATTGAGAATGTACTTAAGATTAATCTCAAGAAAACTAAGGTAATACGGCCTGGTCAGGGGCAGCCCTGAGGACTACCCTTGCCCGTACTTCTCTAAAAGCGCCTCGGCGATGGCCAGGGTTTCTACGTCAGCCACGCCGTTCCACAGCGCGGGGCGGAAGTGCATCTGAAACGCGCTGATCACCCTCTTCTGCTGCTGTTCTGTGGCGTTGTCCGGCACCTCGTAGCCATAGCGTTTCAGCACATCAAGCAGCGCACCGCGCTCGACCTCCTGATAGCGCGGCCGCCCGTTAAGATAGAACGCCACGCGCGCGGGATCGGGCCAGGCACCTATCCCCTGCTGCGCCAGCTGCTGCCACGGAAACAGCGGGCCGGGATCGTCTTTACGCTGCGGGGCTATGTCGGCATGGGCAACCACGTTCTGCGGCTGAATGTCATAGCGGGCAATAATGTCCCTGGCAAGCGGGATCAGCGCTGCAATCTGCGCAGGCGCAAACGGGGTAAAGGTTTTCACGCCGTCACGCGTTTGCCAGCCGCGGTTCTCGAGCTCAATCCCCACGGACGTATCATTAATCCGGTTGGTGCCGCGCCAGAAGCTAATGCCCGCATGCCAGGCCAGCTCGCTCTCGGGAACCAGCTGCCAGATGCGCGGCTTGCCGTCCGGCGCCGGGGGGCTGGCGGGGATCAAATAGTGAGAGCTAACGTTTTTATCCGTCAGCGTGGCCAGCGAGCTGTCAAAATCATCCGCGGTGTAG
The DNA here is from genome assembly GCF_052983755.1 of Enterobacter sp. CFEC122. Taxonomy (NCBI): domain Bacteria; kingdom Pseudomonadati; phylum Pseudomonadota; class Gammaproteobacteria; order Enterobacterales; family Enterobacteriaceae; genus Enterobacter; species Enterobacter sp. CFEC122. The sequence goes on along the minus strand of NZ_JBRIQR010000001.1, from coordinate 170,956 downwards.
TGGATCACCAGCACCTTGATGCGCGGGTAAGCCGCCTGCGCCTGATGACGCGTATCCAGCTCGTAGGCACCTTTATCGATAATCCCCTTTTCCGTAACGCATCCTGCCAGCAGCAGCGCCAGCAGGAGCGTGGCAAACGCACGCCTCATCGCAGGGTTTTCACCGCCGTACCGCTTACGCTCACCATCAGCATGCTGCCGTCTTTCCCGACCGTTTCGTAGTCAATATCGATTCCCACGACCGCATCCGCGCCGAGGGCTTCCGCCTGCTCGCCGAGCTCTTTAAAGGCGATTTCGCGTGCTTTGCGCAGCTCTTTTTCGTATGCGCCAGAGCGGCCACCCACGATATCGCGGATACCGGCAAAAAAGTCACGGAAGATATTGGCGCCGAGAATCGCTTCGCCGGTGACCACGCCGCAGTACTCGGTTATTGTCTGTCCTTCCAGGGTTGGCGTTGTTGAAAACTGCATGGTTTCTCTCCTTCTTTAGCGTTCAATGCCTTAGGCACAGCATTATCGGTTCGTTACGCTATGATTGAAAGGATAGTTAATAAATAAGGAAATCAACATGCGCTATTCAGCTTTAACACTTTTCGTGCCCTGCGCGCTGGTGCTCAGCGCCTGTACCACCACGGTCACGCCAGCCTTTAAGGATATCGGTACCCGCAGCGGCCCCTGCATTGAGGGCGGCCCGGACACCGTGGCGCAACAGTTCTATGATTACCGCATTCAGCACCGCAGCAACGACCTCACCGGCCTGCGCCCGTATCTGAGCGATGGTCTGGCAAAACTGCTTAACGATGCCACCCGCGATCCGCAGCACAACGCGCTGCTGAAATCCGACCCGTTCTCCAGCCGCACCACGCTGCCGGACAGCGCAGAAGTGGCCAGCGCGTCCACCATTCCGAACACGGATGCCCGTAATATTCCGCTGCGCGTGAAGCTAACGCAGGGCAGCCAAACCTGGCAGGACGAAGTGCTGATGATCCGTGAAGGCCAGTGCTGGGCGGTGGACGACGTACGCTACGTGGGCGGCAGCGTGCATGCCCCGGCCGGCACGCTGCGCCAGTCGATTGAGAACCGCTGATTCATCAGTGATAAAAATGTTACCCCCGTAAAATGTCCGGCATTTCTCGCGGAATGCCGACATTTATACTCGCCGCCTTTGCCCTTCGCTATTTTGTGCTATGTTTAAGAGAAAATACGGGTTATATTTAACTTTTAACGCAGAAATATTGCATAACTATTCTGTCAACGGTACTATCTGCGGCCTCAATTGCTATAGATTGCCTGGATGAGTAAAGACTGCCCCGATGAGTATTAAACTAAACGGCATTAACTGCTTCTACGGCGCACACCAGGCGCTGTTTGACATCACGCTGAACTGCCCGGAAGGCGAAACGCTGGTTTTGCTTGGCCCAAGCGGTGCAGGCAAAAGTTCCCTTCTGCGCGTCCTTAATCTGCTTGAAATGCCTCGTTCAGGTACGCTGGCAATTGCCGGTAACCATTTTGATTTCGCAAAGACGCCGTCTGATAAAGCGATTCGCGAGCTGCGTCAAAACGTCGGCATGGTCTTCCAGCAATACAATCTCTGGCCACACCTGACGGTGCTGCAAAACCTGATTGAAGCCCCGTGCCGCGTGCTGGGGTTAAGCAAAGATCAGGCCATCGCGCGTGCCGAAAAGCTGCTGGAGCGTCTGCGCCTCAAGCCCTACAGCGACCGCTACCCGCTGCACCTGTCCGGTGGTCAGCAGCAGCGCGTGGCCATTGCCCGTGCGCTGATGATGGAACCTGCGGTACTGCTGTTTGATGAACCCACCGCCGCGCTGGACCCGGAAATCACCGCCCAGATCGTCAGCATTATTCGCGAGCTGGCGGAAACCAACATTACGCAGGTTATCGTTACCCACGAAGTGGAAGTGGCGCGTAAAACCGCCAGCCGTGTGGTGTACATGGAAAACGGGTATATCGTTGAGCAAGGTGATGCGAGCTGCTTCGCTAACCCGCAAACCGATGCCTTCAAAAACTATTTATCTCATTGATTGTGTCAGGGGAAATATAATGAAAAAAGTATTACTTGCCGTGCTGCTTGCTGGCGTTACCCTTTCCGCTACCGCAGCTCAGACCATTCGTTTCGCCACGGAAGCCTCTTACCCTCCGTTTGAATCCATCGATGCGAACAACAAAATTGTTGGCTTCGACGTGGACCTGGCTAACGCCCTGTGTAAAGAGATCGATGCGACCTGCACCTTCAGCAACCAGGCGTTCGACAGCCTGATCCCAAGCCTGAAGTTCCGCCGTATCGACGCCGTAATGGCCGGTATGGACATCACCCCGGAGCGTGAAAAGCAGGTGCTGTTCACCACCCCTTACTACGATAACTCTGCCCTGTTCATTGGTCAGAAAGGCAAATTCACCTCTGTCGATCAGCTGAAAGGCAAAAAAGTGGGCGTGCAGAACGGTACCACGCACCAGAAATTCATCATGGATAAGCATCCGGAAATCACCACCGTGCCATATGACAGCTACCAGAACGCGAAGCTGGATCTGCAGAATGGCCGTATCGACGGCGTATTTGGCGATACCGCTGTCGTGACCGAGTGGCTGAAAGCCAACGATAAACTGGCGCCAGTGGGCGACAAAGTGACCGATAAGGATTACTTCGGTACCGGTCTGGGGATTGCCGTTCGTCAGGGCAACACTGAGCTGCAGCAGAAATTCAACGCTGCGCTGGAAAAAGTGAAGAAAGACGGCACCTACGAAACCATCTATAAAAAATGGTTCCAGAAGTAATTCCTGATGAATGAAATTTTTCCTTTAGCAAGCGCCGCCGGGATGACCGTCGGCCTTGCCGTTTGCGCACTGATTATCGGCCTGGTGCTGGCGATGTTCTTTGCGGTGTGGGAATCCGCGAAATGGTTCCCCGTCGCCTGGACAGGCTCCGCGCTGGTCACCGTGCTGCGTGGGCTACCGGAAATTCTGGTGGTCCTGTTCATCTATTTCGGTTCCTCGCAGCTGCTGCTCACGCTCTCGGACGGCTTCACGATTAATCTCGGCTTTGCGCAGATCCCGGTGCAGATGCAGATCGACAACTTCGACGTCAGCCCGTTCCTGTGCGGCGTCATTGCGCTCTCCCTGCTCTACTCCGCGTACGCGTCGCAAACCCTGCGCGGTGCGCTGAAGGCCGTGCCGCAGGGACAGTGGGAGTCGGGTCAGGCGTTAGGGTTGTCGAAATCCGCCATCTTCTTCCGTCTGGTGATGCCGCAGATGTGGCGTCATGCCCTGCCGGGCCTCGGCAACCAGTGGCTGGTGCTGCTGAAAGATACCGCGCTGGTGAGCCTGATCAGCGTTAACGATTTGATGCTGCAAACCAAAAGCATCGCCACCCGTACCCAGGAGCCGTTTACCTGGTACATTGTGGCGGCGGCAATCTACCTGGTGATCACGTTGCTCAGTCAGTACATCCTCAAGCGTATTGACCTGCGAGCGACGCGCTTTGAACGGAGACCAGGCTGATGCTTGAATACTTTCCCGAGTTGATGAAAGGGCTGCACACCAGCCTGACGCTGACCATGGCGTCCATTATCGTGGCGCTGATCCTGGCGCTCATCTTCACCATCATCCTGACGCTGAAAACGCCGGTGCTGGTGTGGATTGTGCGCGGGTACATCACCCTGTTTACCGGTACGCCGCTGCTGGTGCAGATCTTCCTGATTTACTACGGCCCGGGCCAGTTCCCGTCGCTGCAGGAATATCCGGTTATCTGGCATCTGCTCTCTGAGCCATGGCTGTGTGCCCTGATTGCCCTTTCGCTGAACAGCGCGGCCTATACCACCCAGCTGTTCTTTGGTGCGATCCGCGCCATTCCGGAAGGCCAGTGGCAGTCCTGCGGGGCGCTGGGCATGAGCAAGAAGGACACGCTGGCGATCCTGCTGCCGTACGCCTTTAAGCGCGCGCTCTCCTCCTACTCCAACGAAGTGGTGCTGGTGTTCAAGAGTACCTCTCTGGCCTATACCATCACCCTGATGGAGGTGATGGGACACGGACAGCTGCTGTACGGGCGCACCTATGACGTGATGGTGTTCGGCGCGGCGGGCGTGGTCTATCTGGTGGTGAACGGTCTGCTGACGCTGATGATGCGCCTTATTGAGCGTAAAGCGCTGGCGTTTGAGCGCAGGAATTAACCGCGCAAGTGCATAAAACGGTATTCATGGAGCGGGTAACCTGATGGGTTATCCGCTTTTTTTTGTGATTAGCATAATACTTAATCATTTTTATTGCATATAAATTCATTAACTGGCATTGTACATCCAGGCCGCAGACACGGCGCATCAATAAGACAGACGGGAGCATTACAATGAAAAAGTTAGTTCTGGCCGCATTACTTGCCACCTTCGCCGCTGGCGCATCCGCTGCGGATAAAATCAATTTCGGCGTGTCCGCCACCTATCCGCCGTTTGAGTCGCTGGATGCCAGCAACCAGATCGTCGGTTTTGATATCGATCTGGCGAAAGCGCTGTGCAAACAGATGCAGGCCGACTGCACCTTTACTAACCATGCTTTTGACAGCCTGATCCCGTCGCTGAAGTTCAAAAAATACGACGCGGTGATCTCCGGGATGGACATCACGCCTGAGCGCAGCAAGCAGGTCGCGTTCACCGACCCGTACTACGCCAACTCGGCGGTGGTGATTGCGAAGAAAGGCGCTTATACCTCTTTCGATCAGCTGAAAGGCAAACGCATCGGGATGGAAAACGGCACCACCCATCAGAAGTACCTGCAGGACAAACATCCGGAAGTGAAAACCGTGGCCTATGACAGCTACCAGAACGCGATTATCGACCTGAAAAATGGCCGTATTGATGGCGTCTTCGGCGATACCGCCGTGGTGAACGAATGGCTGAAAACCAACCCGCAGCTGGGCACCGCAACGGAAAAAGTGACCGACCCGCAGTACTTCGGCACGGGCCTCGGCATCGCGGTACGTCCGGATAACAAAGCCCTGCTGGAAAAACTGAACGGCGCGCTTAAGGCGATTAAAGCGGACGGTACGTACCAGAAAATCAGCGAGCAGTGGTTCCCGCAGTAAGATTTTTTTGCCGGGTGGCCCGGCCTACGGGGGGGGTAGTCTGTAGGCCGGGTAAGGCGAAGCCGCCACCCGGCACTCTCTCACAACGGCACAAAGAACCTGAACCGCGCCCCGCTCGCCGACTCCATCAGCCTGATCCCGCCACCGTGCAGCTCCAGCATCCGTTTCACAATCAGCAGCCCTAACCCGCCGCGATTCTCTCTCGACGCCTGGGTGTTGAGCGCCGACGGCCGCTGGAACAGATCGTCGCGCAGCGAGGCATCCACGCCCGTTCCGCTGTCGGACACTTCGACCTGCAGCTGTTCATTTTCCTGCCACACCGCCAGGCGAATTTCTCCGCCGCCAGGCGTATGGCGCATCGCGTTATCCAGCAGGTTGGTCACCACGCGTTCAATCATCGATACATCGGCGTTTACCATCGGCAGCGGCCCCGGCACGTCAATATGCAGATTGACCTCTCGCGTGCGGGCCGTGAGCTCAAACTTCTGCGCCACGTCGGAAATCAGCTCCGCCATTGCGAACCGCTCGCGCTGGGGTTTGATACCGCCGTGTTCAAGGCGCGCCAGCTCAAAAAGCTGCTGCGAAAGATGCCGGACTTTTTGCCCCTGACGCAGCGCGGTGGCGAGATACTGCTGATGCTCCTGCGGCGTCAGGGTGGCGGATTTGAGCGACAGGGTTTCGAGATAGCCCAGCAGCGAGGTGAGCGGCGTGCGGAGATCGTGCGAAATATTGGCGATAAACTCACGACGCTGACGATCGCTGTCGGCCAGCCGATCCCACTGTTGGGTGATTTTGCGCGCCAGCTCGATAAAGCTGTTGCGCAGGATCGCCACTTCATCTTTTGCCGCCGCGTCCGGCGTCTGTGCCGCCAGCAGCCTGATGGCGCTTATGCTGTCCTGCTCCAGCCCGGCGACCTCCACCGTCAGCTGTTTGACCGGGCGCGTGACCCAGTACCAGACCAGCAGCCCTGCCAGCAGCCCAAACAGCGCGACCCACAGCAGCGACCACAGGACGGTACTCCACAGCGCCTTGTGCCAGGCCATTTCCGCCAGGGCGTTTGACTCCTCGCCCTGCAAAATAATGTACAGATAGCCTTTTAGCTCGCCGTCCTGCCGCAGCGGCGTGGCGCTAAAGACTTTTTGATTTTGACTGCGCGGATCGTCGCCCAGTACCGGCATGGCGGTGCCGCTCAGGAAGCTCTGCACTGGCGCCAGGTCGATTTTTTGCCGCTGAATATGGCCCGGCGGGGCAGCGTCGGCGAGAATATCGCCGTCCGGGGAGACAACGTAGAGCTCAACGCTCGGATTAAAGGTCATCAGCCGGCCAAACAGCGGTTTCAGCGCGCTGCGGTCGACCCTGCCCTGCGCGTCCAGAATCGGTTCGCGCTGAACGATCTGCTGCGCCAGCCCGCCCGATAACCGCTGCACCATCGCATTACCGTACTGCATGCTGCTGTAGAGCTGTACCGCGCAGGCGACGGCGGCGCAGAGCATCATCAGCAGGATGAAGAGCAGCGTCAGGCGCTGGCTCAGGCTAAAGCGACGCATCATGCTGCGGCTCCGCAAATTTGTAGCCCTTGCCCCAGACGGTGCGAATGATCTCCGGCTCGGCGGCGTCCTTCTCTATCTTGATGCGCAGGCGGTTGATATGGGTGTTGACGGTATGCTCGTAGCCTTCGTGCTGGTAGCCCCAGACCTGCTCCAGCAGCGCCAGACGGGAGAACACCTCGCCGGGATGACGGGCAAAGAAGTAGAGCAGCTCGAACTCGCGCGGGGTGAGATCCACCACCTGGCCGTGAAGCAGCACGCTGCGCGCCAGCGGATCGATGGTCAGCCCGTGCGCCTGAATGTGTCCGTCGGTTTGCGCCTGCCCCATCGCCTGCTGGCGACGAAACAGCGCTTTGATCCGCGCAATCAGCTCCTGCACGGAGAACGGTTTTGCCAGATAGTCATCGGCGCCGGTTTCCAGCCCGGTAATGCGGTCGGTTTCGCTGCTGCGGGCGCTGATGATGATCACCGGCAGGTAGCGCGTCATCTGACGGATGCGGCGGCAAATCTCCAGACCGTCAACGTTGGGCAGCATCAGGTCGAGGATCACCGCATCCCACGTCTGGGCTTCAAGACGCTGTAAGGCGTTGCCCCCGTCGGGCTCGTGGGTGATGGCGTAGCCTTCGTCTTCTAAATTGAGTCGCAGAAGCGCCGCGATATCGTGGTCGTCTTCTACCAGCAGGATCTGCTTCATGGGTAAGCCTATATTCATGTCTTATGACGTAAGCTTACCTGATTTCGCCGGGATGAAGAGTTCACATTTTGTTGAACATTGTGCGGGGGTCATGCCGGGTGGCGGCTACGCCTTGCCCGGCCTACGGGTTAACAACGTCAACACTTCATAATGCGCGGTGTGCGGGAACATATCGAAAAGCTGAACGCGTTCAACGCGATAGCCCGGCAGTTGAGCGATGTCTTTCGCCATGGTCTGCGCGTTGCAGCTGGAATAGATGATGTATTCCGGCGCCATCTGGCTCAGGTAGTCGCACAGCGCATTCCCGATGCCGCGGCGCGGCGGGTTAACCAGCACCAGTTCCGGCACGTTGCCCTGGCCGGTGGCGAACTGCGTGGAGTCGAGCGCCTGGAAGCGCAGATTCGTTAACCCCAGCTCAGAGGCAGACTGCTTCGCGCAGGCAATCGCTTCGGCAGAGATCTCAATCCCGGTGAGCTGCATCTCCGGCGTGGCGCAGTGCAGGCCAAACCCGCCCACGCCGCAGAACAGATCCCACATATGGTGAACGTTCAACGCACGCACCCAGTCGCGGGCGGTGGCGTACAGGCTGCTTGCCACGGTCGGGTTGGTCTGGAAGAAGCTTTGCGGGCGGATCCACAGCGGCACGCCGTTGAAGCGCTCCGCCAGCGCGTGCTGGTCGGTGAAGAAAATCTCTTTCTCCCCTTCCATGATCGCCATATGCACCGGCTGAATGTTCGCCGTAATGACCTTCAGCTGCGGAAGCTGCGCCTGCAGCCACGGCAGGGCCGCGCGCAGCTGCTCAAGCTTAGTTTCAGAGCGCAGCACGAAGCGCAGCATCATGCCGCCGTCGATCTGGCTTTCGGTCAGCAGAAGGTATTTCAGCTCGCCGCGCTTGCGGGCCACGTTATAGGGCGTTAACCCCGCCCGGGCAATAAACGGCTTAAGCGCGGCAAAGACCGGTGCAAAGGAGTCGGGATACAGCGGGCAGTCGGTTAAGTCTTCCGGCGTGCCGTCGCGGTGCAGCATTCCCAGCAGCAGTTTTTCTACGCTGCCGCTGACCACCATTTTGGCTTTGTTGCGAAAACCGTGTTCCGGGCCGCTGACGGGTGCGCACCACTCGCCCACCGCGTGTGCTGCCAGCAGCTGTTGCAGGTCGGCCATTTTGGCGGTGAGTTGTTGAGAGACCGGCTGTTCTAACCACTGACAGGAGCGGCAGCGTCCGGCGTCATAGAGTGCGCACTGCATATCAAAACCTTAAGAATCACGAGGGCTGCGATTATACACATTATTGCAGGCGGAAGAACCGCCGACTGGAGGCCGGAACGAAGAGGAGACAGAGCACCAGCATATCCGGCAGCTTTTGCATAAACAGCGCGCGCAGGATCTCACGTTTGGATTCACCGGCAATGCTGAACAGCTCCGGGTAGCCGTAGCCCAGCGAGGCGGCCCACAGATAGCTCGCCGCGGTAATCTGCGTCAGCAGATAGATCCAGCGCGCCCAGTTGCGCCCTTTGACCAGCGAAAACGCGCAGTAAATCTCGATAAACACCAGCACCAGGCTGCTCAAAAAGACCAGCGTCAGATTCCACGTCTGCACGCTGCGGTGAATGAATTCACCGATGCCGCGCACGCCCAGGGTATTCAGAATCATCAGCACGTCCAGGCAGCGGATCATAATAATGGCGAGCGCCGCCACCTGAACCAGTGCAGGTACGTTAGGACGCGCGTGCGTAATACGTGATTTTTTTAATAATCCCAATGTTTTACTTCCCTGAAAAACAGTGCCGCGTCATGCGCGGCACATCACTGGAAATTTTAAATCCTTCAGCCGCGTCTTGCACGCTGGATATCGCGCACGCGCTGTTTTTCCGCGCGCGCCATCAAATACCAGGCGATAAATCCGACAATTCCGACCACGCCGAGGATGATAGAGGCCAGGGCGTTGATCTCCGGGTTGACCCCCATGCGCACGCTGGAGAAGACCAGCATCGGCAGCGTCGTCGCCCCCGGGCCGGAAACAAAGCTGGCGATCACCAGATCGTCGAGCGACAGGGTAAACGCCAGCAGCCAGCCAGAGATCACCGCCGGCATAATCATCGGCAGCGTGATGATGAAAAAGACCTTCAGCGGCGTCGCGCCGAGATCCATCGCCGCCTCTTCAATGGAGCGATCCAGCTCGCGCAGGCGCGAGGCGATCACCACCGCGACATAGGCGGTACAGAAGGTGACGTGCGCCAGCCAGATGGTGAGCATCCCGCGATCCGCCGGCCAGCCGATGGCGTGCGCCAGGGCCACGAACAGCAGCAGCAGCGCGAGACCGGTGATCACGTCCGGCATAACCAGCGGGGCGGTGATCATAAAGGCGAAGCCGTTCGAACCGCGAAAACGTCCGAAGCGCACCATCACCAGCGCGGCGATCGTGCCCAGCACGGACGCCATGGTCGCCGCCAGCGCCGCAATGGTCAGGCTCAGCCCCACCGCGCTCATCATCGCATCATCGTGGAACAGCTCGCTGTACCAGCGCGTCGACCAGCCTGCCCAGACCGTCACCAGCTTAGAGCTGTTAAACGAGTAGATCACCAGCATCAGCATCGGCGCATACAGGAAGGTAAAGCCGATGACCAGGATCGCAATTCGCCACGGGGAGCGCACTACCGGTAAGTTGTTCATCCGCGATCTCCCATCTGTTTTTGCTGATGCTTGTGGAACCACATGATCGGCACGATCAGCAGCAGCAGCATGACAATCGCCACCGCCGACGCCACCGGCCAGTCGCGGTTATTGAAGAACTCCTGCCACAGCACGCGGCCAATCATGATGCTGTCTGGCCCGCCGAGCAGTTCCGGGATCACAAACTCCCCCACCGCCGGGATAAAGACCAGCATCGACCCGGCGATAATGCCGCCTTTGGTCAGCGGGACAATGACGCTGAAGAAGGTTTTTAACGGACGGGCGCCGAGATCGAGCGACGCTTCCACCAGCGAGTAATCAATACGCGTCAGCGCCGTGTAGATCGGCAGCACCATAAACGGCAGATAGGCGTACACAATGCCAATATAGACCGCGAGGTTGGTGTGCAGGATCGTCAGCGGCTGATCGATAACGCCTAACCACATCAGAAAATTGTTCAGCACGCCGTTGTTTTTCAGGATGCCCATCCACGCGTAAACGCGGATCAGGAACGAGGTCCACGACGGCAGGATCACCAGCAGCAGCAGGATGTTTCGCGTCGACGGCTTGCTGTGCGCCACCGCCCACGCCAGCGGATAGCCCATCACCAGACAGCAGAGCGTTGAGATCGCCGCCACCTGCAGCGATTGCAGATAGGCTTCGAAATAGAGCGGATCGTCGGTGAGCTGCAGGAAGTTACCCAGGTTTAAGGTCAGCGTCAGCTGCCCGTCGGCCCAGTCCAGCAGGTTGGTGTAAGGCGGGATCGCCCGCGCCATTTCCGCCAGGCTTATCTTGAAAACGATCAGGAACGGCAGCAGGAACAGCAGGATCAGCCACACGTACGGCATGGCGATCACCAGCTTGCGGCCGTGCTTCATCTGCATGCGCGTCAGCCAGTGGGCAAAGCCGCCCGGCTTTTCGACGCGGGCTGGAGGTTCAAGTGTACTCATTGGCCGCTCCTTATACCGTCAGCACAACGCAACTGTCTGCATCCCAACACAGGCGCACTTCGTCGCCCCAGGTCGGCTGCCCCTTGCGGTAGCGATGTTCGTTCTGTAACTGCGCGCTGAGCATCTGCCCGCTTTTCAGGCGCACGTGATAGATGGAGAGATCGCCCAGATAGGCAATGTGCACCACTTCGCCCACGGCAAAGTTATAGCCATCAGCAGGCGGATCCTCACAGAGCATGATCTTCTCCGGACGCAGCGCGACGTAAACCGGCACGTTATCCACCACGGAGTTATCCGGATCGACCTTAAGCGGATGCTGCAGCCCCGGCGATTCGATGACCAGACCGTCTTCCTGACGATCTTTCAGCAGCCCCTCGAAGACGTTAACCGAGCCGATGAACTCCGCGCTGTAGCGGGTGGTCGGATGCTCATAAATCTCTTCCGGCTCGCCAATCTGCACGAACTTCCCGCGGTTCATGATGGCGATACGTCCGGCCATGGTCATGGCCTCTTCCTGGTCGTGGGTGACCATCACGCAGGTCACGCCCACGCGCTCGAGGATATCGACCACTTCGAGCTGCATACGGTCGCGCAGCTTTTTATCCAGCGCGCCCATCGGCTCATCAAGCAGCAGCAGTTTCGGGCGTTTTGCCAGGCTGCGGGCCAGGGCCACGCGCTGGCGCTGGCCGCCGGAGAGCTGGTGCGGCTTACGCTTCGCGAACTCCTGCATGTGCACCAGGCTCAGCATCTCGGCCACGCGCGCGGTAATTTCAGCCTTCGGCAGCTTGTCCTGCTTCAGGCCAAAGGCGATGTTCTGCTCCACCGTCATGTGCGGAAACAGCGCGTAGGACTGGAACATCATGTTGATCGGGCGCTGATACGGCGGCACGCTGGAGAGATCCACGCCGTCGAGCACGATCTGCCCGGCGGTGGGCTGTTCAAAACCGGCCAGCATACGCAGCAGGGTCGATTTACCACAGCCAGAGGCCCCCAGAAGGGCAAAAATTTCGCCTTTATAGATCGTCAGGCTGACGTCGTCCACGGCATGCTGGCCATCGAAAGATTTGGTGAGGTTACGAATTTCAAGCAGCGGGGTCAGCGCTTTACGGACTTTCGCCTGCGGGCGGGGGATCGCGTCATTCACGGGGTGTTCTCCGGTAGAGATCAAAACTGGTGCAAACGCACCGTCAGGGTGCGCATCGCCGGGCGGCGCTATCGCTTGCCCGGCCTACGGGTTGTAGAGGCCCGGTAAGCGATAGCGCCACCGGGCAGCAATACCAAACGCCGTTATTTACCGCTTTTCACCTTGGTCCACGCGCGGGTACGCACGCGGTCAATTTTTGGATCCTGAACTTTCAGGGTGAAGAGCTTGGCGAACACATCCGCTGGCGGATAGATAGCCGGGTTATTACGGATTTCTTCGCTCACCAGCGGCACGGAGGCCTTGTTACCGTTCGCATAGTAAACGTGGTCGCTGATGTGGGCGATAACCTCAGGACGCATCAGGTAGTTGAGGAACTGATACGCCTCGTCTTTGTTTTTGGCGTCAGCCGGCATCGCGAAGACGTCGAAGAAGGCCAGCGCCCCCTCTTTCGGAATGAAGTAGGAGACGTTCACGCCGTTTTTCGCCTCTTTCGCGCGGTTTGCCGCCTGCCATACGTCCCCTGCCCAGCCGATCGCGACGCAGATGTCGCCGTTCGCCAGGTCGTTAATGTACTGGGACGAGTGGAAGTAACGAATGTTTGGACGCAGCTTCAGCAGCAGATCGGTCGCCGGGCCGGTGTAATCATCGGCCTTATTGCTGTTCGGATCTTTGCCCAGGTAGTTCAGCACGGTCGCGAAAATCTCTTCCGGCGCATCGAGGAAGGAGACGCCGCAGCTTTTCAGCTTCTCGAGGTTTTCCGGCTTCAGCACCACGTCCCAGCTGTCCAGCTTCACGTCCGGGCCCAGCGCGGCTTTGACTTTATCCACGTTGTAGCCGATACCGGTGGTCGCCCACAGGTAAGGCATCGCGTATTTGTTGTCCGGGTCGTGCTTAGCCACCAGCTTCAGCACTTCCGGATCGAGATTTTTCCAGTTCGGTAATTTGCTCTTATCCAGCGGCTGGAAGACGCCTGCCGTCAGCTGGCGCTCCAGGAAGCTTGCGGAAGGCACCACGAGGTCGAACCCGGTGCTGCCCGCCATCAGCTTTCCTTCCAGCACTTCGTTGGAATCGAACACGTCGTAGACGACTTTAATGCCGGTCTCTTTTTCAAAATTTGCCACCGTGTCCGGCGCAATATAGTCAGACCAGTTATAAACGTGCAGCGTTTTTTGTTCCGCAGCGAGCGTGCCGGCAGAGACGGCCATCAGAGCACCCGCAACCAGACCCGATAACCATTTTTTATTCAAGGCGATCATAGTGTTATTCCTTCTGAAAGCTCGTTAACAAACGAACTAAAACTGTGCAATCAGGATATATGCAAAAATCATGCATAGTTTGTCGCTCTGCTCAAAATAAAAAGAAACCTCTTTACCCGGCAGCTTCCGCTCGCTTTTTTAAGCATCGCAAGAATAACTGTAGCCCGTGTCCCCGGCTATAGCCCAGACGAAAAAACGCCTTTTATCAATTTTTTATGCAGGTTAAGTCTACGTGATAAGCCGAAACGGCCTTCAGGGAGGTGAAATATTCTTTAAAGAAAGGTTAAAAGCAGCAGAAAAAATGGCCTTCTGCAGCCGCTATGGCAGCGACTGCGCAAAAGTCAGACAGGCTTAGTGAAGAAAATTGGGAGATGCATCATTATTCTCTGCATCATCTTCCGCGCTATACAGCAGATGGTGTGCATTGGCTTCCATCATAACCATGGAAATTTGCTCTTCGCTCAAGCGCATAAACCAGGCGAACTGCTTGAACGACAGCCCTGCCCCGGAGAATAAAGACTGGCAAACGACCAGTTTTGGCAGATTATCATCCTGTATGTCGAGAAATGCCTTCACCGTCAAAGAACTGGCATTGATTGCCGACAGGTCGGAAGCCAGCGCCAGCAGCGCGGAGGGCTTCACTTCGGCCAGCGCGGAGAAAAGGATCACGTCGTTAATCAGATCGATTTTGGCATCGAAAATGCCGTCGAAATTCTGCATATGAGGCAGATGCAGCGCCTGGCAGGAATCACATTCGAAGAACGTAATTCCGGCATCATCAAGCCATTGACGTAACGTATCCAGTGTAGGTACGACCTGTAAATCCATCGCGATGCAGCCTCTTTAATAAAAACTTCGCATAGGGTACTTAAAAAGCGCGCGGTAATCCATTTAACCACCCGTTTTCAGACAGTAGCCCGGCGTCGCATGACGCTCGATCCATAAGATCATTTTACCCGCAATATCGACCCCTGTGGTTTTTTCCACACCTTCCAGCCCCGGCGAGGCGTTCACCTCCATGACCAGCGGCCCGCGCGTCGCGCGCAGCAGGTCTACACCCGCCACGTCCAGCCCCAGGGTTTGCGCCGCTTTCACGGCAATTTCCCGTTCGCGATCGCTGATTTCGACGATTCTGGCAATGCCGCCGCGGTGAAGATTAGAGCGGAAATCGCCCTCTTTGGCCTGCCGCTCGATCGCCGCCACGACCTCGTTACCCACCACAAAACAGCGAATATCGCGCCCTTTCGCCTCTTCGATATACTCCTGCACCAGAATGTGGGCATTGAGGCCCCGGAAGGCATCAATCACGCTCTCCGCCGCCTGACGGGTCTCCGCCAGCACCACGCCAATGCCCTGCGTGCCTTCCACCAGCTTGATCACCAAAGGCGCGCCGCCCACCATGTCGATCAGATCGCTGGTGTCGTCCGGGGAATGGGCAATCCCGGTGACGGGAAGATCGATCCCCTGACGGGCAAGAAGCTGCAGCGAGCGCAGCTTGTCGCGGGCGCGGGAAATGGCGACGGATTCGTTGAGCGGGTAGCTGCCCAGCATCTCGAACTGGCGCAGCGCGGCGGTGCCGTAATAGGTAATCTGGGAGCCGATGCGGGGGATCACCGCATCAAAGTGCGGCAGCTTGCGGCCTTTGTAGTGAATCGACGAGGCGGCCGGATCGATGTTCATATAGCAGGACATCGGGTCGAGAATTTCAACCTGATGCCCGCGTTTCGCCGCCGCTTCTCGCAGGCGCTTACATGAATAGAGCGTTCCATCCCGGGACAATATGGCAATTTTCACCCTGCACCTCTCTGAAGACATGGAAAAAGCCTGCGTATCATATACGCAGGCAGGCGCAGGATAAATGGACTATCGCGTCGCCCAGCCCTGTTTGTGCAGGTAATCAAGAATAAACGGGCGATTTTCTTTAATGATGGTGCGGCGAATATGGTCAGTCCAGGTGTCGCGGCGGTTATTGCTGCCGCGCGTCATGTAGTAATTCGCCAGCTCTTCATCGTAGTGATTCAGGACATCCTGATCGACCGGCTGGTAGTTGTTTTCATGCACCAGCATCACCGCAGGAATGCGCGGCTTCAGATCCGGGTTATCCGCCGGCCAGCCAAGGCACAGGCCAAACAGCGGCAGCACGTGTTTTGGCAGCTTCAGCAGGTCGGTCACACTTTGAATGTTGTTACGCAGGCCGCCAATGTAAACGCCGCCTAACCCCAGCGACTCGGCGGCCGTAAAGGCGTTTTGCGCCATCAGCGCGGTATCCACCACGCCCAGCAGCAGCTGTTCGGCCAGGCCCAGCTCGGCCTCAGGGCAGATCTGCAGGTGGCGGTTAAAGTCGGCGCAGAATACCCAGAACTCGGCAGCCTGAGCCACATGCTTCTGCCCGCCGGTCAGCGTCACCAGCTGTTCACGCATCGCCGGGTCGGTAATGCGGATAATGGAGCTGCACTGCAGGAAGCTGGAGCTGGAGGTCGCCCTTGCGCTGTTAATAATCGCTTCGCGCTGCGCATCGGTAATCGGCTCATCGGTGAAGTGGCGAATGGAACGATGGGAAAGGAGCAGGTCTATGGTTGGCGTCATCTTGTCTCTCTTTGTCTTGCTTAAACCGTATGGCAGCCAGTATAGGCAATGATATGCGCGGTGTAATTGGCGAACATAGCTCTTAGATATTATAACGACAGGCGAAACCTTCTTTAATGACGACAGGTTATGGGGCACTATACGTGTCATTCGCCGTCAGGCTTGTTTTTTTGAGGAGAGAGAAATGTTTGCAGTTATTTTTGGTCGTCCAGGGTGCCCTTACTGTGTGCGCGCGAAAGAGCTGGCTGAGAAACTGACCGAAGAGCGCGATGACTTCAACTTCCGCTATGTGGACATCCACGCGGAAGGCATCACCAAAGCCGATCTGGAAAAAACTGTCGGTAAGCCGGTTGAAACCGTACCGCAGATCTTCCTCGATCAGAAACACATTGGCGGCTGCACCGACTTTGAAGCTTACGCCAAAGAGCACCTGGGCCTGTTTGCTGCCCAGTAATGAAATGAAAGGACGCCCTCACCGAGAGGGCGTTTTTATTTGTGGTGCCGTCGGTTATGAAGCAGACTGCGCACAAATAAGTAGCAGAGCGCGCCAAGGGCGCACCAGAAAACAGCGCTCATCAACCACGCCAGCTCCTGCCAGAAACTCCGCGTAGAGATATACAGCAAGCGCATCATCAGCAAACAGAGCGGCGCGGCCAGCATGGCGCCCAGCAGTGGCTTCACCACCTCCCCTTTACGGGAGAGAAAACTGGCAGCTGCCCCCGGCAGGGTAAAAAAGAGCAACCCGAGCTCCGGATGACCCGACGCCCTGAATGCCCCTTTCACGTTAAAAGCAAGCGACATGCATACGACCGTGAACAGCAAAAAGCAGCTGATCACCCCCGCCCAGTTTCGTTTCATATTCAACCTATCCTCCTGACTTATCTCTATCAAATACACTTTCGTCGGGTAGACGCCCAGTCAGATAAAGCAATGCGGCAATCCTTGCCAAAGTACGCACAGGGTGATGCGATAATCAGTAGCTGTCAGTAGCTAATGCGATTAAACTACACGCCAGCTAATGTTTTAGGGAATAAAGCAGGAAACAGGGAGCGTTAACGCTTTTCCCTGACCCAAAAAACAGTAGCCCAAAAAGTCCTTTCATTCAACAACTTACTGGTAAACAAGAAGTTAGCCTCCGTGAATATAAACGTCGCAGACTTGTTAAATGGGAATTACATCCTGTTATTATTTGTGGTACTGGCGCTGGGCCTTTGCCTGGGTAAATTGCGCCTGGGTTCGGTTCAACTCGGTAATTCCATTGGCGTTTTAGTCGTCTCCTTATTATTAGGCCAGCAGCACTTCAGCATTAACACGGACGCGCTCAACTTAGGTTTTATGCTGTTTATTTTTTGTGTTGGCGTGGAAGCGGGACCGAACTTTTTTTCCATTTTCTTCCGCGACGGCAAAAATTATCTGATGCTGGCGCTGGTGATGGTCGGCAGCGCGCTGCTGATCGCGTTAGGGCTGGGTAAACTGTTTGGCTGGGATATCGGGCTAACGGCCGGTATGCTGGCAGGCTCGATGACCTCCACTCCGGTGCTGGTGGGTGCCGGTGATACCCTGCGCCACTCCGGTATGGCCGGGGAACAGCTCTCCACCGCCCTCGATCACCTGAGCCTGGGCTATGCCCTGACCTATCTGATTGGTCTGGTAAGCCTGATCGTTGGCGCACGCTATCTGCCAAAACTGCAGCATCAGGATCTGCAGACCAGCGCCCAGCAAATCGCCCGCGAGCGCGGTCTGGATACCGACTCCAAACGTAAAGTTTATCTCCCGGTGATCCGCGCCTACCGCGTCGGGCCGGAGCTGGTGGCGTGGGCTGACGGCAAAAACCTGCGCGAGCTGGGGATTTACCGCCAGACGGGCTGCTACATCGAACGTATCCGCCGCAACGGCATTCTGGCGAACCCGGACGGCGACGCGGTGCTGCAGATGGGCGACGACATCGCGCTGGTCGGTTACCCGGACGCCCACGCCCGTCTCGACCCGAGCTTCCGTAACGGCAAAGAGGTGTTCGACCGCGACCTGCTCGACATGCGCATCGTCACCGAAGAGATCGTGGTGAAAAACCATAACGCCGTTGGCCGTCGCCTGGCGCAGCTGAAGCTGACCGACCACGGCTGCTTCCTCAACCGCGTGATCCGCAGCCAGATTGAGATGCCGATCGACGACAACGTGGTGCTCAACAAAGGTGACGTGCTGCAGGTCAGCGGCGACGCGCGACGCGTAAAAACCGTGGCCGACCGCATCGGCTTTATCTCTATTCACAGCCAGGTCACCGACCTGCTGGCCTTCTGCGCCTTCTTTATCGTTGGCCTGATGATCGGGATGATCACCTTCCAGTTCAGCAACTTTAGCTTCGGCATCGGTAACGCCGCCGGGCTGCTGTTCGCCGGGATCATGCTGGGCTTCCTGCGAGCGAACCACCCGACCTTCGGCTACATTCCGCAGGGCGCGCTGAACATGGTGAAAGAGTTCGGTCTGATGGTCTTTATGGCGGGCGTGGGCTTAAGCGCGGGCAGCGGCATTGGCCACAGCCTGGGTGCCGTTGGCTGGCAGATGTTGGTTTCCGGACTTATCGTCAGCCTGGTGCCGGTGGTGATCTGCTTCCTGTTCGGCGCCTACGTGCTGCGCATGAACCGCGCCCTGCTCTTCGGGGCGATGATGGGGGCGCGTACCTGTGCGCCTGCTATGGAAATCATCAGCGACACCGCGCGCAGCAACATTCCGGCGCTGGGCTATGCAGGCACCTATGCTATCGCTAACGTACTGCTCACGCTGGCGGGTACGCTGATCATCATCATCTGGCCGGGGCTCGGATAACTCCTAAGAATGCGCGTGGCGGAAAATATTTTCGTTACGCGCAGAACTTTTTTATCAGGGGGCAGTCATAACTAGTGCCACTGCTTTTCTTTGATGTCCCCAATTTGTGGAGCCCATCAACCCCGCCGTTTTGGTTCAAGGTTGATGGGTTTTTTGTTGCCTGAAAATTACCACTCTGTAAATTAATGCTTTAGGCCGCCACGTTCCCCTGCATAGTGACATCGTCGCGGCAGAACTTATATAGCTGTAACAGGTAATAAAAAACCAGCCAGCGGCGGGTCTATATTAGTCAGCTAACTGTTACTGCAATCCATTTGGGCTTTGGAACGCGCCACTCAGTTATTGAACTCATCTATTCGCCCTAAAACCTCCCGATAAATCGTATTTAGATTAAAAAATATCAGGTCATTCTCCTAAAAATCCCCTGTTTTTCATAAACATGATCTGCTTTGAACTTCCATATTAGTTACGGGCATACGCTGGAGCGGATAGAAACACTATGGAGGGGACAGGAATGCAGTTTTCAAGCTCAGTAATGGCATTTCCAGTCTTAGGGAATGCAGCAAAAGATCGCTCAAGTGAGCTGAAGTGCGAGGTCAGTAAGCATGTACCATTCTGAAGAGATCATCCGCCAGCTTCAGAGCCAAAAAATACTGGCCATGAAGCTGGACCAGGCGGTACGCGCGGTAGGTGAAGAAGTAAAGAGCCAGCTGAGTAATATAGGTGCCGGTGCCCAACGCCTGCTGTACTACACTTCCTGCTTTACTGATGAATATTACGATGTATGCACCCGACAAAACCTGGAGGACGCTCGCTTCCGAAAGGGCATATTCCATCTCGTTTCTCGCTGGAACATCGTCTTTGACCTAATCAACACGTACGTTGAGGAGCTGGTTAAGGATTATTCCCCAGCAGAATTATCAGGGATACAGCATGCTCTAATGCGCGCTAACGTTTATATATCCACCAGCACGCTAACCTCTTATTCATTCTCTGCAGGGGTCACATCGACTGTTTGCCTTTATATAACCCTTCCACCTTCAGGGTTAAAGGTCGTTTCAGGATTAACGGGCGCGGCTATTGGCGGGCTGGGGATATATGGGATTGTGCAACAGGCCGCTGACAGCGCTCATCGCTTGCAAGTGATGCATCCCGCCTACTATCAAGCGTTGTACCTGCGAGAACTGGAAATGATGTATTTCCTGGTGGAACCTGCTTTTATGCGCGCGGGCGTGCTAACCCATCAATGGACCGACAGTCAAAGCCCTTATGATGCTGCTGACACTATCCTGAAGCTCATGGGCAGGCACTAATGGGCTTTCTAAGACGCTGGCTCAAATCTCAGGCCCAGTTTTTCTTCTGGACTTATATACCCATCATCCTCGCGTTCATTTTTGGCTATGTCCTTGACGTTTACTTCCCTGAGGTTAGCCAGGGATTCATCCTCCTGTTTTACCTGGTAACACTGGGGCTGGCTTACTGGATATGGCATTGAGGACCATAAAAGCTTCACGTTTGCTAATAAGGAAATGACATGTCTACACCCGCACATCTCTGGCTTGAGGACGAGAACGGCTCGCCAATTGTTGGTAGCTGTATGATGCCCACCCGTCATGGTTCCATAGAACTGAAATCGTTCTCCCATGGCGTAACCATTCCGGTTGACCCAAGTTGGGGCAAGCTCACCGGCACGCGCGTCCATCGCCCTATTACGATAATCAAAGAATTTGATCAGACTACCCCACTTCTTTACCGAGCCGTGTGCGAAGGGCGAGTGATGAAGAAGGGGATTATTAAGATGTACCGTATTCTGGAGTCCGGTATCGAGGCCGAATATTTCAATATCGTGATGGAAAACGTTAAGTTCACGACAGTGGCACCCTTCCTGACCCCTAACGGGATGAGCAGCACCCATCTTGAAACACTCGAATTGCGTTATGAAGCTATCTCATGGAAGTACACGGAGGGGAATATCATTTACCGTGACACCTGGAACGATCTCTGTTGCGCCTGAGCACAGAAGAGTGTTGAAAGTGAGCAGATAAAATGAAACCGTTCCAGGGGACGGTTTCTTTCCCATGACTGTCAGGATTGGTCCGGGCAAGCCATAAAAGACTATTTTGACCTTCAACAAGCCCTCCCTGAGTTTTTCTATCCTTCCTGCTTTTCCCTCTTCTCTCGCCAGCCATAAACACATATGATTTAATGCATATGATTAAAGACATTCAGGATGACCGAATGCTCCACCCACTCCACCTCTTCAAAACCCTCTCCGACGAAACGCGGCTCGCCATCGTCATGCTGCTCCGCGAAGCGGGCGAGCTGTGCGTCTGCGATCTCTGCGCCGCCACCGCCGAATCTCAGCCGAAGGTTTCCCGCCATATGGCCCTGCTGCGCGAGTCCGGGCTGGTGATCGACCGCCGCGAGGGTAAGTGGGTCCATTACCGTCTCTCTCCCAACATGCCTGCATGGGCGGCAGCCGTTATCGACACCAGCTGGAACTGCCTGCGGGAAGAGACGCGTATGAAGCTGAAAAACCGGCTTCCGGGTTCGTGCTAATTGCAACACATTCACAAAAACAGATATAACGGAGTAAGCGATGTTTCTGGCAGGGGCAATTTTTCTGTTTACACTGGTGCTGGTCATCTGGCAGCCCAAAGGACTGAGTATCGGCTGGAGCGCGACTATTGGCGCCGTGCTGGCGCTGGCCAGCGGCGTGATTCACATTAACGATATTCCGGTAGTCTGGAATATCGTCTGGAACGCCACGGCAACGTTTATCGCCGTTATCATTATCAGTCTGCTGCTGGATGAGTCCGGCTTTTTCGAGTGGGCAGCGCTGCACGTCGCTCGCTGGGGGAAAGGTCGGGGGCGATTGCTGTTTACCTGGATTATCCTGCTGGGCGCAGCCGTCGCAGCGCTGTTTGCTAATGACGGCGCGGCGCTGATCCTCACGCCTATCGTCATCGCCATGCTGCTGGCGCTGGGGTTCAGCAAACAGGCCACGCTGGCGTTTGTGATGGCGGCAGGTTTTATCGCCGATACCGCCAGCCTGCCGCTGATTGTCTCCAACCTGGTCAACATCGTGTCGGCGGACTTCTTCGCGCTGGGGTTCAGCGAGTACGCTTCGGTGATGATCCCGGTGGATATCGCTGCAATTGCCGCAACGCTGGTGATGCTGCACCTGTTCTTTCGCAAGGAAATTCCTCCAGAATATGACCTGGCGAAACTCCAGGAGCCTGCGCGGGCCATTCACGACCTCCCGACGTTCAGAACGGGCTGGATCGTCCTCCTCCTTCTGCTCGTCGGTTTCTTCGTGCTTGAACCTCTCGGCATTCCGGTCAGCGCCATTGCGACCGTCGGCGCGCTGATTTTATTCGCTGTCGCAAAACGCGGACATGCGATAAATACCGGAAAAGTGCTGCGCGGCGCGCCGTGGCAGATCGTCATCTTCTCGCTGGGGATGTATCTGGTGGTGTATGGCCTGCGTAATGCCGGGCTGACGGACTCTCTCACAGGCGTACTGAATAGCCTGGCCGGACACGGGCTGTGGGCCACCACGCTGGGAACCGGGTTCATCACCGCGTTCCTGTCATCCATAATGAACAATATGCCCACGGTGCTGATTGGCGCGCTCTCCATTGACGGCAGCACGGCAACAGGATTGATAAAGGACGCGATGATTTACGCCAACGTGATTGGCTGCGATCTGGGGCCAAAAATCACGCCTATTGGTAGTCTCGCCACCCTGCTCTGGCTTCACGTGCTGGCGCAGAAAAACATGACGATTACCTGGGGCGGCTATTTCCGGACGGGCATCATCATGACGCTGCCGGTCCTGTTTGTGACGCTCGCCGCGCTGGCGCTTCGTCTCTCCTTCACACTGTAATGAGCCACTGATATGAGCCACATCACCATTTATCACAACCCTGCCTGCGGCACCTCGCGCAACACGCTGGAGATGATCCGCAACAGCGGCGCGGAGCCAGAGATTATTCTCTATCTGGAAACGCCACCGTCGCGCGATACGCTGACCGCCCTGATTGCCGATATGGGCATTTCGGTGCGCGATTTGCTGCGTAAAAACGTGGAGCCCTATGAACAGCTCGGCCTGGCCGAAGACAGCTTCACCGACGACCAGCTTATCGATTTTATGCTGCAACACCCGATCCTGATTAACCGTCCGATTGTGGTGACGCCGCTGGGCACCCGCCTGTGCCGCCCGTCTGAAGTCGTCCTCGACATTCTGCCGGACGCGCAGAAAGGGGCGTTTACGAAAGAAGATGGCGAAGCGGTGGTGGACGCCAGCGGGAAGAATATCCTGAAAAAATAATCCTTCCTCAGGTGGACGACAGGGCCAGCGCCCGGCGGGCCCTGAACGCCTGGAGAAAACAACCGCCCGCTAGCTCGCCACGCAGATCCGGTTGCGCCCCTCACGTTTTGCACGATAAAGCTCACGATCGGCTCGCGCCAGGGCTGACTGCACGCCATGTTCAATCTCCAGTTCATCCGGCGTCATGCATACGAGCCCCATGCTGGCGGTGAAGCGGATCGTCTGCCCGTTGAAGTCGACGTTCTGGCTGGCAAGGCTCATCCGTACGCGCTCGGCGATCTCAGCGGCCGTCTCCAGAGAGGTCTGCGGCATTGCTACGACAAACTCTTCCCCGCCGAAGCGGGCGACAATGTCGCTGCCCCTCACCAGTGCCGGAAGCGCATTGCCAATATGCTTCAGCACCGCATCGCCGCCGTCATGGCCCCAGGTGTCGTTAATACGCTTGAAGAAATCCAGATCCATGCTCATCAGGCACAGGGGCTGCTGATGCCGACGGGCAAGATTGCAGGCCCGCAAAGACCACTCATCAAACTGGCGACGGTTTGCCAGCCCGGTGAGCGGATCGAGCCGCGCCTCCTGCTGGAAACGCGCCCGCTGCAGGGCGTTGACGTGGATGTAATGCATCAGAAACCACTGCGTAATGGAGATAACCAGAATCGCCAGCGCCGTCCACAGAGCCTGATAATACCAGCCGTGCAGCACGTCTTTTCTGGCCAGCCCGACGGCCAGCACCCATTTGCGTTCGTTGAGGTTAAGAAATACTCCCATACGTTCAACGCCATCAATCGGAGAGGTATATCGTTGGACCTGTGCGGTATCGCTTGCGTATTCCAGCAGCTTCGCGAGGCGCGGGTCGGAGGTGTTCAATTGCGAACCGTCATTCGCCCCCATACGGGCAAGCTGCACCGCATTGTCACGATCAAGGACCGCCATCGCCCCACCCTGACCTAAATCGAAGCCCTGCGCTTCCATTTTGCGAAACATATCGTTCATGGTGTTACCATTGAAGAAACCCAACGCACCACCTAGAAAGCGACCATGTGCGTCGCGCACTGCACGGAACATCACGAAGCCCAACATGTTTTTATCCGTGCCGTTGCTCTGCCAGTAAAACAAACTTTCGGTAACTTCATCCCGGCGAAAATCGGTAAACAGAGGGTGCTGCCGAAAGCTGGCCTGCGCAAGCGTAGAGGCGTCCAGAGCGCGCTCAAAAGGAAATAGCGCGCGGCTGCTGAGAAAATCACCGTCTTCATCAAAGACGACAACGCCATCCAGCCAGGCGCGCTTGAGCTCCCCTTGCAGGAATGGCTGCGCGTTTTCAGGCGTGACCGTATGGTTGAGCAGAAAGGCATTCCCGATAAAGCGCATCTGGTAGCGCATCGCGTTAAGGCTGGTATCAAACTGCTGGGACTGGAGTATGGCCGTATTGCGAAGGATACGTGCAGCGTTATCCTCCACATAGCCGCGCTGGTAGAGCAGATGCCCAATCAGCAGACTCGCCTGAACCAAAATCAACAGTACTAACAACGCTCTCTTTTTTGCCAGACTGACCTGCACGAACCAGGTACTTACTTTTTCACCCAACGCCAACCTCAACCACTGAACAGTAAATAACCACCGCGGTGGATAGTCACGTGATCGGTCCGGATTGTCAATATGGAGAAAAATCGTAATACATTGAAAAATATGAACTAATTTTCTTTATTTAACGGTGTAATGCCCGCAATCCTCCCCACCATCGCCCGAATCTCCTCCCGGCTTAACGGCGCCCGGTCGGTGACATAGTGCAGCGTCATCCCTTCGATAAACGCGTCCAGCGCGCGGGTGGTGACCGGGTCGAACCACTGCTCCAGCGTGGTCTGGCTCATCTTCATCCAGTCCTGCATCATCGTTTTCAGCGCCGCGCTGCGGTGCATAAAGGCGTAAAGCTGATACATCAGCGCCATGTTGTGCGGCGTGGTCACCTGCGAGCTGTGGATCAGCGTGGTGATGGATTCGCACGCCATTTCCGGCCCGGTGACGCCCGCGAAGAAATCCCGGTACTGCTGCGACATCTGGCGGGTAAACCACGTGAAGGCCTCCTCCAGCAGCGGCTCCATGCCGTCGAAATAGTAGGTCATCGACCCCAGCGGCACGCCCGCGCAGGTGGCGATTTTACGGTGCGTGACGGCGTGAATACCGTGTTCAGCAATGGTGTCGAGCGTCGCCTGCAGGATCTTCTCCCGGCGATGCGGATCGTTGGGTGGTCTGCTCATCAATTCCTCACCTGGTTTGTGTACAAATGTACACAAACTTGCTAGTGTTGTCGCTATTGTTGTACTTCTGGTGCTATCCCGATGACGCTGACCTCTCCCCGCAAAGCCCTGCAGCTCCGCCTGTGGGCGCTGTTTATGTTCTTCTTCATTCCCGGTCTGCTGATGGCCTCCTGGGCCACGCGCACCCCCGCCATTCGCGACATTTTGTCCGTCTCTACCGCAGAAATGGGCATCGTGCTGTTCGGCCTGTCGATAGGCTCCATGAGCGGCATTCTCTGCTCCGCATGGCTGGTGAAGCGCTTCGGTACGCGGGCGGTGATCCGCACCACCATGTGCTTCGCGGTGTTCGGGATGATGGTGCTGAGCGCGGCGCTGTGGTTTGCCTCACCGGTGCTGTTTGCGCTGGGGTTGACGGTGTTTGGCGGCAGCTTCGGCTCGGCGGAAGTGGCGATAAATGTGGAAGGGGCAGCGGTCGAGCGCGAGATGAACAAAACCGTGCTGCCGATGATGCACGGCTTCTATAGCCTCGGCACGCTGGCCGGTGCGGGCGTGGGGATGGCGCTGACGGCCACTGGCGTGAGCGCGAATCTGCATATTCTGCTGGCGGCGCTGGTGTGCATCATTCCCATTCTGACCGGCATCCGGGCCATCCCGGACGGCACCGGTAAAAACTCCGCTGACGAACAGCACTCAGCCGAAAAAGGGCTGCCCTTCTACCGCGATTTCCAGCTGATGCTGATCGGCGTGGTGGTGCTGGCGATGGCGTTCGCGGAGGGGTCCGCCAACGACTGGCTGCCGCTGCTGATGGTGGACGGTCACGGCTTTAGCCCGACCTCCGGCTCGCTGATTTACGCCGGGTTTACGCTGGGGATGACCGTCGGGCGCTTCACCGGCGGCTGGTTTATTGACCGCTACAGCCGCGTGGCGGTAGTGCGCGCCAGCGCCCTGCTCGGCGGGCTGGGTATCGCGATGATCATCTTTGTGGATGTGGACTGGATTGCCGGCGTCTCGGTGATCCTCTGGGGGCTGGGCGCGTCCCTCGGCTTCCCACTGACCATCTCTGCCGCCAGCGATACCGGCCCGGATGCCCCGACGCGCGTCAGCGTGGTGGCAACCACGGGCTATCTCGCCTTCCTGGTCGGGCCGCCGCTGCTCGGCTTCCTCGGGGAGCACTACGGGCTGCGCAGCGCCATGCTGGTGGTATTAGGGTTGGTCATCATCGCGGCGCTGGTGGCGCGCGCGGTGGCAAAGCCGGAAACGAATCAAACGACACTGGAGAAGGGATATGAGCGTTAAACTGATCGCCGTCGACATGGATGGCACATTCCTGAGCGATGCCAAGACCTACAATCGCCCGCGCTTTCTGGCGCAGTACGCGCGCATGAAGGCGCAAGGCATTCGCTTCGTGGTCGCCAGCGGCAACCAGTACTACCAGCTCATCTCCTTTTTCCCGGAGATTGCGCATGAAATTTCATTCGTCGCCGAAAACGGCGGCTGGGTCGTGAGTGAGGGTGAAGACGTCTTTAACGGTGAACTGTCGAAAGCCCATTTCGAGACCGTCGCGAGCGTCTTAAACGACGTTCCCGGCATTGAGATTATCGCCTGCGGGAAGAGCAGCGCCTACACTCTCAAGTGCTATGACGAGGGCTTTAAGGCCATCGCGGCGAAGTACTATCACCGTCTGGAAATGGTCAGCGATTTCGACAACCTGAACGATATTTTCTTCAAGTTCGGACTCAACGTGTCCGATGATGAAATTCCGCGTATTCAGGCGCTGCTGCATGAAAAGCTCAGCGACATCATGGTGCCCGTCACCACCGGTCACGGCAGTATCGACCTGATTATCCCCGGCGTGCATAAGGCCAACGGCCTGCGGATCCTGCAACAGCGCTGGGGCATAGAGAACAGCGACGTGGTGGCCTTCGGCGACAGCGGCAACGACGTGGAGATGCTGCGCCAGTCCGGGTTCAGCTTTGCGATGGCGAATGCCAGACCGCATATCAAAGCGGCAGCGCGTTTTGAAGCGCCGCACAATAACGAGGAAGGCGTGCTGGATGTGATTGAGAAGGTGTTGAACGGGGAGGCACCGTTTAATTGACCGCGTGCGGTCTGGTGCCCTCACCCACAGGGAGAGGGCATAAGAATTAAGGTTGCAGAGCGTTTCCGACGCGCTTGTCTTTCAGGAACACCACCATCAGGCCAACCCACAGCACGCCATTGGCGAGGTTAAACAGGCTGAACAGCCCGTTACCGCCCATCGCGTAGGCATGCTTGCTCACCTCGATACCGACGGTAAAAATCAGCATCTGTAGCATCCCCATCGCCGCGGAGACCGTGCCCTTACTCATCTCGCTGGCAAACAGCGTCAGGCGCACCAGCCCGGCGTTCGCCACGCCAATCCCGAAGGCGTAGATACTCAGCCCCGCCGTCATCCACAAATAAGCGTGAGATGACGCGACGGTTGCCACCGCCGCCAGAATCAGCCCTGCCGCAATCGGCCAGCCGCCCATGATTATCAGCGAACGCACGGTGCGGCGTGACGTCAGACGCGCCAGCACCAGGTTACCGATAATCAGCGCGCCAAAGATCGGCACCTGCAGCAGGCCGTACTCGTAGCTGCTGAGCTTTTCACCGCTGATGATAATAACCGGCGACTGGGCGATCCACGCCAGCAGCGGTAGGCTAACGAACCCGGTCGCCAGTGCGCCCGCTACAAAGCGGCCATTCTTCAGCACCTCTTTGTAATCCCGAGCCAGCTCTTTCAGCGAAAGCTTCTCGCCGATGCGGGTGGCGGTTTCCGGCATCGCACGGTGCAGGCCAAAGAACGCGATGGCGGCGAGAACGGCAAACAGCACAAACATCCCTTCCCAGGGGGCCATATGCACCCATGCGGCGCCCACCAGCGGCCCGAGTAAGGGAGCGATCAGCGCCACGTTCGCCATCAGCGCGGTGATTTTGATACACACAGCCTCTTCAAACGACTCCTGAATGGCCGCATACCCCACGGCGCCGATAAAGCACAGGCTCACCCCCTGCAGGAAACGCAGCAGAGTAAATTGTTCAATATTTTGCGCCAGCAGCGTGGCAAGGCAGGTGACGATGAACCACACCACGCCCGTCAGCATCACCGGGCGACGGCCAATACGATCCGACAGCGGGCCTAACAGCCACTGCAAAAACATGCCGCCGGCCAGATAGGCGGTCATGGAGGTCGGTACCCACTCAATTCCGGCGTTGTACTGCGCCACCACGGCCAGCATACCGGGCTGGATCATATCGTTGCCGATATAGGTAGAAAATTCGTAGAGCACCAGACACAGGGGGAAAAGCAACGCCTGACGACCCAGACGTGAACCTGAAGAAGAACGGTTTAACATGCAATCTCTTTATAATGACAAAATCGCGACGAGTGTAATGAAATGCCGCAGCCCGAGATAGTGATTTATCGAGGATAAACAGAAATAAAGCACATATCGTCTTCGTTTAAGGTTTCCTTAATTTGACAGATTTATGATAGCCCCATTACTCGTCAACGACCCCAAATTATGTCACTCACCTCCAGCCGTTCAGAATTGTCTAAGTTACAGACAAATAAGACAAAATGCCTTTACCGCTTGCCGTCCCGCTTTTATGGTTATCAGCTTTTCATACTGATAGTCCTTGCCGTAGTGTTTACGTGGCTATCGCGCAATGAAGCGCTCGACAGATGGATCACCGGCTTCTGGTATGACGCGGCGACGAAGAGCTTCCCGCTGCAGAAAGACCACCTGCTGGATCTGCTCAACCATCGTCTGGCGAAGTACATTGCCATCGCTTTAGGCGCCGTGGCGCTGTTTTACGGCGCGTACAAGCGTAACGCGAGGTTGGTTACGGCGGCGCTGCTGATGGGGCTTGGCGCGCTGGTCGTGGGCGTGCTGAAAAGCATGAGCCATCACAGCTGCCCGTGGGACCTGGTGGAATATGGCGGTAAGGCGATGTCCTATCCCCTGTTCAGCGCCGTCCCGGCGGACAGCGGCCCGGGGCGCTGCTTCCCCGGCGGCCATTCTTCCAGCGGCTTTATGGTGATGGGACTGTTTTTTGCCTTCTGGCGCGAGCGGCCGCGTCTGGCCTGGAGCTTTGTCGTTCTCGGCATTTTGCTGGGTCTGGCGATGGGCTTCGGTCAGGTCATGCGCGGGGCGCATTTTTTCTCTCACAACCTGTGGGCCGGGTGGTGGGTCTGGTTTTCCCAGGTGGCAGTCTACGGGCTGGTTTCCACCCGGTTTGCTAAAGAGTGATAACGCTATGCTAGAGAATCTGAATTATCAGCTGTTTTATCTGATCAACGCCACCCCGGCCTCGCCCGAGTGGATGATCGACTTCGCCACCTTTCTGGCAAAAGATCTGATCAGTATCGTGCCCGCGCTGGCAGCCATCCTCTGGCTGTGGGGACCTCGTAGCCAGGTGAAAGCGCAGCGCAAGCTTGTAATCAAAGTGGCGATGGCTCTCGGCGTAAGCGTCCTGGCAAGTTACATTCTGGGCCATGCGTTCCCGCACGATCGTCCGTTTGTCGATCACGTCGGCTATACCTTCCTGCACCATGCGCCGGATGACTCTTTCCCGAGCGATCACGGTACGGTGATCTTCACCTTCGCACTGGCCTTCCTGTTCTGGCATCGCCTGTGGTCGGGTGCGGTGCTGATGGTGGTCGCTGTGGCCATCGCCTGGTCTCGCGTGTATCTGGGCGTCCACTGGCCGCTGGATATGGTGGGCGGCTTCCTGGTGGGGCTGATTGGCTGCGTGAGCGCGGCTATCCTGTGGAGCCTCATCGGGGAAGCGCTCTACCGTGCGCTTTCTTCACTCTATCGCGCCATTTTCGCCATCCCGATCCGCAAAGGCTGGATACGTGACTAACCCCGACCTGACAGGTTACACTTGAACCCCCGCCCTGCGGGGGTTCATTTTTTTATGCCGAGGAACTATGGAAACACGTCGCGATGACCGCATTGCTCAGCTGCTACAGGCGCTGAAGCGCAGCGATAAGCTGCATCTTAAGGAAGCCGCCAACCTCCTCGGCGTCTCGGAGATGACCATTCGTCGGGATCTGAACAGCGAGAGCGCGCCCGTCGTGCTGCTGGGCGGATACATTGTGCTTGAGCCGCGTAGCGCCAGCCATTATCTGATCAGCGACCAGAAGACGCGCCTGGTGGAAGAGAAACGCAAAGCCGCGCGGCTTGCGGCTTCCCTGGTACAGCCGCACCAGACGCTGTTTTTTGACTGCGGTACCACCACGCCGTGGATTATCGAAGCCATCGACAGCAGCATTCCGTTTACCGCCGTCTGTTATTCCCTGAACACCTTTCTGGCGCTTCAGGAGAAACCCGAGTGCCGGGTGATCCTCTGCGGCGGTGAGTTTCACGCCAGCAACGCGATCTTTAAGCCGCTCAACCTGCAGGACACGCTCAGCAACCTCTGCCCGGATATCGCGTTTTATTCCGCCGCGGGCGTCAATGTGCGCCAGGGGGCAACCTGCTTTAACCTGGAAGAATTACCGGTCAAGCACTGGGCGTTAAGCGCCGCGCAGTACCATGTTCTGGTGGTCGATCACAGTAAGTTTGGTAAGGTGCGTCCGGCAAGAATGGGCGAGCTGGCGCAGTTCGATGCCATCGTCAGCGATTGCCGCCCGGACGACGAGATTGTGGCCCACGCGAAAGCGCAGCAGGTGAAGTTGATGTATTGAGGTTATGCCGGGTGGCGGCTTCGCCTTACCCGGCCTACAACGGCTCGAACGTAGGCCGGGTAAGCGCAGCGCCACCCGGCAAAAAACTTAGCTAAACCAGCTGCCGAACCACCCGTGGAATTTCATCATCACGAAATCCCACATCCGGCTGAAGAAGCCGCCCTCTTCCACTGCTTCCATCACAATCAGCGGACGCTGTTCAATCGACTTACCGTTAAGCTGGAAATCAATCGTCCCAACCACCTGGCCTTTTTTCAGCGGGGCGGTGAGCTGCGGGTCGGTCAGAGTGTAGCTGGCCTTCAGGTTTTTCAGCTGGCCGCGCGGAATGGTTACCGAGCCCGCCTCACCCGCGCCCAGGTTCACCTCGCTCTTGTCACCAAACCAGACGCGCTGGCTGACGAACGTGGCATCCGGTTTAATCGGCGTCACGGTTTCGTAAAAGCGGAAG
Source organism: Enterobacter sp. CFEC122 (assembly GCF_052983755.1). NCBI lineage: Bacteria > Pseudomonadati > Pseudomonadota > Gammaproteobacteria > Enterobacterales > Enterobacteriaceae > Enterobacter > Enterobacter sp. CFEC122. Next base: position 139,447 of record NZ_JBRIQR010000001.1, on the reverse strand, counting down.
CCCCAGGTCAGCAGTTTTTCTGATTCGTTAAAGCGAATGCGGTCGGTTTTGGTGCCCAGCACTACCGAAATCAGGCGCATGTCGCCCTGGGTCGCGGAGGCCACCAGGTTATAGCCTGCACCCGCCGTGGTGCCGGTTTTCATCCCGTCCACGTTGACGTTGCTGCTCCACAGCAGGCGGTTGCGGTTCGGCTGGCGAATTTTGTTGAAGGTAAACTCTTTCTCTTTGTGGATGGCGTATTCATCCGGCACGTCGTGGATCAGCGCTTTCCCCAGCAGCGCCATGTCGCGCGCGGTGCTGAACTGGCCCGGCGCATCCAGGCCGTGAACCGTTTTGAACGTGGTGTTGGTTAAGCCCAGCTTCTGCGCGTAACCATTCATCAAGCCAATGAAAGAATCCTGGCTGCCGGCAACGTAGTCGGCCAGCGCGATGCACGCATCATTTCCTGACTGAATAATCACCCCTTTATTCAGATCGGAAACGGAGACCTGATCCCCTGGCTTCAGGAACATCACGGAAGATCCGCGCAGGGCCGGGTTGCCGGTCGCCCAGGCGTCTTTCCCGATGGTCACCATATCGTCCAGCTTGATCTTGCCCGCTTTCAGCGCCTGGCCCACCACATAGCTGGTCATGATTTTGGTCAGGCTTGCCGGATCGAGTTTCTCATCCGCATTCCCTTCCGCCAGCACTTTACCGCTGGCGTAGTCCATCAGGATCCAGGCGCGCGCATCCACTGGCGGCGCTTCGGGCGCAGCCTGTTCAGCTGCGTAGAGCGTTGGTGCAAACAGGAAAAGAAGCGCAGAGCCTGCCGCCAGGCTGCGCAGAGAAGTCATTTTACGCGTCATAAATGCCACCCGAGTGTCCATTCAAAAATTACGTCACATCACCGTGTCGCAAGAAGCGATGAGTAATAGCGCACTAAAACCGTTAAAGAAACCCAACGAGGGTAAAGTTATTAAAGTTTATGCAATAACATTCAGATACGCTTTGATTAAGGCGATTTTTTTGTCTTCTGTTGCGTAATTGTTAGGTTTATCTCACCATGGCGAAAAGCTGATTCGGATTCACATCTCATCGGGAGTAAATATGATTACGCTGTGGGGCAGGAATAATTCGACCAACGTTAAGAAAGTGCTCTGGACGCTGGAAGAGCTGGATTTACCGTTCAATCAAATCATGGCAGGCATGGCGTTCGGCGTGAACAAGGAGGCCGACTATCTGGCCATGAACCCGAATGGCCTGGTGCCGCTGCTGCGCGATGATGAAACGGACGCGACGCTTTGGGAGTCCAACACGATTGTGCGTTACCTCGCCGCCCAGTACGGTCAGGGCCGCCTGTGGGTAGAAAACCCGGCCCGCCGCGCCCAGGGCGAAAAGTGGATGGACTGGGCGAACCAGACGCTGTCCCCAACCCACCGCGTGATCCTGATGGGGCTTATCCGCACGCCGGAAGCGGAACGCGATTATCCCGCGATTCACGCCGCGCAGGATGCCTGCGAAAATCTGTTTGCGATGATGGATGACGAGCTGGCGAAGCACGCCTGGTTCTCCGGCGAGACGTTCGGCACCGGCGATATCGCCGTGGCGCCATTCGTCTGGAACCTGACCAACATGGGCCTGAAGTGGACGCCGCGCCCGCACCTGGAGCGCTGGCTTAAACAGCTGAGCGATCGCCCGGCGTACCGTAACGTCGTGATGATCCCGGTTACCTGATTACGCACCGGACGGGCTGACTTTCAACAGCTGCCCGTCCGTCTCGTCGGTCAGGACATACAGATACCCATCCGGCCCCACCCGCACATCGCGAATACGCTGATCCCGGTCGCCCAGAATGCGCCCGTCCTCTGTCACCTTGTTACCCTCCACGCTCAGCACGATCACGTCCTTCTCCTTCAGCGCGCCGATAAACAGCTTGTTTTTCCACTGCGGGAAGACGTCGCTGTTGTAGAACGCCATGCCGCTTACCGCGGGTGAGACTTTCCAGACGAACAGCGGCTTCTCGGTGCCCTCGACGTGCTCGCCTTTGGCTTCCGGAATTTTCAGCCCGCTGTAGTTAATGCCGTGCGTTGCCAGCGGCCAGCCGTAGTTCTTACCCTTCTCCGGGATATTGATCTCATCCCCGCCGCGCGGGCCGTGCTCGTTCAGCCACAGCGTGTCGCTCCAGGGGTTCATCGCCATCCCCTGCGGGTTGCGGATGCCGTAAGACCAGATTTCAGGTCGCGCACCGGGGGTATTCACAAAGGGGTTATCCGGCGGGACTTTTCCGTCTTCAGTGAGGCGCACCACTTTGCCCTGCAATTTATCCAGATCCTGCGCCGTCGGACGCTGGTTATTCTCGCCGAGTCCGATGAAGAGGGAGCCTTTGCCGTCGAACACCAGCCGTCCGCCGAAATGGTTACCGGTTGAGAGTTTCGGCATCTGGCGGAACGCCACCTGGAATCCCTCGATGCGGGAATAGTCGTCGCTCAGGCGGCCAAAGCCCACCGCCGTTCCGGCTTTGCCGTCATGCCCGGCCTCGGCGTAGCTCAGCCAGACGCGGCGCGACGTTTCAAAATCCGGCGCCAGCACCACATCCAGCAATCCTCCCTGGCCGTTTGCCCAGACCTTCGGTACGCCGACAATCGGATCGGAGAGCCCTTTTCCGGCCTGCCAGCGTTTGAGCTGGCCGCCCTTCAGGGTCACCAGCAGCCCGTTATTATCCGGCAGGAACGCCAGGGACCAGGGGTGATCGAGTCTGTTTTGCAGCACCTCGACCTTCACCGCCTCTGGCGCAGCAAGAAGTGAAAACGGAATAAATAACGCAGGCAGGGAAATCAGCGAGGATCGAGGCATAACGCGCTCCTTTATCGGCATATGGCTTAAAGATTAGCCACTGCGTCCGGGCGCGTTACCACTTTTACAAAAGCTTAATCAGAAGGGGGAGTTGCCTCCCCCGGGATCAGTGCTGTTCAAGCTGTTTGTGCTCGTTCAGGCACATGATGCATAGAGAGAGCGTTGTCAGGCAGTTTTCAAGCTTCTCCGCGTTTACGGCGATAAAATTCGGGCAGTCGTGGCGTCCGTTCATCAGACACACCCCTGCAATGGAGAGCACCTCGGCGGCGCGGCGCAGCGCGACTTCTTCACTTTCGCCGTAGTTCGCCTGCAGGGCCGGTGCTTTTTCACGCATGAAATTGCAAAGTTCAAACAGGTGATCACGCAGATGTTCGCTTTCGCTGACTGACATATACCCTTTTGCCTTCCTCAACTGCAGGTACGCGGCCAGGTCGATTCGGGCGTTGATCAGCTTGTTCAGCAGATCGCGTTTTAGTCTGTCAACGGTCATGCTCTTTCCTCCTCTGTCAGCCATTGTGCATAGTCAGGATAAGTACATTTTTTGTACAGTTTAATGCCTGGGATCAATTTTTATTAACTGATTAACATTATTTACAATGTTACAACCTCTGCCCGGCGCATCCGCCTTGCAAAGAGTGTATAAATCCCCCGCGATACGCTGTAAAATCCCGCCCTGATAACTCCATAATTGATGAATTTTTAACCTATGAGCAATGTTACGCACCAGCCGAAAATCGGCTTCGTCTCCCTGGGCTGCCCGAAAAACCTGGTGGATTCAGAACGCATCCTGACCGAACTGCGCACCGAGGGCTATGACGTGGTGCCAAGCTACGACAACGCCGATATGGTGATCGTTAACACCTGCGGGTTTATCGACAGCGCGGTCCAGGAGTCACTGGAAGCCATCGGTGAAGCGCTGACCGAAAACGGCAAAGTGATCGTGACCGGCTGTCTGGGCGCGAAAGAAGACCAGATCCGCGAAGTGCACCCGAAGGTGCTGGAGATTACCGGCCCGCACAGCTACGAGCAGGTGCTGCAACATGTTCATCACTACGTGCCAAAACCCAAGCACAACCCGTTCCTGAGCCTGGTGCCGGAACAGGGCGTGAAGCTGACGCCGCGTCACTACGCGTACCTGAAAATTTCCGAAGGCTGCAACCACCGCTGCACCTTCTGCATCATCCCGTCCATGCGTGGCGATCTGGTGAGCCGTCCAATCGGCGAAGTGCTGGCGGAAGCCAAACGTCTGGCCGATGCGGGCGTGAAGGAACTGCTGGTCATCTCCCAGGACACCTCAGCTTACGGCGTGGACGTTAAGCACCGCTCCGGTTTCCACAACGGCGAGCCGGTGAAAACCAGCATGGTCGGCCTGTGCGAGCAGCTGTCCAAACTCGGTATCTGGACGCGTCTGCACTACGTTTACCCTTACCCGCACGTTGACGACGTCATCCCACTGATGGCGGAAGGCAAGATTCTGCCGTACCTGGACATCCCGCTGCAGCACGCGAGCCCGCGTATCCTGAAGCTGATGAAACGTCCTGGCTCCGTTGACCGTCAGCTGGCGCGCATCAAACAGTGGCGTGAGATCTGCCCGGACCTGACCCTGCGCTCGACCTTCATCGTCGGCTTCCCGGGTGAAACCGAAGAAGACTTCCAGATGCTGCTCGACTTCCTGAAGGAAGCGCGCCTGGACCGCGTCGGCTGCTTCAAGTACAGCCCGGTAGAAGGCGCAACCGCCAACGAGCTGGCGGACCAGGTGCCGGAAGAGGTGAAAGAGGAGCGCTGGAACCGCTTCATGCAGCTTCAGCAGCAGATTTCTGCCGAACGTCTGCAGGAGAAAGTGGGCCGCGAGATCATGGTTATCATCGACGAAGTGGACGAAGAAGGCGCGATTGGCCGCAGCATGGCGGACGCCCCTGAAATCGACGGTGCGGTGTACCTGAATGGCGAAACCAACGTTAAGCCGGGTGATATTATTCGCGTGAAGGTTGAAAACGCGGATGAGTATGACCTATGGGGTAGCCGGGTTTAATTCCCCCCACTCCGCTTTTGTAGGCCGGGTAAGGCGTAGCCGCCACCCGGCACATTTCACTGCACTACCCCTTTATCCTCGGATCCAGCGCGTCGCGCAGCCCATCCCCCAGCAGGTTAAACGCCAGCACGGTCAGGAAAATCGCCAGACTCGGGAAGATCGCCACGTGTGGCGCAATCACCATATCGGCCCTCGCCTCGTTCAGCATCGCGCCCCACTCCGGTGTCGGAGGCTGTGCCCCTAGCCCCAGAAACGACAGGCTGGCCGCCGAGATTATCGACACGCCAATACGCATGGTGAAGTAGACCACGATGGACGACACCGTCCCCGGCAGAATATGGCTGAAGAGGATGGTCGCATCGCTGGCCCCCATACTGCGGGCCGACTCGATGAAGGTCTGCTGTTTCAGCACCAGCGTGTTGCCGCGCACCAGGCGGGCAAAGGCCGGAATCGAAAACACCGCGACCGCAATGATGACGTTGGCCATGCCGCTGCCCATGATCGCCACCACGGCAATCGCCAGCAGAATGCCGGGGAAGGCAAACAGCACGTCGCAGATGCGCATGATGATGCGGTCCCACCAGCCTTCGTAATAGCCGGCGACCAGCCCCAGCACGATCCCGATAGCCGCGCCGATCAGCACCGCAAACACCCCGGCGGCTAGCGAGATCTGCGCCCCCACCAGCACCCGGCTAAAGATATCCCGCCCGAGAGAGTCCACGCCGAACCAGTGGAGCATTGAGGGCCCGTCGTTCAGGCGGTCGTAGTCAAAATAGTTTTCCGCATCAAACGGCGCCACCCACGGCGCCACGATCGCCACCACGATCAGCAGCAGCACGAACAGCCCCGCCGTCATCGCGACCGGCTGGCGGCGGAAACGCCGCCAGAATTCAGACCACGGGGTGCGGATGTGGTCCGGTTTTAGCCCCGGCATGGCGTTTAATACGGCCTGACGCCGCCAGTTCAATAATCGCATCTTACTTATACCTGATGGCCGGGTTAATGGCGGCGTAGAGCACGTCCACCACGAGGTTGATAAGAATAAACTCCAGCGAGAAAAGCAGGACTTCCGCCTGAATCACCGGGTAGTCGCGCATCTCGACGGAATCGACCAGCAGACGTCCCAGCCCCGGCCAGTTGAAGACCTTTTCCACCACGATAGAGCCGCCCAGCAGGAAGCCAAACTGCAGCCCCATCATCGTCACCACCGGGATCATCGCATTGCGGAACCCGTGCTTGAGAATGACCCACTTCTCGCTGACCCCTTTCGCCCGCGCGGTGCGAATATAATCTTCGCTCAGCACGTCAACGAACGAGGCGCGGGTAAAGCGGGCCATCACCGCCGACACGGCAGCCCCCAGCGTCATCGAGGGTAGAATGTAATGCTTCCAGGTATCGGCCCCGACGGTGGGCAGCCAGCCCAGCTCAACGGAGAAGACCTGCATCAGCAGCATCCCCAGCGCGAACGCCGGGAAGGAGATGCCGGTCACCGCCAGCGCCATGCCGAGCTTGTCCGGCCAGCGGTTGCGCCAGACGGCCGCCACAATCCCGGCGCCAAGTCCGAACACCACCGCCCAGCTCATGCTGGCTAACGTTAACCAGAACGTGGGCATAAAGCGGCTGGCGATCTCCTCCGACACCGGACGACGCGACACCATCGAGATACCAAAATCACCCTGCAGAACGTTGCCAATATAGTGCAGAAACTGCATATACAGCGGCTGGTCAAGACCAAGCTGTTTACGCACCAGCTCAATGACCGTGGCATCCGCTTCAGGCCCGGCAACCAGACGCGCCGGATCGCCCGGCAGCATATGGACAAACAAAAACACCAGCACCGCCACAATCAGTAGCGTCGGGATAAGCCCCAGCAGGCGTTTACAAACATAGTTCAGCATGGGCGTTATTTTAAATCCGCATCGTCAAAGCTAAAGCCCGTATCCGGCATGATGTAGAACCCGGTCAACGCTTTGTTATGGGCTGACACCAGTTTCTCCACCACCAGCGGCACCCACGGCGACTCTTTCCAGATGATGTCCTGCGCGTCCCTGTAGAGGCGTGCCTTCTCGTCCGGTTTGGTGGTTTTCAGCGCATCGGCCAGGTCTTTGTCCACCTGCGGGTTGCTGTAGAATGCGGTATTGAACAGGGTTGGCGGCCAGTTCTGCGAGGCAAACAGCGGCGACAGCGCCCAGTCGGCTTCACCGGTCGAGGCCGACCAGCCGGTGTAGAACATCCGCACGCCGCTCTCTTTCTGCCCTTTACCCTCGACCTCTGCCGCACGCTGTCCGGCATCCATGGCGGTAACCTGCGCCTTAATCCCCACCTGCGCCAGCTGCTGCTGGGTAAACTGCAGCACCTTCTGGGCGGTACTGTGGTTATGCGACGACCACAGCGTGGTGCTAAAGCCGTTCGGATAGCCCGCCTCCTTCAGCAGCTCGCGCGCTTTGGCCGGATCGTACGGCCACGGCTGATAGCTTTGCGCATACGCGATAGCCGGCGGCAGCACGCCGGTGGCCGGGGTGGCATAGCCCGCAAAAGCGACCTTCACCAGCGCCTGGCGGTTAATGGCATAGTTAATGGCTTCGCGCACCTTCGGATTATCGAACGGCTTTTGCGTGACGTTCATGCTGATGTAGCGCTGCATGATCGACGGGCTGGCGACCAGCTCCAGCTTGCTGTTTTTCTCCAGAATGGCGGCCTGCTCGTACGGGACCGGGAAGGCAAACTGCGCCTCGCCGGTTTGCAGCATCGCCGCACGGGTGTTGTTATCCACTACCGGACGCCAGGTGATGGTGTCCAGCTTCGGCAGCCCTTTCTGCCAGTATCCCGCGTATTTCTTCACCTTCACAAAATCGGTCTGATTCCAGGTGACCAGCTCGTACGGACCGGTACCGACCGGGTGGAAGCCGATCTCCTTGCCGTATTTCTTCAGCGCGGCAGGGGAGATCATCGCCGTCGCCGGGTGCGCCAGAATATTGATAAACGCGGAGAACGGCTCTTTCAGGGTGATTTTTACCGTCGCCGGGTCGACCACCTCGGTTTTGGCGATGTTTTTATAGAGGTTATAACGCTTGAGGCTGTTTTCAGGATTGCTGGCGCGATCGAGGTTAACCTTCACCGCGTCTGCATTAAAGTCGGTGCCGTCCTGGAATTTCACCCCGGTTTTGAGCTTAATGGTGTACACCAGCCCGTCATCCGAAACGGTGTACCCCTCCGCCAGCACGTTTTTAAGCTTCATCTCTTTATCCAGGCCAAACAGCCCCTGGTAGAACGATTTCGCCACCGCCTGGGAGAGCGTGTCGTTAGCGTCATACGGATCCAGCGTGGTGAAGTTAGAGCCGACGGCGACCACCACATCTTTGGCAGCGAACGCGGGGGCAGCGGCCAGGGCTGCCGTCACGCTCGCGGCTAACAACCATCTACGCGCTACAAATGTAACCATTATGTTCTCCTGCCTGTTGAAAGTTATAACCGCGAAAAAGCATTGTCCTGACGCGGGGGAGCCACGAAATGACCCGGCCCGACCTCACGCAACGCCACGCGCTCCACGGCCTCGCCGCGTTTACGAATATTGCTCGGCATTTCATCCTGCAGCAGCACGCGCTGGCCGTGACGATGCGCCGGATCGGCGACCGGGACCGCCGCGATGAGCTTGCGGGTATACGGATGCTGTGGGTTCTCGAACACCGCTCTTCGCGGACCGATTTCCACAATTTGCCCCATAAACATCACCGCCACGCGATGGCTGATGCGCTCAACCACCGCCATGTCGTGCGAGATAAACAGGAAGGCGATCCCCATATCCCGCTGTAAATCCAGCAGCAGATTGATGATTTGCGCCCGGATAGAGACATCCAGCGCCGAGACGGATTCATCCGCAATCACCACTTTTGGGTTCAGCGCCAGCGCGCGGGCGATGCAGATACGCTGCCGCTGCCCGCCGGAAAACTCGTGCGGATAACGCCAGGCGTGTTCCGGCTTCAGGCCAACGCGCTCCAGCAGCCAGGCCACGCGACGCTGCGCCGCCTCGCCGTCGAGCAGGTTATGCACCCGCAGCGGCTCCATAATCGAATACCCCACCGTATGTCGCGGATCGAGAGAGGCATACGGATCCTGAAAAATAAACTGAATATCCCGCCGCACCGCCTGCAGCCTGCTGTCCGGAAGGGTATCAATGCGCTCGCCGTTAAAGGTAATGCTGCCCTCCTGCGCGTCCACCAGACGGAGCAACGCGCGCCCGGTCGTGGATTTACCGCAGCCGGACTCCCCTACCAGCGCCAGCGTTTCGCCCGGCCAGAGGTCGAAGCTGACGTTTTCCACCGCGTGCACTTCGCGCTTTACGCGGTTCAACACACCGCTGCGCAGCGGAAAACGCGTGACCAGATTGCGCACTTCCAGAATGGGCTTGCCCGGCACCACGGTGTCCTGCTCGCGTTCCTCCTCCTGCGGCTCAGACGCCTCCAGGGAGATCAACGGAAAACGACGCGGCAGATCGCTGCCGTTCATCGCCCCCAGGCGCGGAACCGCCGCCAGCAGCGCTTTGGTGTAAGGATGCGCGGGCGCGTGAAAAATCTGCTCGACCGGGCCGGTTTCCACCGCGCTGCCCTTGTGCATCACCAGCACCCGATCGGCGATATCGGCGACCACGCCCATATCGTGGGTGATGAAAATCACCCCCATCTCCATCTCCTGCTGCAGCACCTTGATGAGCTGCAGGATCTGCGCCTGAATCGTCACGTCCAGCGCCGTCGTTGGTTCATCGGCGATCAGCACCGCCGGACGGCAGGAGAGCGCCATGGCAATCATCACCCGCTGTCGCATGCCGCCGGAAAGCTGATGCGGATAGCGGCTCAGGATGGCCTGCGCCTCCGGAATGCGCACCAGCTCCAGCATGCGTCTGGCCTCCCTGAGCGCCTCATCACCGCTTAGCCCCTGATGCAGGCGGATGGACTCGGCAATTTGTTCCCCGACCGGGAACATCGGGTTCAGGGAGGTCATCGGCTCCTGAAAAATCATCGCAATGTCCGCCCCGCGCACGCCCTGCATCTGCGCGCCGCTCAGCTCGTTTAAATCAATGACCTGACGGTTACGGCGGCGCAGCAGCATTTTCTCGCTGCTGATTTGCCCGCCCGTCTGTTCCAGCAGGCGCATCAGCGCCAGCGCGGTGACCGATTTCCCGGAGCCGGACTCGCCAACAATCGCCAGCGTCTCGCCGCGCCTGAGCGTGAACGATAAATTCTGTACTGCGGGGATGAACTGCCGCTCTTCCTGAAACGCAATATTCAGCTGATGGACAGCCAGCACTTCGCGGTTGTCCAGCTCTTCACTGTGCGGCACGCGCTGCCCCCTTATTCACGATAGATCCCCGTGCTCGGCTCATCGCCGGCATAGCCCCAGGCGCGGTACATGCCTTCGCTGTTGAACGGCAGGGCCACGTTACCCTCGCGATCCACCGCAATCAGCCCGCCGACGCCGCCTAGGGCAGGCAGTTTCTCCATCACCACGCGCTCGCAGGCTTCGCTGAGGCTTAAACCGCCGTAATCCATCAGCGCGGTAATGTCGTAGGCCGCAAGGGCACGAATAAAGACTTCTCCGGTGCCGGTACACGACACCGCCGCCGTCGCGTTATTGGCATAGCAGCCGGCGCCCGGCAGCGGGCTGTCGCCCACGCGTCCGGGGAGCTTGTTGGTCATCCCGCCCGTGGAGGTTGCCGCCGCGAGGTTGCCCGCTTTGTCGAGCGCCACCGCGCCGACCGTGCCCATTTTGCTGCGCTCATCCAGCGGCGCAGTATGGTCAAGCTGCGTCATACCCGCCGAACGGGCGTCCAGCAGCTGCTGATAGCGCGCCTCTGTGGAAAACAGATCGGGCGATACCGGCTCCATTCCGTGTTCGAAGGCAAACCTCTCCGCCCCCGCGCCCGTCAGCAGCACGTGCGGGCTCTCTTCCATCACCAGACGCGCGGCCAGCACCGGGTTACGCAGGTGGCTGACGCCTGCCACGGCCCCCGCTTTCAGGGAGATACCGTCCATGACGCAGGCATCCAGCTCGTGGGTTTCATCCCGGGTAAAGACCGAACCTATCCCCGCATTAAATAACGGGCACTCCTCCAGCAGGCGTACCGCCTCGGTGACCACGTCCAGCGCGCTCTCGCCCGCTTCCAGCATTTTCTGGCCCGTTTCGACAATGGCGTACAGCGCGTCGATGTAGCGCTTTTCCTGCTCAGGAGTGAGCTGTGCACGGGTGATTGCCCCGGCCCCGCCATGAATTGCGATTACCGCCTTAACCATTCGCATCACCCGTTAGCCTGTTTTGCGGCTTTTTCTATAAATATCATTATCGTCGACGAAACTTCAGATGATTTTTGAATATAGAAAGACGTAACAGTGATGTAAAGCGTACACCCTCCGGTCATACAGTTAGCCGCACTTTTCTGCCATAATGGACGCTTTCGTTGTTACTCCGCAGGAGCCCACCATGGATTTTACCGCCGGACTGATGCCGCTTGAGACGGCACTCACGCAGATGCTTGACCGAGTTTCCCCGCTGCATGACGTTGAGACGCTGCCCCTCGTGCGCTGTTTTGGCCGTATTGCCGCACGCGATATCGTCTCCCCGCTCAACGTGCCGGGGTTTGATAACTCCGCGATGGACGGTTACGCGGTACGCCTGGCGGATCTCCAGACGGGTAACGCCCTGCCGGTGGCGGGTAAAGCCTTTGCGGGTCAGCCGTTTAGCGGCGAATGGCCTGCGGGCACCTGCGTGCGCATCATGACCGGCGCGCCAGTTCCGGCTGGCTGCGACGCTGTCGTCATGCAGGAAGAGACCGAACAGACCGACGACGGCGTGCGTTTTACCGCCAGCGTCAAAGCGGGCCAGAACATCCGCCGCACGGGCGAAGACATTACCCTCGGCGCGACCGTTTTTGCCGCCGGGCAAAGGCTGACGGTGGCGGAGCTGCCGGTGCTGGCCTCGCTCGGCATCGCGGAAGTTGACGTTATCCGCAAAGTGCGCGTCGCCGTTTTCTCCACCGGCGACGAGCTGCAGCTTCCGGGCCAGCCGCTGCAGGACGGCCAGATTTACGACACCAACCGCCTGGCGGTACACCTGATGCTGGAGCAGCTGGGCTGCGACGTGATTAACCTCGGCATTATTCCAGACGATCCGGAAAAACTGCGCGCGGCGTTTATCGAGGCGGATAAATCCGCCGACGTGGTCATCAGCTCCGGCGGCGTCTCCGTGGGCGAAGCGGATTACACCAAAACCCTGCTTGAAGAGCTGGGCGAAATCGCCTTCTGGAAGCTGGCGATCAAGCCGGGCAAGCCGTTCGCGTTTGGCAAGCTTCCACACAGCTGGTTCTGCGGCCTGCCGGGTAACCCGGTCTCGGCGGCACTTACCTTCTACCAGCTGGCGATCCCGCTGCTGGCGAAGCTTTCCGGCAACAAGGCCAGCCCGCTGCCGGAACGCCTGCGCGTGCGTGCTGCGACGCGGTTGAAAAAATCACCGGGCCGTCTCGACTTCCAGCGTGGCATTCTGGCGCGCGGCGCGGACGGTGAGCTCGAAGTGAGCACCACCGGACATCAGGGCTCGCACATTTTCAGCTCCTTCAGTCTGGGCAACTGCTTCATCGTGCTGGAGCGCGAGCGCGGCAACGTGGAAGTCGGCGAATGGGTTGAGGTTGAGCGCTTTAACCACCTGTTCGGAGGCTGACATGGCGGTGGAGCTGAGCGACCCGGAGATGATGCGCTACAACCGCCAGATTGTGCTGCGCGGGTTTGATTTCGAAGGTCAGGAAGCGCTCAAGGCGGCCAGCGTGCTGGTCGTCGGGCTGGGCGGGCTGGGCTGCGCCGCCGCGCAGTACCTTGCCGCGGCGGGCGCAGGAAGCATGACGCTGCTGGATTTCGATACCGTGTCGGTGTCCAACCTGCAGCGCCAGACGCTGCACAGCGACGCGACGGTGGGCCAGCCGAAAGTGGAATCCGCCAGGGCTGCGCTGGCGCGTATCAACCCCCACGTTCAGTTCACGCTAATTGACGAAATGCTGGATGACGACGCGCTCTCCGCGCAGATTGCCCGGCACGATCTGGTCCTGGACTGCACCGATAACGTCACCGTCCGTAATCAGCTCAACGCGGGCTGTTTTGCTCACAAAACCCCGCTGGTTTCCGGGGCGGCGATCCGCATGGAGGGGCAAATCAGCGTCTTCACGTACGCCGAGGGTGAACCCTGCTACCGCTGCCTGAGCCGTCTGTTTGGCGAGAATGCGCTGACCTGCGTTGAGGCGGGCGTGATGGCGCCGCTCGTCGGCGTGATTGGTTCACTGCAGGCAATGGAAGCGATCAAGGTGCTGACGAATTACGGCACGCCCGCCGCGGGGAAAATCGTGATGTATGACGCGATGACCTGCCAGTTCCGCGAGATGAAGCTGATGCGTAACCCGGGGTGTGAGGTGTGTAGCCAGTAAAAAAGTCGGGTGGCGGCTTAGCCTTACCCGACCTACAACGGCTCGAACGTAGGCCGGGTAAGCGTCAGCGCCACCCGGCAACCGCGTCAGATGGACGTCCGTCCAAACGCCCCCTGCCAGTCCTGCTCAAACTTCACAATCGCTGCGTCTACCGCCGGAGAGGTAATAAACTGCTGCGCCACGTCCAGCGGCAGCGTGATGGACTCGCAGCCTGCCAGCAGGCAGTCCAGCGCCTGACGCGGGGTTTTAAAGCTCGCGGCCAGCACCTTTGACTGCGGCGCGTGCAGCGTCAGCAGCTGTTGCAGCTCAATTACGGTCTGAATCCCGTCCCCGCCCTGCGCGTCCACGCGGTTAACGTAAGGGGCCACATACTCCGCCCCCGCCAGCGCGGAGAGCATTCCCTGCGCGGCACCGTAGACCGCCGTGCCCAGGGTCGGGATCCCTTCCGCCTTCAGCATCTTGATCGCCGCCAGCCCTTCTGCGGTCACCGGCACTTTCACCACCAGATCGTTAATGATGGCGCGCAGCTTACGCGCGTCTTCCACCATCCCTTCGGCGGTGGTCGCCATCACCTGCGCGAACAGACGGCCTTTACCGCCCAGCGCGTCGTGCAGCGCGGACAGCAGTTCGTCGAGCGGCGTTTTACCGGCCGCAACGATGCTTGGGTTGGTGGTCACGCCCGCCAGCGGGAAGATACGCGCCAGCTTTTTGACTGCCGCAACGTCAGATGTGTCGAGATAAAGTTCCATGATGTCACCTTCAAAATTAGCCTGCACTTACCCTATCACGACAAAACCTGCTCAAGAGTTGACCTGCATCAAGATAACTTTCATTCGAAAGTAATTTAATCTTCATATGCAAGATGAGAGGCGAAAAACATGATCTTCAATATTCAGCGTTACTCTACCCACGACGGCCCCGGAATTCGTACCGTGGTGTTCCTGAAAGGCTGCTCGCTGGGCTGTCGCTGGTGCCAGAACCCGGAAAGCCGCTCCCGCAGCCGGGACGTGCTGTTTGATGCGCGTCTGTGCCTGGACGGCTGCGACCTGTGCCAGCAGGCGGCACCGGGCTGCATCGAACGCGCGCTGAATGGCCTGGTCATCCACCGCGAAAAGCTGAGTGAAGAGACGCTTGATGCCCTCACCGACTGCTGCCCGACGCAGGCGCTGACCGTTTGCGGCGAAGAACAGCAGGTCGAGGAGATCATGGCGACCGTACTGCGCGATAAACCCTTTTACGACCGCAGCGGCGGCGGGATCACCCTCTCCGGCGGCGAACCGTTTATGAACCCGGAGCTGGCGCACGCGCTGTTTAAAGCCAGCCATGACCAGGGTATCCACACCGCCGTCGAAACCTGCCTTCACGTGCCGTGGCACTATATCGAGCCGTCATTACCGTACGTCGATCTGTTCCTCGCCGACCTGAAGCATGTCGACGGAGACGTTTTCAAGCAGTGGACGGACGGTTCGGCTAAGCGCATCCTGGACAACCTGAAACGCCTGGCCGCCGCCGGGAAAACGATCACCATCCGCGTGCCGCTGATCCAGGGCTTCAACGCGGATGAAGCCTCCATCACCGCCATTACCAACTTCGCTGCCGATGAGCTCGGCGTCGACGATATTCATTTTCTACCGTATCACACGCTGGGCATGAACAAATACACCCTGCTCGGCCAACCCTACTCTGCCCCTGACAAACCGCTGGATAACCCTGCCCTGCTGGACTTCGCGCAGCAGTACGCCTGCCAGAAAGGGTTAACCGCGACCTTACGAGGATAAACTTATGACAACCCTGAATCTCAATACCCTCAGCGAGCGCATTAAGGCGCACAAAACGGCGCTGGTACATATCGTTAAGCCGCCGGTCTGTACCGAGCGTGCCCAGCATTACACCGAAATGTACCAGCAGCACATGGACAAGCCGATCCCGGTCCGTCGCGCCCTGGCGCTGGCGCATCACCTGGCCGAGCGTACCATCTGGATCAAACACGACGAGCTTATTATCGGTAACCAGGCCAGCGAAGTGCGCGCCGCACCGATCTTCCCGGAATACACCGTCTCCTGGATTGAGAAAGAGATTGACGACCTGGCGGATCGCCCGGGCGCGGGCTTTGCGGTGAGCGAAGAGAACAAGCGTGTGCTGCATGAGATCTGCCCGTGGTGGCGCGGCCAGACGGTGCAGGACCGCTGCTACGGCATGTTCACCGACGAGCAGAAAGGCCTGCTGGAAACCGGCATCATCAAAGCCGAAGGCAACATGACCTCCGGCGACGCGCACCTGGCGGTGAACTTCCCGCTGGTACTGGAGAAAGGTCTCGACGGCCTGCGCGCCAAAGTGGCCGAGCGCCGCTCGCGCATCAACCTGACGGTGCTGGAAGACCTGCACGGCGATCAGTTCCTGAAAGCCATTGATATCGTGCTGGAAGCCGTCAGCCTGCACATCAAACGCTTCGCCGATCTGGCGCGCGAGATGGCCTCCACCGAAACCCGCGTAAGCCGCCGCGACGAGCTGCTGGCAATGGCGGAAAACTGTGACGTAATCGCCCACGAGCCGCCAAAAACCTTCTGGCAGGCGCTGCAGCTGTGCTACTTCATTCAGCTGATCCTGCAGATTGAGTCCAACGGCCACTCCGTCTCCTTCGCGCGTATGGACCAGTATCTCTATCCGTACTACCGCCGCGACGTGGAGCTGAACCAGAGCCTGGACCGCGAGCACGCCATCGAGCTGCTGCACAGCTGCTGGCTGAAATTGCTGGAAGTGAACAAGATCCGCTCCGGCTCGCACTCGAAGGCTTCCGCCGGTAGCCCGCTGTACCAGAACGTCACCATCGGCGGCCAGAAGCTGGTCAACGGTGAGCCGATGGACGCGGTGAACCCGCTCTCCTACGCGATTCTGGAATCCTGCGGTCGCCTGCGCTCCACCCAGCCGAACCTGAGCGTGCGCTATCACGCGGGCATGAGCAACGACTTCCTCGACGCCTGCGTGCAGGTGATCCGCTGTGGCTTCGGGATGCCTGCGTTCAACAACGATGAAATCGTCATTCCGGAATTCATCAAGCTCGGCGTTGAACGCGACGACGCCTACGACTACGCGGCCATTGGCTGCATCGAAACCGCGGTAGGCGGCAAGTGGGGCTACCGCTGCACCGGCATGAGCTTTATCAACTTCGCCCGCGTGATGCTGGCCGCGCTGGAAGGCGGCCGCGACGCCACCAGCGGCAAGGTGTTCCTGCCGCAGGAGAAAGCCCTCTCTGCCGGTAACTTCGATAACTTCGACGAAGTGATGGCAGCCTGGGATAGCCAGATCCGCTACTACACCCGCAAATCCATCGAGATTGAGTACGTCGTGGACACCATGCTGGAGGAGAACGTCCACGACATTCTCTGCTCGGCGCTGGTGGACGACTGCATCGAGCGCGCGAAAAGCATCAAGCAGGGCGGCGCGAAGTATGACTGGGTGTCCGGCCTGCAGGTGGGCATCGCCAACCTCGGCAACAGCCTGGCGGCGGTGAAGAAGCTGGTGTTCGAACAGGGCGTCATCGGTCAACAGCAGCTGGCGGCGGCGCTGGCCGATGATTTCGATGGCCTGACCCACGAGCAGCTGCGTCAGCGCCTGATCAACGGCGCGCCGAAGTACGGCAACGACGACGACAGCGTGGATATGCTGCTGACCCGCGCCTATCAGACCTACATTGAAGAGCTGAAGCAGTACCATAACCCGCGCTACGGCCGCGGCCCGATTGGCGGTAACTACTACGCGGGCACCTCTTCCATCTCCGCGAACGTGCCGTTTGGCGCGGCGACGATGGCGACACCGGACGGACGTAAGGCGCATACCCCTCTGGCGGAAGGGGCCAGCCCGGCTTCGGGTACGGACCACCTCGGCCCGACGGCGGTAATTGGCTCGGTGGGCAAACTGCCGACGGAAGCGATTCTCGGCGGCGTGCTGCTGAACCAGAAGCTGAACCCGTCGACGCTGGAAAACGACAGCGATCGCCAGAAGCTGATGGTGCTGCTGCGCACCTTCTTCGAGGTGCATAAGGGCTGGCATATTCAGTACAACATCGTCTCGCGCGAAACGCTGCTGGAGGCGAAGAAACACCCGGACCAGTACCGCGACCTGGTGGTGCGCGTCGCGGGTTACTCGGCGTTCTTCACCGCCCTGTCGCCGGATGCGCAGGACGATATTATCGCCCGTACTGAGCATACGCTGTAAGAAAACGCCCGGTGGCGCTGCGCTTACCGGGCCTACAGAGTCTCCCCGTAGGCCGGGTAAGGCGAAGCCGCCACCCGGCTTTCTGACTTTCATTCGAAATTAAATTTGTGCTCCTCGTCACCTTGTTATTAGAATGTTTCAAAACGCAGTGACCCAGGAGCACAGTATGACCGTTAAAGTTATCGTCACCGATATGGACGGAACTTTCCTTGATGATGCCAAGCAGTACGATCGTGACCGCTTCCAGGCACAGTTTGAACAGCTTAAAGCCCGCGACATTGAATTTGTTGTCGCCAGCGGCAACCAGTATTACCAGCTCATCTCCTTCTTTCCGGAGCTTAAAGATCGGATCTCCTTCGTGGCGGAAAACGGCGCGCTGGTGTTCGATCGCGGCGAGCAGATTTTTCACGGCGAGCTGACGCGCCATGAATCGCAGATCGTGATTGGCGAACTGCTGAAAGACAAAGGGCTGAACTTCGTGGCCTGCGGGCTGGAGAGCGCCTACGTCAGCGATAAAGCGCCGGACGCGTTCGTGGCGCTAATGTCAAAGCACTACCACCGCTTAAAGCGCATCAGCGATTACCGCGACATTGACGACGTGCTGTTTAAGTTCTCCCTGAACCTGCCGGACAGCGACATTCCTAATCTGGTGGATAAACTCCACGTCTCCCTGGACGGCATCATGAAGCCGGTCACCAGCGGCTTTGGCTTTGTCGATTTGATTATCCCCGGCCTGCACAAAGCGAACGGCATCAGCCGCCTGCTGAAACGCTGGAAAATCTCTCCTCAAGAGTGCGTGGCCATTGGCGACAGCGGCAACGATGCCGAGATGCTGAAGCTGGTGAAATATTCCTTTGCGATGGGCAACGCGGCAGAGAGCATCAAAGAAATCAGCCGCTACAGCACCGATGACAACAACCATCACGGCGCGCTGAACGTCATCCAGGCCGTGCTCGACAACCATTCCCCGTTCGACGCCTGATCCTCTTCTCGCCGGAGCCCTGCTCCGGCACCCTCACTCATTTTCCCGTCCTGTGGCGCAGGTCAAGTTTTTAAACTTGCATTAACTTATTTTTAACTTAAAGTATCACTTGTAGACATTTTTACTTTCGAATGAAAGATGCGAGGCAGTTATGACCTTTACCAGTGAAACCTTGCCAGCGGATCACAAAGCGGCAATCCGTCAGTTGAAACGTGAATTACGCGCGCAGATCGGCGACGTGCAGGCGGTCTTCAACAAGCTCAGCGACAGCATTGCCACCCGAGTGGCGGAAATTAACGCCCTTAAAAATAAAGGTGAATCCGTCTGGCCGGTGATTCCGTTTAACGATGTGAAAAACGGCACGATTACCGACGCACAGCGCGAGGCCGTTAAGCGCCGCGGCTGCGCGGTGATTAAAGGTCACTTCCCGCGCGAGCAGGCGCTGGCGTGGGATCAGTCGATGCTCGACTACCTCGATCTGAACAAGTTTGATGAGGTGTACAAAGGGCCAGGCGATAACTTCTTCGGCACCCTGAGCGCTTCCCGTCCGGAGATTTACCCGATCTACTGGTCGCAGGCGCAAATGCAGGCGCGCCAGAGCGAAGAAATGGCGCAGGTGCAGTCGTTCCTGAACCGCTTATGGACGTTCGAGAGCAACGGCAAGCAGTGGTTCGACCCGGACGTGAGCGTGATTTACCCGGATCGTATTCGCCGCCGTCCGCCGGGAACCACCTCGAAAGGACTCGGCGCGCATACCGACTCCGGCGCGCTGGAGCGCTGGCTGCTGCCTGCCTACCAGCAGGTCTTTGCCCGCGTGTTTGACGGCAACGTCGACAAGTACGATCCGTGGAACGCCGCGCACCGTACCGAAGTGGAAGAGTATACCGTCGATAACACCACCAAATGCTCGGTGTTCCGCACCTTCCAGGGCTGGACGGCGCTGTCGGACATGATCCCCGGCCAGGGGCTGCTGCACGTAGTGCCGATCCCGGAAGCAATGGCGTACATTCTGCTGCGTCCGCTGCTGGACGACGTGCCGGAGGACGAGCTGTGCGGCGTGGCGCCGGGGCGCGTGCTGCCGGTTTCCGAGAAGTGGCACCCGCTGCTTATCGAGGCGCTGACCAGCATTCCTGCGCTGGAGGCGGGTGATTCGGTGTGGTGGCACTGCGATGTGATCCACTCCGTCGCGCCGGTGGAAGATCAGCAGGGCTGGGGCAACGTGATGTACATCCCCGCCGCACCGATGTGCGAGAAAAACCTCGCCTACGCGAAGAAGGTCAAGGAAGCGCTGGAAACCGGCGCGTCGCCGGGAGACTTCCCGCGCGAGGATTATGAAAAAACCTGGCAGGACCGCTTTACCGTGAACGATCTCAACATCCACGGCAAACGCGCGCTGGGCATGGTCTAGCTGTCGTACAGCCCTTCCCGCTCCACGGCGGTGCGTCGTTTCCCCTGACGTATCCGCCGTACCGATTCCCGCACGGCCAGCGTGCCGTTCAGCAGCAATGTGCCTACCGGCGCGTCCAGGCGCATGAGCCGCTGCTGGAGCATGTGTACCGCTTCCGTTCCCAGCTCATCGCGGGGAACATGCACGGCCGTTAATGGAACATCCTGAATCGCCGCCAGGTTAAAGCCGTCGATGCTCATCACCGAGACGTCCTGCGGCACGCGCAGGCCGTGGTTTTGTAAGGCGCTGATGGTGCCCGCCGCCATAAAGTCGCCGCCAACCAGGAACGCCGTCGGCAGGTCTTTTCCCTGCTGCTGATTTAGCCAATCGCTCACCAGCTGCTCCGTCTCTCTGGCGCTGAAGCTCGGCACCACCAGCAGATCGCGCTTGTCGTTGAACGCCAGGTTGTGGGACTGCCACGCGTCGCGGATCCCCGACAGGCGCAGCTCCATCGTGTAGCGACGCAGGCACAGCACGTTCATCACCTCGCGGTGTCCCATCTCGAACAGGTACTCCGCCGCCCGCTCGCCGATGGCGCGGTGATCCGGCGCAACGGCAGGCAGACGCATGTGCCGGTCGCGGCAGTTAATCAGCATGCAGGGTTTGCCCACGTCCACAGCCAGATCGTGGATATGCGGATCGTCAATACCGAGAAGAATGGCCGCCTGGGTATCCGGCTCGTTCATCCGCGCCAGAAACAGCTGGGCGTCGCTGTCGTTCTCCTCCAGCGCGCAGTAGCGCAACCGGACCTCGTGGGAGGCAAGTGCATTGCTCACGCTCTGGATCACGCGGTAGTAAAAGATGTCGGACCGCTCGTCGAAGGCGCGCTGCGGGGCAAAAACCACCAGGCTGTTAAGCAGCAGACGCCCGGCCGCCATGCCGTCCATTACCCCCAGCTCTCGCGCGCACGCCAGCACCTTTGCACGCGCTTTTTCGCTGGTATTCGCTTTCCCCGCCAGCACCCGCGACACGGTGCTGATGGAGAGCTGCGTGCGGGCCGCGATTTCGGTGATTTTTAGCCTTTTGTCCATTTTGTGATCTGGCTCCATTTGCGAAATGAAAAAATTTTCATAGCGTGTTTATCAGGCAATAACTGGCATAAATGCCATCATGCCAGAGTATTTTCGTCTGTTATGAGAAATTTTGCACAAAATCCACTTTTGCCCACTCATTTTCTTCCTTAAGGTGAACTTGTCACACAGCTTCCATACTAGTTGTATAGCAACTTAAGCATTATAAGCGGATAGAAATCAAAGGCATAACAATCTGTGTGACACCTGAACCTCCGTCCCCTTACCGTCCGTCTTGTGGAGAGTAAAATGAGTCAGGACATCAATAACACCATTGCGACAAGCAAAACCCGTCGCGTCATCAAGAACCTGCGCTGGTACATGCTGGTGCTGTTTTTGCTGGGCGTCACCGTTAACTACATCACCCGAAATTCCTTAGGTATTCTCGCTCCGGAGCTAAAAGAGAGCCTCGGGATCACCACCGAGCAATACTCCTGGATCGTCGGCGCGTTTCAGATCGCCTATACCATTTTCCAGCCCCTGTGCGGCTGGCTGATTGACGTCATTGGCCTCAAGATTGGCTTTATGGTCTGCGCCGGGATCTGGGCGCTGATGTGTATTTTCCATGCGGGCGCCGGAAGCTGGCTGCACCTGGCCATACTGCGCTTCTTTATGGGGGCTTCAGAAGCCGCTGCCACCCCGGCGAACGCCAAAACCATCGGCGAATGGTTCCCGAAATCAGAGCGTCCCGTTGCCGCCGGTTGGGCGGGCGTGGGCTTCTCCATCGGCGCGATGCTGGCTCCCCCTATCATCTACTTTGCTCACGCCTCGTTCGGCTGGCAGGGGGCGTTTATGTTTACCGGCGTGCTGGCGCTGCTGTGGGTGATCCTCTGGTGGGCGTTCTACCATAACCCGGAGCAGCACCCGAACCTGAGCAAGGACGAGCTGGCGTTCATCAAGCAGGATAACGAACCGGCGCCGGTCAAACTGCCCTTCCTGACCGCGCTGAAAACCGTTTCAAAAAACAAACGCTTCTACGGTATCGCCATCCCGGCCTTTATGGCGGAACCGGCCTGGGCGGTGCTGAGCTTCTGGGTGCCGCTGTATCTTGCCAAAGAGCACGGTATGGACCTGAAGCAGATTGCGATGTTTGCCTGGCTGCCGTTCCTCGCCGCCGACCTCGGCAGCGTGGCAAGCGGCTACCTGACGCGTCTGTACACCCGCCTGTTCGGCTGCTCCCGCGTTAACTCGGTCGTCGCCAGCTCCGTGACCGGCGCGTTCCTGATGATCTCGCTGGCCATCGTGGCCATTACCCGCGACCCGTATATCACCATCGTGCTGATCTCCATCGGCGGCTTCGGGCACCAGATCATCTCCTGCATGCTGAGCGCCCTGGTCGTGGAGTCGTTCGACAAAGGCCAGATGGCGACCGTCAACGGCATGCGCGGCTCGGCGGCGTGGATCGCCAGCTTCCTGTTCTCGCTGTTAATCGGTGTGACCGCCGACAAAATCGGCTTTAACCCGCTCTTTATCGCCATGGGCTTCTTTGACCTGATTGGCGCTCTCTTCCTGGTAGCATTTATTGCTGAACGTCGCGCCAAGCGCGCCTGATAGTGGATGTATTGCATATGAAAACCCTGAAAAACTGGACCGTTGATACGCAGTCGGCAAACCATCTTGAACTGCTGGTCGATAACCAGCACCGTCTGTGCCTGTATGTGCTGGAAGAGAACCTGTTCCGCGTGCTGATCAAACGCAAAGGCGAGCTGGCGCTGGACCGCACCTGGAGCATCGCACCGGAAAAAGACGTGCCGTGGGAAGGTCGCCGTCGTGACGATGTCAGCGGCTTCACCTGCCCGGCCTGGACGCTGAAGCAGCAGGAGGACACGTTAACGGTAGCAACCGAGCAGCTGCGCGTGACGGTCCACCAGCCGCTGTGGCTGGAGTGGCACTACCGCAATGACGCGGGCGAGTGGCAGCCGCTGGTCAACGACCGTCCCACCAGCGCCTACCTGCTGAACGCCCACGGCGACGGCGTGGCGCACTACCTCAGCCGCCGCAAGGACGAGCGTTTCTACGGCCTGGGCGAGAAAGCGGGCGATCTGCAGCGCAACGGTAAACGCTATGAGATGCGTAACCTGGACGCGATGGGCTATAACGCGGCCAGCACCGATCCGCTTTACAAGCACATCCCGTTCACCCTCACCCGTCGCGATGACGTGAGCTACGGTCTGTTCTACGATAACCTGAGCAACTGCTGGCTGGATCTGGGTAACGAGATCGACAACTATCACACTGCCTACCGCCGCTGGCAGGCGGAAGCGGGCGATATTGACTACTACCTCTTCACCGGCAAGCGCGTGCTGGACGTGACCAAAGCCTTCGTGCGCCTGACGGGGAAAACGCTGTTCGGACCGAAATGGAGCCTGGGCTACAGCGGCTCGACCATGCACTACACCGACGCGCCGGACGCGCAAAACCAGCTGATGAACTTCATCCGCCTGTGCGATGAGCATGCCATTCCGTGCGACTCGTTCCAGCTCTCCTCCGGCTATACCTCGATTAACGGCAAGCGCTACGTCTTTAACTGGAACTACGACAAAGTGCCGCAGCCGAAGGTGATGAGCCAGGCGTTCCACGACGCGGGGCTGCGGCTTGCGGCCAACATCAAGCCGTGTCTGTTGCAGGATCATCCCCGCTACAGCGAAGTGGCGGAACGCGGCCTGTTCATTCGTGATTCAGAAACCGATGCGCCTGAACGTTCCAGCTTCTGGGATGACGAAGGATCGCATCTCGACTTCACCAACCCGCAGACGGTGCAGTGGTGGCAGAACGGCGTGACCACGCAGCTGCTGGAGATGGGCATCGACTCCACCTGGAACGACAACAACGAGTATGAAGTGTGGGACGGGGAAGCGCGCTGCTATGGCTTCGGTCAGGAGATCGCCATCAAGCACATTCGCCCGGTGATGCCGCTGCTGATGATGCGCGCCTCGCTGGAAGCGCAGCAGCGCTTTGCGCCGGAGAAGCGTCCGTATCTGATCTCCCGCTCCGGCTGCGCCGGGATGCAGCGCTACGTTCAGACCTGGAGCGGCGACAACCGCACCAACTGGGACACCCTGCGTTATAACATCCGCATGGGGCTGGGCATGAGCCTGTCCGGACTGTTCAACGTCGGTCACGACGTCGGCGGTTTCTCCGGCGACAAGCCGGATGCCGAGCTGTTCGTGCGCTGGGTACAGAACGGCGTGATGCACCCGCGCTTTACCATTCATTCGTGGAACGATGATCACACGGTGAACGAGCCGTGGATGTACCCGGGCGTCACGCCTGCGATTCGCAGCGCCATTGAACTGCGCTACCGCCTGCTGCCGTATCTCTACACCCTGCTCTGGCAGGCGCACGCCGACGACGAGCCGATGCTGCGCCCGACCTTCCTCGATCATGAGCACGATGCGCAGACGTTTGAAGAGTGCGACGATTTCCTGCTGGGCCGTGACCTGCTGGTGGCCAGCGTCGTCGAAGCCGGGCAGCGCGAGCGCCGCGTCTGGCTGCCGGATAACGAAACGGGCTGGTACGATTTTTACACCCACGCGTGGTATGCGGGCGGCCAGGCGATCGTCCTTGATGCGCCGCTGGAAAAGCTGCCGCTGCTGGTGCGCGCCGGTGCCGGTTTGCCGCTCAGCGAACGCATCCGTCACGTGAGCGCCGATAAAGACGATACCCGTGAGCTGAAACTGTTCCCGGTGAAAGGCGTCGGCACCACCGCCGGGCTGCTGTTTGAGGATGACGGCGAAAGCTGGGGCTACCTGAACGGCAACGCGCTGTGGGTGGAATGGGAGATGGTGTGCGATGGCGCAACCATCAACCTGAAGGTGAACGCGCGGGGGGATTATCGTCCGGCGTGGAAGGCGCTGAAGGTATCATTACCGGCGGGGGAAAAACGTACGCTGCGGGTGAACGGGGTTGAAAGGAGTGAGTGGGTGCTCTGAACATTGCCGGGTGGCGGCTTCGCCTTACCCGGCCTACAAAGTCACCCGTAGGCCCGGTAAGCGAAGCGCCACCGGGCTTTTTTTTAGCCGTCGATACCTTTGCTGCGCAGGTAATCTTCGTAGTTACCGGTGAAGTCCACCACGCGCTCTGGCGTAATCTCGATCACGCGGGTTGCCAGCGAGCTGACGAACTCACGGTCGTGAGAGACGAAGATCAGGGTGCCCTGATACATCTCCAGCGCCATGTTCAGGGATTCGATCGATTCCATGTCCAGGTGGTTAGTCGGTTCGTCCATCACCAGGATGTTTGGTTTTTCCATCATCAGCTTGCCGAACAGCATGCGGCCTTTCTCGCCACCGGAGAGCACTTTAGCAGGCTTTTTGATGTCGTCCTGGCTGAACAGCAGACGGCCCAGGATGCTGCGCACCGCCTGCTCGTCGTCGCCTTCCTGCTTCCACTGGCTCATCCAGTCGAAGACGGTCAGGTCATTTTCGAACTCGTACTCATGGTCCTGCGCGTAGTAGCCAATCTGCGCGTTCTCGGACCATTTCACGGTGCCGTTGTCCGGCTGCAGCTCGCCGACCAGGGTTTTCAGCATGGTGGATTTACCCACGCCGTTGGCGCCCAGAATGGCAATCTTCTCGCCCACTTCCAGCAGCAGGTTGAAGTTTTTAAACAGCGGGCCTTCATCGAAGCCTTTGGTAAGGGCTTCCACTTCCAGCGCGTTACGGAACAGCTTCTTGTCCTGCTCGAAGCGGATGAACGGGTTCTGACGGCTGGAGGCTTTAACCTCTTCCAGCTTGATTTTATCAATCTGACGCGCACGCGAGGTCGCCTGACGCGACTTAGAGGCGTTGGCGCTGAAGCGGCTAACGAAGGACTGCAGGTCGGCAATCTGCGCTTTCTTCTTGGCGTTGTCCGCCAGCAGACGCTCGCGCGCCTGGGTGGCGGCGGTCATGTACTCGTCATAGTTGCCCGGATAAACGCGCAGCTCGCCGTAGTCCAGATCCGCCATGTGCGTACAGACCATGTTCAGGAAGTGACGGTCGTGCGAGATGATGATCATGGTGCTGTCGCGGTCGTTGAGCGTCTGCTCCAGCCAGCGGATGGTGTCGATGTCCAGGTTGTTCGTGGGTTCGTCGAGCAGCAGGATGTCCGGGTTAGAGAACAGCGCCTGAGCCAGCAGCACACGCAGCTTCCAGCCTGGCGCAACTTCGCTCATCGGGCCGTAATGCTGTTCAACCGGAATGCCGACGCCCAGCAGCAGCTCGCCCGCACGCGCTTCCGCAGAGTAACCGTCCATCTCGCCGTACTGCGTTTCCAGATCGGCCACCTTATAGCCATCTTCTTCGCTCATTTCGGCCAGCGCGTAGATGCGATCGCGCTCCTGCTTCACTTCCCACAGCTCCGCGTGCCCCATGATCACGGTGTCCAGCACGGTGAACTCTTCGAAGGCGAACTGATCCTGACGCAGCTTACCGATACGCTCGTTCGGATCGAGCGACACGTTGCCGAGGGTCGGCTCCAGATCGCCGCCGAGGATCTTCATGAAGGTGGATTTTCCGCTACCGTTGGCGCCAATCAGGCCGTAACGGTTGCCGCCGCCAAATTTGACGGAAATGTTTTCGAACAGCGGCTTACTGCCAAACTGCATAGTGACGTTGCTGGTAACTAACACGGGGAGATTCCTGCGAAAAGTGTGATAAACACGGCATTATGCCACAATTCCGAATTGAGATCCCGTGTTGCGGCAATCCACTAAACTTTAACAAAATCGAAAAAAATGTGATTTCGTACACATCTGAATTCCCAGTGAGCGGGAATGCACATATAATGCGCTCCCATCACAGATTCAGACTTATCAACTCATCGCCAGAATGGCTTAGATACCTCGCACAACATGAACATGAAATTAACAACGCTTTTTGCGGCGGCGTTAGCCGTAGTAGGTTTTTGTAAGACCGCGTCTGCGGTGACGTATCCCCTGCCGACCGACGGAAGCCGTCTGGTGGGTCAAAACCAGGTGGTGACGGTGCCTGAGGGTAACTCTCAGCCGCTGGAGTATTTCGCCGCGCAGTACCAGCTGGGCCTGTCTAACATGCTGGAAGCGAACCCGGGCGTTGACCCGTATCTGCCAAAAGCAGGTACCGTGCTGAATATTCCTCAGCAGCTGATCCTGCCGGATACCGTTCATGAAGGTATCGTGATCAACAGCGCCGAAATGCGTCTGTATTACTACCCGAAAGGCACCAACACCGTTATCGTGCTGCCAATCGGTATCGGCCAGCTGGGCAAAGATACCCCGCTGAACTGGACCACCAAAGTTGAACGTAAGAAAGCGGGCCCAACCTGGACCCCTACCGCCAAAATGCACGCGGAATACATCGCTGCGGGCGAACCGCTGCCAGCCGTTGTGCCAGCCGGCCCGGATAACCCGATGGGTCTGTATGCCCTGTATATTGGTCGTCTGTATGCGATTCACGGCACCAACGCCAACTTCGGTATCGGCCTGCGCGTGAGCCACGGCTGCGTGCGCCTGCGTAACGACGACATCAAGTTCCTGTTCGAAAACGTGCCGGTCGGTACGCGCGTGCAGTTCATCAACGAACCGGTGAAAGCGACGTCTGAGCCAGACGGCAGCCGCTACATCGAAGTGCACAACCCGCTGTCCACCAGCGAAGACCAGATCAACAACAACGAGATCGTGCCGATTACGCTGAACAGCGCGGTGCAGTCCGTGACCTCTCAGCCTGACGTGGAAACCACCATCGTCGACCAGGCGATTCAGAACCGTTCCGGTATGCCGGTGCGTCTGAACTGATCAATCTGAATCTTTAAAGTACATTATAAGACCTCGAAATCTCGGGGTCTTATTACTCCGCGATACCCACTGCACTCATCGTTTCTGAACAGCAATTATTGCCGTAATTCCCATTCTTGCCATTTTCTGCCAACCCGGCGTGGTTACATCTGATCCTCTAAGTGTTATGATGCGCCTACTTATAACATCAGTTTAATCTGTATTTATAGGGTCTTTTTATTTCCTGGAGCACACTTAGTACAATGATCAGTATTAACTTAACAACAACAAAATCGCGCCTTTATCTCTGTTCGCAGACAGTGTGGTCACTAGCGAACCAGAGTAAAAAAGTCGATCAAATTGTTGTATGGGTCTCCAGTACACCTTATCTCAGTGATGAAGGCATCACTGAAGAGCCTGAATGGGCGCAGAAAATTCGCCAGACAGGTACAAACCTGGTTTTTAAATGGGTTAAAAACACCGGGCCTTATCGTAAATTGTTTCCTGCGTTACAAGCGGCAACGGAAGAGGATATTCTGATTTATGCCGACGATGACGCCATTTATAACGAAATGTGGGCAGAAACCCTACTAGATGATTTTTACCACCACAATCAGGAATATGTGGTTGCTGCGCGCGTGCGCGAAACGGTAAAGAAGAAGAAAGAACTTCTTGATACCTATCGTAATTTCCCGCTTATCACTGTGCCAAAAGTTGTTAAGCAAAACTATATCATCACCGGTCTTGGTGGCGTTGTCCTCAAGAAAAATATGATTCCGGAGTATTTCCATTTTAACGAGGATTTTATTCGGGTTTGTCCTCGCGCAGATGATATTTGGATCAGCAAACTGATTCAGCTCACCAAAACACCGGTCTATGTTTCTGCAAAGAGCATTCGTTTTGTTCATGAGATAATTCATGATTATGGATTATCACGCGACAATACCAGCAAAATAAAACGATCCTGGATCCAAAAAATCCGTTTTACATTTAAGCCGGGTCATATTCAGCATCTGTGTCAGAACGATCTTTACATAAAAGATACAGACAGCTATTTCGAGTCGTGTGCCTGAAGGACGGACTATCCGTTATTCACGATAACAATCCCGCCGTGGTCGTACCGATAGTGGCAGTGGGCATACTCCAGCGGCGTGCCATCTTCCAGATAAATGACCTGCTCCACCTCCAGCACCGGATCGGTTTCCTCACAGACCAGATGCTCTCTGTCCAGCGCGCTGGGCTTTAGCGCCCGCACGACCCGGTATGATCCCATAATTTTCAGCCCCAGGGTTTCCTGAACGTACTGAAACACTGACCCTTCAAGGTGGTTTTTCGTCAGGCCCGGCACCAGATTCATCGGCATCACCGTGGAATCCAGCGACATCGGTTCGCCGTTCAGTAAACGCAGGCGAATGAAGTCGTAGATCGGCGCATCGGCGTTAATCATCAGCGACGCCTGCTCTTTTTCGTTCGGGAAGCGCAGTTCGAAATGCACCACCTGGCTCGTGACCGTACCCAGATGCGCCCAGGTTTTGGTGGCACCGAAATAGTCGCTGCCGGAGAGATCCCACTGCGAGAGCTGGAGGAAGTTTTTGCGGATGAACGTCCCTTGCCCCTGACGGGTGTAGACCAGCCCTTCGACGATCAGCTGGCGCATCGCCTGCTGGATGGTCATCCGGCTGGTGCTGAACTCCGCCGCCAGCGCAAACTGGTCCGGGAGCGGTTCATTGGCGGCGTACTGCTGGCTGATAATGCGTTTCTTGATTTCCCGCGCTATGGTGATGTACTTCGCCGCCATCGTCCTTCCTTACAGTTAGTTTTCTATCCCGCTGTTTTTCAACGCCACTCGCTCGGCAATCTTGAGGAAAGGCAGGTAGAAGAATACACCAAATATAATGATTGCCAACTGCACCACCACCGCCCGCCAGTCCCCTGCCGTCGCCAGCCAGGCGCTGAGAATCGGCGGCGTGGTCCACGGGATCATCACCACGCAGCGCGACATGAATCCCAGCGTGGTACAGAGCCAGGCGAAGTAAATGCCTATCGCGGGCAACAGCACAAACGGGATCATTAGCGGCAGGTTAAAGACAATCGGCAGGCCGAAGATCACCGGCTCGTTGATGTTAAATAAGCCGGGCGCCAGCGACAGACGCGCCACCTGTTTCGCCGACTGTTGTCGTGAGAAGATAAAGATGGCGATCAGCAGCGAGATCGTGCTGCCGGTTCCGCCCACCATGCCAAACGTCGGCACGAAGATGTTGTTGATGATGTGCGGAATGGGCTGGCCGTTGGCGAAGGCCAGCATGTTCTCGTTGGTGTTGATCAGCAGAAACGGCTCCAGCACCACGCTGTTGACCACCGACTGATGGATACCGAGCGTGAACAGGAAGTTGCCGAAGCTGTAGATGAAAATCGTCCCCGGCAGGCTGGTGTTGATCAGCCGCAGCGGCTGCTGGATAAAGGTGGTAATGAGATGGATCAGATCCGTGTGCAGCACGTTTGCCAGCACGGCCGCCAGCACCGCGAACAGGGAGAGCGTGAGGATCGTCGGGATCAGCGCGGTAAAGGATTTGCTGACCGCTGGGGGCACATTTTCCCCGAGCGATATGTGCAGCGCCTTCAGGCGCGAAATCGCGATAAACACTTCCGTTGAGAGCAGCCCAATCAGCACCCCGGCGAAAATGCCGGTGGAGCCGATATTGGCGAAGGTCAGCACCTGCGTGACGTTCACCGCGGCGTCGCTGCCAACGGGCGTAACCTGTAAGCGCATCGGCATCATGATGATAAAACTGCTGACGGCGATAACCACTGCCGAGACCGGGTTGTCGAAATCTTTGTTGCGCGCCAGTGACCAGGCGATCATCGGGGCCAGCAGCAGCGCGGCGATGTTAAGCGTGCCGTTGATAATCGCCTCGCCCCACACTTTGAAGTGTGCCAGCGTATCGCCGTGAAAAATCCACGGGAACACCACGTTGTTCACCAGCACCGCCAGACCGGCGAGGATGAAAATCGGCATCACCGTGGCGAAGGCGTCGCGCAGGGAGCGCAGGTGCACCTGGTTTGCCAGGCGCGCCGAGAACTCGACAAACTTATCGACAAAGGACTGCATATGCGGTGTGATTTTTGTTTCAGACATAGCGGAGTGTTCCCATCAATCAGTCACAAAAACGGCCCGGCAGCGTACGGCTTACATCTCGCGTCCGTTGGTATGGATAACCTGTTTTAACCACGCGTAGCTCTTCTTCGGCACGCGCCTGAGGTCTTTCAGGTCGTGGTTTTCCCGGTTGACGTAGACCACGCCATAGCGCTTACGCATGTCGCCCTGGGAGCTGAGAATGTCGATTAACCCCCAGCCGAGGTAGCCCATGACCTCTGCCCCATCCTCGAATATCGCCGCTTTCATCGCCTCGATGTGCGCCCGGTGGTAGTCGATGCGGTAGGTATCCTCGATGGGGTTGACGCCATCCCAGGACTCAATCACGCCAATCCCGTTTTCAATCGGGAACACCGGCATGCGCCAGTCGTTGGCGTAGCGGGTAATGATGGTGCGAAAACCGAGCGGGTCGATCTGCCAGTTCCACTCGGTGGCTTTCAGGTAGGGGTTATTTTTCTCGCCGTGCAGCAGGTAATAGTTGACCGGCGTGCCTTCCGGAATCGCATCGCTGTCCAGCGTTTTGCTGGCGTAGTAGCTGAAGGCCATATAGTCGTTTCTGGTGCGCGCCAGTAGCGCTAAATCTTCGGCACGGTAGATATCACCAAAGCCTTCCTGCTCCACCACCGCCATCACCGCCGGGCTGTAGCCCTGCCCGGCAAAGACGCGCAGCAGGTTCTGGTTAAGGAACTCGTCATACTGCTGGGCGCAGAAGATATCGCGCGGTTTGCAGGTGGCCGGATAAACCAGCTGGTGCGCCAGCATGCCGCCCATCAGCTGGCCCGGTTTCGTCTGGTGCAGATACTCGGTCAGCGCCATGTGCGCCACCATGGTGTGATGCTGCAGCTCGTACAGCTCGCGCAGGGTTTGATCGCCTTTCATGTAGCCGGAAATACGAAACGCTTCCGGCATATGGAAGATGTTCTGCTCGTTGAAGGTCAGCCAGTACTTCACGCGGTCGCCAAAGCAGTCGATCATCTTTTTACCGTAGCGGATAAAGGCGTCCATTACGCGGCGGTCATTGAAGCCGTTGTACTCCTGCGCCAGCGCCAGCGGCATATCGAAGTGGTAGAGGCAGATCATCGGCTCAATACCGCGGGCGATGAGATCTTCAATAAAGCGGTCGTAAAACGCGATGCCCTCGTCGTTGAACGCGCCGTCACCCTGCGGACAGACGCGGCTCAAGGAGATCTGGAAGCGGTAGCAGTTCATGCCCAGATCCTGCATCAGGTCGAAATCTTCCCGGTAGCGATGGTAGGAGTCGGTCGCGACTTTCCAGTCGGAGATGTTCTCCCCAGCTTCGCGAATGTCGTACACCGACATCCCCTTCCCGCCCTCGTTCCAGGCCCCTTCCGTCTGCATGCTCGATACCGAGTTGCCCCATAAAAAGTTGGCCGGCAGCTGATTGCTCATGTTTCCTCCCTATATGACTAGTCATTTAAAATTTCATGACTAGTCATATAGGCGAAGATGGCATGTCGATCAAAGCGGAGGATCGTTTTTTGTGAGGTAGGTTAGAAAGAAGACGCCGGGCAGGAAAAATGAATCGCGCAAACCCTGTTATTGAGGCCGGTGCGTTAGCCTATGCAAAATCACATTTCCCGATCGTGCCGCTGGCTGGCCTCATAAAATCACTATTAACTTAATTAGCACGAACCACGGCCCAGGCCGAAAAATAAAAATCTCAACCCTATCAAATGGAAAATGACGCTCATGAAGATATCTACTAGCCGTATCGCATTCGCTCTCAGCTTAGCGTTGCCATGCTCAATGACTCACGCGGCAACGGTGTATACGGGTGATAAGGTGCAGGGAGTGCCGGTTATCTCGACTCTGGATGTATCAGACCTGACAGCAGGACAACATCGCTTCATGTTCGAGGGGGTTGAGACAGGAACAGGACAGCGCTGGTATGTCCCCATCATGGTGGCAAAAGGCAAAACGGACGGGAAGAAAGTCCTTCTGCAGGCGGGCGTCCATGGCGATGAGCTAAACGGAGTGCGCATCGTACAAAAAGTGATGGAACAACTGGACCCCGCAAAAATGAACGGCAGCGTTATTGGCATTATAGGTCCAAACCGTTCTGGACTTGAAAGGATCTCCCGGACATGGTCCGTTTCAACCGATGGGGGTGAGACGATCGACTACAACCGCGTGCATCCAGGAAAAGAAACGGGTAACCCTGCCGAGCGACAGGCATGGATGATGTGGAATAAGGTTTACAAAGGAAATGTCGACCTGGCGATTGACTATCACACCCAGTCTACCGGAACGGCTTATCCGCTGTTCATTTATGCCGACTACCGCAATGCGGATGCCCGGACGATTGCAGAACTTTTTCCGGCCGATCAAATTAAGAAAGATCCCGGCGAAGCCGGCTCAATGGAAACCACCTTTATTCAAAATGGTATCCCGGCGATAACGGCCGAGACGGGAGAGCCCAGGATTTACCAGCAGGATATGATTGCCAGGGGTGTAGAGGGTGCCCTCAATGTACTGATTCATTACAAGGTGATTGAAGGCAAAATCGGCGCAAGCGCCAGCAGCAATAAAACGTATATTGGTAATGCGATCAGTTCAATACGAGCAACCACGGGTGGGTTTGCGGAAGTTTTCGTTAAACCCGGCGACAGGGTCAAAGCAGGACAAGAGGTCGCCCTGCAGCGAAATGCATTCGGTGATGTTGTCGCGAAGTATTCAGCAGAGCGGGACGGCAAAGTACTGTCAGTTGGAACAGATGTCGTGAGAGAACCCCGAGCCCTGCTGGTAAGAATCCTTGAGCAAAACCCAGCGGCAACCTGCAAAGACGGTTGCTGATTCCCGCCACAGCCCATCGTTGAATCGGCAAAAGCGTGCTCAGTGAAATAAGCCGCTTTCGCCGATTTCTGTACCGATGGGCAAACAAATTTAAAAATTACCTGATGCGGAGAGTTACTGTTGCGCGAGCTGATTACGGCGATACTCTCCCTGCCGCTCCAGCATCCAGCCGGGATACTCGCGCGGCAGCGCGCTCACCGCATCCAGCTGTTTGAGCTCGTCTTCGCTTAAGCGGATCCCGGTGGCGGCAATGTTGTCGTCCAACTGCTCAACGCGCTTCGCGCCAATGATGACGCTGGTGACGGCTTTCTGATGCAGCAGCCACGCCAGCGCGATTTGCGCGACGGAGACGCCCTTGCTTTCGGCAATCACGCGCATCACGTCCACGCAGTCAAAGGCGCGCTCTTTGTTCACCGGCGGGAAGTCAAACTCCAGACGGCGGCTACCGGCTTCGCTCTGCCCGTCGCGGCCATATTTTCCGCTCAACAGGCCGCCCGCCAGCGGGCTCCAGACCATCAGCCCGACGCCTTCGCTCTGCATCATCGGCACCAGCTCGCGCTCAAGATCGCGTCCGGCGATGGTGTAATACGCCTGGAGGGAAGCGAAGCGCGCCAGCCCGAGGCGCTCGGAAATACCCAGCGCTTTGGCAATCTGCCACGCCGCCCAGTTCGAGACGCCGATATAGCGCACGTGGCCGTGCTGCACCAGGTTATCCAGCGCATACAGCGTCTCTTCAATCGGCGTGGCCGGGTCGAAGCCGTGCAGCTGATAGAGATCGATATGATCGAGCTGCAGGCGGCGCAGGCTCTCCTTCACGCTGCTGATGATGTGATAGCGCGAGCTGCCGCGCGAGTTCACTCCTGCCGTTCCCGTTTCGCCAAATACTTTAGTGGCGACTACCACGTTCTCGCGCGGAATTTTCAGGTTTTTCAGCGCCTGGCCGACGATCGCCTCCGAACGCCCTTCCGAGTAAACGTCCGCGGTGTCGATAAAGTTGATCCCGGCATCCAGCGCGCGGCCCACCAGCTGTTCTGCTTCGCTTTGCTGGAGCTGACCAATCTTGCCCCACATGCCGCCTTCACCGCCGAAGGTCATGGTGCCGAGGCAGAGTTCAGAAACGAACAGTCCGGTATTGCCCAGTTTTTGATAACGCATAACGCTTTCCTCGCATGTCGATTGGGTGTCTGTTAGTTATACCCGCCCCTCAACCATCGCGAATGTGGCGTTCCTGTCCGTTTCTTGCCCAATCCTCTGAAAATTTATCCGCGCGGGGCGTCGCCAAAGACGCTGTAGTCCGGTAATTGCACCTGCTGATACGGCTCCCAGCCGCCGCCGAGCGCCTTGTAGAGCGCCACCAGATCGAGTGCGCTTTGCACCTGCGCCTGTGCGCGCTGCTGCTGGGCCTGCGCCAGCTGCCGCTGGGCGTCCAGCACGTCGATAAAGCTGGCGATCCCCTGCCGATAGCTGTCGCTCGCCAGGTCAAAGGCGTTTTGCAGGGCATCAATGGTTTTCGCCAGGCCCGCTTCACGCTGCTGGTCGGTGCGATAGCTCACCAGCGCATTTTCGACATCGCCGAGCGCGGTGAGCACCGTCTGCCGATAGTCCAGCACCGCGGCCCCCTGCTGCGCGCGCGCCACCTTCACGCTGGAAACCAGTCGACCGCCCTGGAAGATGGGGATGGAGACCTGCGGACCAAAGCTGTAGAAGTGGCTGCTCCAGTCGGTCAGCCAGTTGGTTTCACTGTTGCGCAGGCCAAACTGCCCGGAGAGGGTAAAACTCGGGAACAGCTGGGCCACCGACACGCCAATCTGCGCCGTGGCGGCATGAAGATTCGCCTCCGCTTCGCGCACGTCCGGACGGCGTCGCGCGAGCGTAGACGGAATGCCGGTTTGTACGATATCCGGCAATGCGGGCATCGGCTGCACGCTTTGTAACTCCGCATCGAGCGCACCCGGCGGCTTGCCAAGGAGGATCGCCAGGCCATTCATCGCCTGCCGCGCCTGCGCCTGGTACTGCGGCAGCTGCGCCTCCAGGTTACCCAGCTGTGCCCGCGCATTCTCCACGTCCATCTGCGGCGACAGCCCGCCGCGCTGGCGGCTCTCGGTCAGATCCAGCGTCTGCTGCGCGCTTTTAATCTGGGTGTTCAGCGTGGCGATAATACTCTGCGCCCCGCGCAGCTGGAGCCACGCGCGCGCCACTTCCGCCTCCAGCGACACCAGCGCGTCGTTACGCTGCTCGATAGCCGCTTTCTGCTGCGCCTCGGCGGCTTCCACCTGTCGACGCACCTTTCCCCAGAGGTCAATTTCCCACTGGGCGTCGAAGCTGCCCTGGTAGAGGTTGATCGGCTGCGTCAGGGGGCCTAACGCACCCCGCAGCTCAGGATCGACATTATCCAGCTGGTCATACACGCCGTGGGATTTCAGCTCCCCTTCCAGCCCGAGCTGCTGGCGCGTCGCCTGCAGATTGCCGTTCACCGACGGGTAAAACGCCCCGCCCGCCTGATTAATCTGCTCGCGCGCGCCGGCGATGCGCAGCACCGTCTGCTGCAGCGTCAGGTTTCCGGCGATGGCGCGCTCAACCAGGCTGTCGAGCTCCGGCGAGCCGAAGGTCTTCCACCAGCGCGGGTTGGTCGCGGCGGAGGTCGTCTGCGATTTTACCCCGCTGTCGCCCTTATCGTTCCAGTGCGTCACGGCAGGCGGCGCGGGCGGCTGATAGTCCGGCCCGACGGCGCAGCCTGCCAGCAGCATCATTATCATCAGGGGGTGTAAACGTCTGTGTATCATCAATGTGCTCCTGCACTCCCCTCGCTCTTAACCGGCGAGAGCAACAAACAAAACGGAATCAATAGCAAGGCCACCGCGCTCAGAAGGGTGAAGACGTCGATGTAGGCCAAAAAGCGCGACTGCTCGATCATGGTCTGGTACAGGCGTCCGGTGGCAATCCCAGTGGGGTCCCCTACCTGGGTGGTGAAGTTCTGGATTGCCTGGGCGCTTTCGCGTATTGCCTGCTGAAACTGTTCGTTAAACGGCGAGGCGTGGTACGCAAGGTGCGCGCTATGCGCCTGAGACCGTTCGGTGATGGCCGCCGTCGACAGCGAGATCCCGACCGAGCCCGCGACGTTACGGAACATAGTGAACAGCGCCGCCGCGTCGGCATTCAGCCGTCTTGGGATCGAAATAAAGGCAATGGTGGTCAGGGGCACAAACAGGAACCCCAGCCCCAGCGACTGGGCGCTGCGGAACAGCACCAGGGTTTCAAAGTCGATATCCGGGGTCAGCGTGCGCGACCAGAAGAACGACACCGCCAGGCAGGTAAAGCCAAAGGCGATAATCCAGCGCGTCTGCACCACCGGCATCAGCTTCAGCACCAGCGGGATCGTTAATACAATCAGCACCGCCCCGGGCGACAGCACCAGCCCGGACCAGGTGGCGGTATAGCCTAAATCCTGCTGCGCCAGCTGGGGGATCACCACCGAGCTGCCGTACAAAATCATCGCCATCCCCGCCATCAGCAGGCTGGAAATTGCAAAGTTGCGGTCCTTCATGCAGTGCAGATCCACCACCGGTTTTTTGGCATACACCAGCCAGTAAATGGCACCGATTATGCCGATTAGCGTTAACACCGCGAAGGTACGGATAAAGTTCGAGTAGAACCAGTCCTCATCTTCTCCCCGGTCAAGCATCACCTGCAGGCAGCCAAGCCCTAAGGCGATCAGGCCGATCCCCGTCCAGTCGATGGTCAGCTTCTCTTTAGACTTGCTCTCCCACGGCGGATCTTCCAGCAGCTGGTAGATCGCCAGCACCGTAACAATCCCCACCGGGATGTTGATAAAGAACACCCAGCGCCAGGAGTAGTTGTCGGTGATCCAGCCCCCCAGCGTCGGGCCGAGGACCGGTGCAACAATAATCGCGATGGAGGAAAGGCCGAACGCTTTGCCCCTGTCCTCCGGCTTGAAGTAGTCGAGCAGTACCGACTGCTGCGTGGGCTGCAGCCCGCCGCCAAAAAAGCCCTGCATCACGCGGAACAGGATGATCTGCCACAGCTCGGTGGCGATGCCGCAGAGGAACGAGCAGACGGTGAACATGACGATGCAGATCAGGAAGAACTGCTTGCGGCCAAACACCCGGCTCAGAAAGGCCGAGATAGGCAGCACGATGCCGTTCGCGACCAGGTAGCTGGTTAATACCCAGGTGGATTCGTCATAGCTGGACGAGAGCGAACCTGCCACGTGGGGCAGCGCCACGTTCACGATGGTGGTGTCCAGAATTTCCATAAACACCGCCAGGGTGACGACAATCGCCACCGCCCACGGATTGCTGGCGGGCTTCCAGCTGTCGTGGCTGTGATCCGTCATTCCACCGTCACCTTCGGCGCGACCGACAGCCCCAGCGGCAGCGGTTTGTTCGGATCGAGCCCCTTATCAATCACGATTTTCACCGGCACGCGCTGCACAATTTTGACAAAGTTACCGGTGGCATTTTCAGCCGGGAAGGCGGAGAAGCGCGAGCCGCTGCCCTGCTGGATACTGTCAACGTGGCCCTCAAGCGCCATATCCGGCCACGCGTCGACCGACACGGTGACTTTATCGCCGGGCTTCATGCGCTCAAGCTGGGACTCTTTGAAGTTCGCCACCACCCACACGTTCGGCGAAACCAGTGAGAACAGCGCCGTTCCCGCCTGCACCAGCGTACCGGGCTGCACGTTGCGTTTGGTGACAAACCCGTCGAACGGGGCGCGGACTTCGGTGTAAGAGAGGTTCAGATTGGCCGTTTCCAGCTGCGCTTTGGCCTGTTCGACCTGACGCTCGCGCGCTTCAACGTTGGTTTCCTGCTGGCGGATTTGCAGCTGTACCTGCTCTGCCACTTCCAGCTGCGCCTGAGCGCTGGCCAGACCCGCCTGGGCGCTGCGCAGTTGCGCATTCGCAGAATCAATACTTTGCTGGGTGGTCGCCCGCGGATCGACGCCGCGCTGGCGGCGATACTCCGCCTGCGCGTTCGCCAGATCGGCCTGCGCTTTCAGCACCTGCGCTTTGGCTTCGTCACGCTGGGCGGGATACTGCACTTTGGAGAGTGCGAGCTGCGCCTGGGCCTGATGCAGCTGTGCGATGGCCAGCCCAAGCTGGGCCTGAGCCTGATCGCGCTGCGCGGTGGTATCCCGCGGATCGATGACCACCAGCAGATCGCCTTTTTTCACGCGCTGGTTATCGCGCACCCGCAGCTCGGTGACGTAGCCTGCCGTTTTCGGGGCAATCGTCACCACGTCGCCGTCGGTAAAGGCGTCGTCGGTCGTCTCTTCGTTACGGGTTAAAAACCACCAGACCAGCGCCACGACGACCATCACCACCACGACAATGCCGAGGATAATTAACGGTTTTTTGCCCGGGCGCTTACGCTCATTATTGTTTTTGTCCTGCTCGTCAGCAGGCGGATTTTGATCTTCAGCCATAGTTCAGCAACGGTCCTGTCAGTGAGCGGCATCACACTATGCCGTTCACTAAAGCTAGGACGTTGCTATACGTTTGCCAGGAAAAACTGACAAATTGCGCACTATATGAGAAGGAATATTCCGAAACCGATCGCCGCGGCCCAAACCAGCATCGGGATTGACCAGAGATGGAAGCGCCACCAGATGCGGCGATCGTTGGCCATGCGCAGGGCAATCAGGTTGGCCAGCGAGCCGGGCAGCAGCCCAAACCCGCCGATATTCACCGCCCAGGCCAGCAGCGTGTCCGGCGGAACATAGTTGAGCAGCAGAATGGTGGAAGGCACGTTGCTGATAAACTGCGACAGGCCAATCGCCGTCAGCCACAGTCCCGGCTGAGACAGTGTACTGACGCTGTGGAGCACGTTTTGCAGCACCGGAAGCTGGATAAGCAGATGCACATCAATAAACATCACCATAAAGACCAGCAGCAGCGTCCAGTCCACGCTGACCAGCACGCGCCGCGCCAGGACGACAAAGCCCGCGGCGACAAGCAACACGCCCGCCACCTCATACTTCAGCTCCAGCGCGAACAGAAAGACGATGTATAACCCGAGGCAGCTCCAGACCAGACGCGGCTGCCACTGCGGGCCCGTGGTGCCGCTGTGGTACTGCAGTTTTTTATCCGGAAAGGCAAACCAGCAGACCGCCAGCAGCGACAGCATCATCACCAGCGCCAGCGGCGCCATCTGCCAGGTAAAAGCGGCGAACGACAGCCCGGAACGGCCCCAGAGGAGGATATTTTGCGGGTTACCGATGGGCGTTAACAGAGAACCGGCGTTAACGGCGAGCGCTTCGAAGATGATCAGCCGGCTTACCGGGATCTCGCAAAGCTTACGCAGCGTGAGGGTGAGGGGCACGATGATAAACAGCGCCACGTCGTTGGTCAGAAACGTCGACAGCACCGCGGCGGAAAACACCATAAACAGGGACAACCTGCGCTCGGTGGCAAAGCGGCGCACCATTTTACGGCCCAGAACGTCAAAATAGCCGCTCAGCTCAACCCCTTTGGTGAGCATCATCAGGCCGCTCAGGGTAATGATGGTGCGCCAGTCAATGGCAGCGGGCCAGGCCTGCGGCGCAAACGGCACAAAGAGGCTTAACCCTGCGCCAATGAGTAATAAGAGATGGAAGAAACGATCGCGTGCCAGGGCCTGCAGTCCAGGGATTTTCATTCAGCGGAGGGACCATATTTAAGGGTAAATTCGCGAAACTTCACCAGCGTCTCTTCGCTGACGTGGTGTTCCATGCCTTCCGCATCCCGGCGGGCAATCTCCGGGCTGACGCCCAGCACCAGTAAAAAATTCTCGACAAGCTGGTGGCGCTCGCGGCTCTCCTGCGCGAGTTTCTCCCCTTCTGGCGTCAGAAAGACCCCGCGCCAGGGGATCATTTCAATTAGGCCCACGGAGGCGAGACGTTTTAACATTTTTGCGACAGTTGGCTGCGATACCCCCAGCCTGGCGGCCATATCGACCTGACGCGCTTCCCCGACCTCACGAATCAGATCGGAAATGAGTTCAACATAATCATCAATCAGTTCACGCCGGTGCGCTTCTCGGACCTGGCGAAAACCTTCGACATGCTCTTCAACATTCACCAGTTGCGTCGTTTTTTTAATGGTTGGCTTACCTGCGCGACGGTTCATTGTACTTCCTCAGTGGGGTGACGCTTCCAGCGCCCGGTATCGAGAGCGCACATTGTAAACCATCCCTCCACAAGCACAAAAAATTAACGAAATAGCCATAGCTATACAATATAGCCTGTGCTATATCTGTATGTAATGCAGTCACCCTTCACGGATCGAAGGGATCAAAAATCAGGAGGTCTTATGAACGAATTCAAGAGGTGCATGACCGTGTTTACCCACTCCCCCTTTAAAGTGCGCTTAATGCTGCTGAACATGCTGTGCGATATGTTTAACGGCAAACCGCATCAGGATGATAAACCTTCCCACTAAGCGGCGTTGCGGTACGCCGCTTCATTTTCCCGTCACAATCTCGCTCTAAACTGGCTCCCAGCCGCCTTATTCCCGATCTTTTTTACGGATTTGCAATCCCCTTCGCAAAACATCTGCTTAGCAACTGTTGATATTATTTAGCGCTCGCACTATCTTCTTGCAGCCCTGCACAATTTGCGGCTCGCTGAAGCGGACCCTCATTCCCTCTCCACGCACTGTCAGGCAGGTTATGACCCTTGACGCCAGGGTGAGCACATGGCGTTTTCATCCATGATAGTGACCTATGAATGTAACCCTGATAGATACCGTTGTGACCCGCAGCCGGGCCTTAAGCCCGTGGACGGGTTTTTACTTTTTGCAGTCATTACTGATTAACTTTGCGCTGGGTTATCACTTTAGTCTGCTCTACGCGGTGGCCTTCACCTGCATTCTGCATGTGCTATGGCGCGCCGCCCCGCGCGCGCAAAAAGCGTTAATCGGCATCTGTTCGCTGGTTGCGGCACTCTATTTCCCGTTTGGTCAGGCGTACGGCTCACCAAACTTTAATACCCTGCTGGCGCTGCACTCGACCAATATGGAAGAGTCGACGGAGATCCTGACGATCTTCCCGTGGTACAGCTACGTGGTCGGGCTCTTTATCTTCGCATTGGGCGTTATCGCCATTCGTCGTCAGCCGGGCGAGAAAAAATCCTGGGGTAAGATCGACATACTCTGTCTGGTATTCAGCGTTGCCGTGGCGTTTGTCGCCCCCATCCAGAACATTCCCTGGGACGGTAAGCTAAGGCTCACCAATATCGGCTACCCGGTTTTCCGCTTCGTGAAAGACGTCGTTGTTAACAATAAAGAGGTTCTCGACGAACAGGCCCGCATGGCTGAGCTTTCCAATATGAAAGATACCTGGAACGTGCTGGCCGTGAAGCCGAAATATCACACCTATGTAGTGGTGATTGGTGAAAGCGCGCGTCGCGATGCAATGGGCGCGTTTGGCGGCCACTGGGATAACACCCCGTTTGCGAGTTCGGTCAAAGGCACCCTGTTTACCGATTATGTCGCGGCCAGCGGCTCGACGCAGAAATCACTCGGTCTGACCCTTAACCGGGTGGTGGATGGCAAACCGCAGTATCAGGATAATTTCGTCACCCTGGCAAACCGCGCGGGTTTTCAGACGTGGTGGTTCTCTAATCAGGGGCAAATTGGCGAATACGATACGGCGATTGCCAGCATCGCCAAACGGGCTGACGAAGTGCAGTTCCTGAAAAATGGCGACTTTGAAGCTGACAAAAACACTAAAGACGAAGCGCTGCTGAAAATGACGGCGCAGGTCTTCGCCACCCCGCGCACCCAGCCGCAGCTGATCGTCCTGCACCTCATGGGGTCGCACCCGCAGGCCTGCGATCGGACAGGCGGAAAGTACGCGGAGTTTGTGCAGTCCAAAGAGACCTCCTGCTATCTCTACACCATGACGCAAACCGACGACCTGCTGAGCAAGCTGTACGATCAGCTGCGCAATACGGGCGACAGCTTCTCCATGGTCTATTTCTCGGATCACGGGCTGGCGTTTAAAGAGCGCGGTAAAGAGGTGCAGTATCTGGCGCACGATGACAAGTTCCAGCAGAACTTCCAGGTGCCGTTTATGGTGCTGTCGAGTGACGATAAAACGCATCGCGTCATTAAAGCACGCCGTTCAGCAAATGATTTCCTGCAGTTTTTCTCGCAGTGGACGGGGATTACCGCCGGGCAGATAAAAAATGTTTACCCGTTTGTCTCTAACAAGAAAGCTCCCCCAGTGTACGTTACCAACTTCAAGTTACAGAAAGTTGACTACAACCATCTGGGTACGGATATTTTTGATATTAAGAATAAGTAATTGCCGTCTCGTGCGGACCGATGCCCTCTCCCACGGGGAGAGGGAACCAACACTCAAAACGGCAACCTCAGGTTGCCGTTTTGCTTTTATCTTCGACAAAAAAAATCCGCCACAGTGGGCGGATTTTTTATTTAATCACCGAAGTGATTAGAAGCGGTAACCTACGCCCGCGATCCAGGTGCCAACGTCAACGTTGCGGATACGGCTCTGCTCATAGGAGAAGTCCAGAGCAACGTCCTGGATTGGGTTGAACTGCAGGCCTGCGCCATAGGAGAAGCCGTAGTCGCTGTTGCTTGCAGTGCGGTTCAGACCTTCGTTTTCGGTCTGCTGGAATTTACCGTAGCCAACACCTACAACACCGTAGATGCTTGCCCAGTCGTTCAGACGGTAAGCTGGACCAGCAGTGATACCGTAGTACTGGCCTTTGTTGTATGCGCCGTTTTCAGAACGATCTTTCTCGGTGTAGGTGAAAGAACCGATCACGCCCAGTGGGTTGTTATCCTGCTCGTAACGATACTTCAGGTTGAAACCGTTAGCTTTGTTCATCACGCCCTGATAGTCGCTCTGAGCGTAACCACCAGTAACAGTAGAAGTAGCAGCTACAGCGGTACCTGCGGAAACAGCCAGTACAGCGGCCAGTGCTGAAAGACATGCAATTTTTTTCATAACCACCTCAAATGTGATCCAAGTAAGTCCGTAAGTTTTAAATATATCAAAAAAATTTGCGAAACTCTTTGTGATTCGTGATGTCTAAAGAAGCCTTTCCTGTAACAGAACGTTTCCAGCGTAAGCTATCTCTTTCAAATCACATGCAATTTTCACTACTAAATGCGCATAGTGCGCGTCTGCGCCGTTACATTCATCCAGATTATTCCTAATCTGACAGGCGATAAATCCACCAGCGCTTATCCATTTTACGGATTTCACCTGCTTTTTTTTCAACAGCGCCTCAACCGTCGCCGCATATTTCCTTTACACTGCAACCTTTACCTCATTTGACATAAGCTGACAGGAGAAAGGATGCCTGGGTTATCCCGCACGTCGTCGGTCTGGTTGCCGGTTGCAGTCATACTCATTGCCATGTTGTCCATTCAAAGCGGCGCCTCGCTGGCAAAATCGCTTTTTCCACTGGTTGGCGCGCCCGGGGTGACCGCCCTGCGTATTGTTCTGGGCACGGCGATACTGGTGGTCATTTTCAAACCGTGGCGACTGCGCTTTAAAAAGGAGCAGCGTTTACCGCTGCTGTTTTATGGACTCTCCCTGGGGGCGATGAACTACCTGTTCTACCTCTCCATCCAGACGATACCGCTGGGTATTGCCGTCGCGCTGGAGTTTACCGGCCCGCTGGCGGTGGCGCTGTTCTCCTCCCGACGTCCGGTCGATTTTATCTGGGTTGTGTTGGCCGTACTGGGCTTATGGTTCCTGCTGCCGCTGGGCCAGAGTGTTTCTGAGATTGACCTGACGGGCGCAGCGCTGGCGCTGGGCGCAGGTGCCTGCTGGGCTGTCTATATCCTCACCGGCCAGCGCGCAGGGGAAGAGCACGGACCGGCAACGGTGGCGCTGGGTTCCCTGATTGCGGCCATCGTGTTTGTGCCCATCGGCATGGCGCAGGCGACAGAATCGATCTGGCAATGGTCCGTCATGCCCATCGGGCTGGCGGTTGCGATTCTCTCTACCGCACTCCCCTACTCTCTGGAGATGATTGCCCTTACGCGTCTGCCGACGCGCATATTTGGCACCCTGATGAGCATGGAGCCTGCGCTTGCAGCCAT
The DNA here is from genome assembly GCF_052983755.1 of Enterobacter sp. CFEC122. Taxonomy (NCBI): domain Bacteria; kingdom Pseudomonadati; phylum Pseudomonadota; class Gammaproteobacteria; order Enterobacterales; family Enterobacteriaceae; genus Enterobacter; species Enterobacter sp. CFEC122. Next base: position 94,630 of record NZ_JBRIQR010000001.1, on the reverse strand, counting down.
TTCCGGGATGGTGTTTCTCGGTGAAACCCTGACATTGACCCAGACGCTGGCGCTCTGCTCGATTATCGCGGCATCAATGGGATCGACGCTCACCATGCGCCCCGAACCTAAAGTTGAGAAAGTGGATATCAACTAAGGCCATATATTCTGCATGGCTTCCGCGCCATGCAGAATAAAGGCCCAAAAGACAGTCGTTATAATTTCTTACACTCTGATTCCTGCCAGCTAAATATCCCTCTGCGCTGACTTCCTCATTCAGCAATTAAGATTGATCTGTATCAATTTAAAAATTATTCAATATTTTCAATATATTAATTTCTCAACCTCCTTCTCGCTATTAAACCGATAGGCACAGCCAAACCGCAGAGAAAAAATCCGGTGCTATACTTAGTTCCGTAATTACCTGGGACATAAACATCAAGAGGATATGAGATTATGAGTACCGCTAAACTGGTGAAAACGAAAGCGTCTAATCTGCTTTATACCCGTAACGATGTATCGGACAGCGACAAAAAAGCGACCATTGAGTTGCTGAATCGCCAGGTGATCCAGTTCATCGATCTTTCGCTGATCACCAAACAGGCCCACTGGAATATGCGCGGTGCAAACTTTATTGCCGTTCATGAAATGCTGGATGGCTTCCGCACAGCACTGGTTACCCACCTCGATACGATGGCTGAACGTGCCGTTCAGTTAGGCGGCGTGGCGCTGGGTACCACACAGGTGATCAACAGCAAAACCCCGCTGAAAAGCTATCCGCTGGATATCCATACCGTTCAGGATCACCTGAAAGAGCTGGCGGACCGCTACGCGATTGTGGCGAACGATGTGCGCAAAGCGATTAGCGAAGCGAAAGACGAAGATACCGCAGATATCTTCACCGCCGCGTCCCGCGATCTGGATCAGTTCCTGTGGTTCATCGAATCTAACATCGAATAATTCATACGAATTTTCTATCAAACCCTCGCCTTCCGGTGAGGGTTTTGCACATCTATGGTGCACGTTTTTTGCCTGAGAACGTGCAAAAGTGAAGAAATTGTAATAATCACCTCACACAACCGTTAACGGAAGATTGTTTTTTCGTCAGAATTTACGCTAAATATCTCCCCGTCAGTTGAGCCAAACGAGGCGCACCAAAACAGTGCTCCACTTTGGTGCAATAAAACCTCATTGCCCCATTTATTGTGCAATGCATGACATCATCCCCTTTGCAAAACAACAGCTTGTAAAGTTGGCACGATTTTTTCATTGTGCCACCTGTTCTCGCAGGGGATCGCCCCGTGGATATAAAAGGAAATGCTATGAAGTCTGTATTAAAAGTTTCACTGGCTGCACTTACCCTCGCTTTTGCGGTGTCCTCTCAGGCTGCCGACAAACTGGTTGTGGCGACCGACACGGCGTTCGTTCCGTTTGAATTCAAACAGGGTGATAAATACGTTGGTTTTGATGTGGATCTGTGGGCCGCAGTCGCAAAAGAACTCAAGCTGGATTATACCCTGAAGCCGATGGACTTCAGCGGCATCATCCCGGCACTGCAAACCAAGAACGTTGATCTGGCGCTGGCGGGTATCACCATTACCGACGAGCGTAAAAAAGCGATCGACTTCTCTGACGGCTACTACAAAAGCGGCCTGCTGGTGATGGTCAAAGCCGATAATAACGACGTAAAAAGCGTGAAAGATCTCGACGGCAAAGTGGTGGCAGTGAAGAGCGGCACCGGGTCAGTTGATTACGCGAAAGCGAATATCAAAACCAAAGACCTGCGCCAGTTCCCGAACATCGACAATGCGTACATGGAGCTGGGTACCGGCCGCGCTGACGCAGTGCTGCACGACACGCCAAACATCCTGTACTTCATCAAAACCGCGGGCAACGGCAAGTTCAAATCTGTGGGCGAATCTCTGGAAGCTCAGCAGTACGGTATCGCCTTCCCGAAAGGCAGCGACGACCTGCGCACGAAAGTTAACGGCGCGCTGAAAACGCTGAAAGAGAACGGCACCTATAACGAAATCTACAAAAAATGGTTCGGTACCGAGCCTAAATAATTTCACCTGAATTCAGGTTTGTAACGCCCGGTGGCGCTGCCGCTTACCGGGCCTACGTTTTTCGTTTTTCACCACGGTATACAGGAATACATCATGCAGTTTGACTGGAGCGCCATCTGGCCTGCCATTCCACTCTTGCTTGAAGGCGCTAAAATGACCCTGTGGATTTCGGTCCTGGGTCTGGTTGGCGGGTTGATTATCGGTCTTGTCGCCGGTTTCGCCCGCACCTACGGTGGCTGGATTGCAAACCACATCGCACTGGTTTTCATCGAAGTGATCCGCGGCACCCCCATTGTCGTGCAGGTCATGTTCATCTACTTCGCCCTGCCTATGGCATTCACCGACCTGCGCATCGACCCGTTCAGCGCCGCCGTCGTCACCATTATGATCAACTCGGGCGCCTACATTGCGGAAATTACCCGCGGTGCGGTGCTGTCGATTCATAAAGGGTTCAGTGAAGCCGGTCTGGCATTAGGCCTTTCACGTCGCGAAACGATCCGCCACGTTATTCTGCCGCTGGCGCTGCGTCGCATGCTGCCACCGCTGGGTAACCAGTGGATCATCAGCATTAAAGATACGTCGCTGTTCATTGTTATCGGCGTGGCCGAACTGACCCGTCAGGGGCAGGAGATCATTGCTGGCAACTTCCGCGCGCTGGAAATCTGGAGTGCGGTGGCCGTTGTCTACCTGATCATTACTCTGGTTCTGAGCTTCGTTCTGCGTCGTCTTGAAAGAAGGATGAAAATCCTGTGATTGAATTTAAAAACGTTTCCAAGCACTTTGGCCCAACCCAGGTGCTGCACAATATCGATCTGAACATCAAACAGGGTGAAGTGGTGGTGATTATCGGGCCATCCGGCTCCGGTAAGTCAACCCTGCTGCGCTGCATCAACAAGCTGGAAGAGATCACCAGCGGCGACCTGATTGTCGACGGTCTGAAGGTGAATGACCCGAAAGTGGATGACCGTCTGATTCGTCAGGAAGCGGGCATGGTGTTCCAGCAGTTCTACCTTTTCCCGCACCTGACGGCGCTGGAGAACGTGATGTTTGGCCCGCTGCGCGTGCGCGGTGCCAACAAAGCGGCGGCAGAAGCGCTGGCCAAAGATCTACTGGCGAAAGTCGGCCTGGCTGAACGCGCCCATCACTACCCTTCCGAGCTGTCCGGTGGTCAACAGCAGCGCGTGGCGATTGCCCGTGCGCTGGCGGTAAAGCCGAAGCTGATGCTGTTTGATGAGCCTACGTCCGCACTCGACCCGGAGCTGCGTCACGAGGTGCTGAAGGTCATGCAGGATCTGGCGGAAGAAGGGATGACGATGGTTATCGTGACCCACGAAATCGGCTTCGCGGAGAAAGTGGCGTCCCGCCTTATCTTCATTGATAAAGGCCGTATCGCGGAAGACGGTAACCCGCAGGAGTTGATTGCGAATCCGCCGAGCCCGCGTTTGCAGGAGTTCCTGCAGCACGTCTCCTGATCCCTCGCGTTACGCTAAGCCGGGCCTGCCCGGCTTTTTTACGCCAGATTGTTCCCAAAAATCCCCCTCCGCGTCCCGACTTCTATACTTATCATTTTGTTCGACATTTTCACCGGAGGACGCCGTGCCGTGGATCCTGTTGCTGTTGATTAGCCTGTTTAGTGCGCCATCGTTCGCCGTCGCGATCCCCGGTGTGACCACCGGAACAACCGCCAGCCAGCAAAATACGCCCCCTCCGGAACCGGATGTTGAACAGAAGAAAGCGGCTTACGGCGCGCTTGCCGACGTTCTTGAGAACGACACCTCCCGAAAGGAATTAATCGAGCAGTTGCGCAAAGCCGCCGCCACGCCGCCCCAGGAAACCGTTCCGACCCTCACCCCTCCGCAGGAGGAGGAGCAAAAAACGGTGCTGGAAAATGTCACCGACGTGAGCCGCCACTATGGGGAAGCGCTCTCCTCGCGCTTTGCCCAGCTCTACCGCAACCTGATTGGCTCACCGCATAAGCCGTTTAACCCACAAACGTTTACCGCCGCCGCCATGCAGTTCCTGATGCTGGCCGGTGCAGTATTCCTTTTTTACTGGCTGGTGCGCCTGTGCGCGTGGCCGCTGTACCGCAAAATGGGGCAATGGGGACGCAGAAAGAATCAGCAGAAAAGCAGCTGGCTGCACCTGCCGCTGATGATCGCCTCAGCGTTTATCATCGATTTACTGCTGCTGGCGCTGACGCTGTTCTTAGGCCAGATGCTGGCCGACAGGCTGAACGCGGGCAACAAAACCATCGCCTTCCAGCAGTCGCTTTTCCTGAATGCCTTTGCCCTGATTGAGTTCTTCAAGGCGCTGCTGCGGTTACTCTTTTGCCCCCACGTGCCGGCGCTGCGTCCCTTCTCCATTCGGGACGAGAGCGCGACATACTGGGCGCTGCGCCTGAGCGTGCTCAGCGGGCTGATTGGTTACGGTCTGCTGGTTGCCGTGCCGATCATCTCCAACCAGGTGAACGTCCAGTTTGGCGCGCTGGCAAACGTCATTATCATGCTCTGCATTACCGTCTGGTCGCTGTACCTTATCTTCCACAATAAAAAGACCATCACTGAGAGCCTGCTGCATCTGGCCGATCGTTCCCTCTCGTTCTTCAGCCTGTTTATTCGCGCATTCGCCCTAGTGTGGCACTGGCTGGCAAGCGCCTACTTCATCGTATTGTGCTTCTTCTCGCTGTTCGACCCGGGAAACAGCCTGAAATTTATGATGGGGGCAACATTCAAAAGCCTGGCCATTATCGGCATCGCGGCATTTGTCTCGGGGCTGCTGTCGCGCTGGATCTCGAAAACCATCACCCTGTCGCCGCAGGTACAGCGTAATTACCCGGAACTGCAAAAACGGGTGAACGGCTGGATGTCGGTATCCCTCAAGGTGGCGCGCATTCTCACCGTCTGCGTGGCGATCATGCTGCTCCTTAACGCGTGGAGCCTGTTTGATTTCTGGAACTGGCTGCACAACGGCGCAGGTGAAAAAACGGTCGACATTCTGATTCGCATCGCGCTGATTTTGTTCTTCTCTGCCGTCGGCTGGACGCTGCTGGCGAGCCTCATCGAGAACCGTCTGGTGTCGGATATTCACGGCAGGCCCCTGCCCAGCGCGCGGGCCCGCACCTTACTGACGCTGTTCCGCAACGCGCTGGCGGTCATCATCAGTACCATCACCATCATGATTGTGCTGTCAGAAATCGGGGTGAATATCGCCCCGCTGCTGGCCGGTGCAGGTGCCCTGGGGCTGGCGATCTCCTTCGGGTCGCAAACGCTGGTGAAGGATATTATTACCGGCATCTTTATCCAGTTTGAGAACGGGATGAACACGGGCGATCTGGTGACCATCGGGCCGCTGACCGGCACGGTGGAGCGGATGTCGATTCGCTCGGTGGGCGTGCGTCAGGATACCGGGGCGTACCACATCATCCCCTGGTCTTCGATCACCACCTTTGCCAACTTTGTGCGCGGCATTGGTTCCGTGGTGGCGAACTACGATGTGGACCGTCATGAGGATGCCGATAAAGCGAAGCAGGCGCTGCGCGATGCGGTAGAAGAGCTGATGCAGATGGAAGATATTCGCGGGCTGGTGATTGGCGAGCCGTCATTTGCCGGCATTGTCGGGCTGACGAACACGGCCTTTACCCTGCGCGTGTCGTTCACCACCCAGCCGCTGAAGCAGTGGACGGTGCGCTTTGCGCTCGACAGCATGGTGAAAAAGCACTTCGATCTGGCGAACGTGCGGATGCCGGTACAGACGTATCAGGTCCTGCCGCCGCCCGCAGCGCCGCTCCCTCCGCAGGAGCCGACGCTGTAGCCGGGTTGCCGGGTGGCGGCTTCGCCTGACCCGGCCTGCGACGCAGCGCTATTTGCGGCGTTTGTTATCGTCCATAAATGACCAGGCGATAAAGCGGCTTTGCTTCTGGCCCTGCGCCATCTCTTTTTTCACTACTTTCACCGCGCCCGCTTCGGTGAGCGCGCGGTAAAGTGGCGGCAGGTTATCTCCGCGGGAAACCAGCGTCGTAAACCACTTCACCTGACGGCCAAACTGTTTGCTTTCCGCAATCATGCGCAGGATAAAGGCCACCTCGCCGCCTTCACACCACAGCTCCTGCTGCTGACCGCCGAAGTTCAGCGCGGCGTCTTCAGCCTGACCCAGGTTGCGGCGCTTGCGCTCGCTGCCCGCGCGGGCTGCTGCCGCCGAATCGTGGAACGGCGGGTTGCACATCGTGGCGTCATAGGTTTCATTTTTATGAATAATGCCGTTGAAGATTGAGGCGGCCTCTTTCTGACGACGCAGGCGAATGGCGCGGCTTAATCCCGGGTTCGCGTTGATAATCGCCTGGGCGCTGGCGAAGGCCTCGGCACCGATTTCGCTTCCGGTAAAGCGCCAGTGATACTCATGCGCGCCGATCAGCGGGTAAATCAGGTTCGCCCCGGTGCCGATATCCAGCACGGTCGCCTGCTGAGGAATAATGCCATCACGGTCTTCAGCCAGAAGATCGGCAAGGTGATGAAGGTAATCCGCGCGGCCCGGAACGGGTGGGCAGAGAAAGCCTTCCGGAATATCCCAGTTCGCCACATCGTAGTAATGTGCGAGCAGCGCTTTGTTCAACATTTTAACCGCCTGGGGGTCAGCAAAGTTGACCGAAGGTTCACCCGCGGGGGTCTGGACAATGTAGTCCTTTAACGGCGGGCAGCTCAGGCATAACGCATTCATGTCGTAGCGGCTGCGGTGGCGGTTTCGTGGGTGCAATCCCGGCTTTTGGGAAGTCATGGCGTTCTCCTTTAAACAGCGGCGTAAGATACCCTTTGCTGGCCCAACGGTAAATCTTTCTCTGCGGCGCTTAAAAAGCCGCCATAAATCAAACACCTTTATGTCTATGATCTGTCAGCGCAATGTCAATTTTTATCGTTCAAAAAATAAGCAGATCATCATCAAATATTTGCGCTAAGTCACACTCGTCAGGCTTCTAAACTTAAGGGGAATCACCTGTTGTTTCCTCATGAGGATGTGATTATGAAAAAGTACCTGACCCTTGTTGTTATCGCCGCCGCCCTGACGACCGCGTCATTTTCTGCGATGGCCATTCAGTCGCTAACCCAGAGTACCGACACCAGCCAGCTTCAGCCTGCAGGCACCGTCTCCGTAAGCCGCGCAAGTAACCTGGACGATCTGCAGAATAAACTGGCGGAAAAAGCCCGCCAGGAAGGTGCAAAAGGCTTCGTGGTGAATTCCGCTGGCGGAGATAACCATATGTACGGCACAGCGACCATCTATAAATAATCTGCCCCACCCCATGACTGCATCTGCCTGCCAGATGCAGTTTGCTCTCTTCCTCGCCTTGATTGTTCATTTTTTAACCCCACATTAAAAGCAGGGCATAACACCATTTCAGGAGGATGCTATGGCTTCCGGTTGGGCGAATGATGACGCCGTAAACGAACAGATCAACAGTACGATTGAAGATGCGGTTGCGCGCGCTCGCGGTGAAATCCCACGCGGCGAAAGCCTGGCGGAGTGCGAAGAGTGTGGAGAACCGATCCCGGAGGCGCGGCGAAAAGCCATTCCAGGAGTAAGGTTATGTATTACGTGTCAGCAGAATAAAGATTCAAAAAATGCTTCACATTCAGGTTATAATCGCAGAGGTTCGAAAGACAGCCAGTTACGTTGACTTTCCTTTACCTAAGTTAACCGCCGGGGCACTTACCTTTACGCTCACGATTTTTAGCGAACCGCGTAGCAAAATGTGCCCTTCATTTTTGTTCTGTAAAGCGCATCCACAAGAAGTGTAAAGCGCCACTTTGAATTTATTAGTAATCAATAAGTTATTTGTCATTCAATTTTTTTGATTGACCACGTCAATTCTCTTCGATTTTATCTCTCAAGAAAAAACGTGATACTCATCACATCGACGGAACATCGTCCCCTTAACAGAAACACCTGCGAGAGATTACTTATGAAAACCATCAAATATGCTGTAGCTGCTGTTGCCCTGTCCGCTCTGTCTTTCGGCGCTTTCGCCGTAGAGCCAGTCTCTTCTGCTCAGGCACAGAACATGAACAAAGTCGGTGTGGTGAGTGCTGATGGCGCGACCACCCTGGACGGTCTGGAAGCCAAACTGGCTGAGAAAGCGGCTGCTGCCGGTGCAAGCGGATACACTATTACCTCCGCTAACGGCAATAACAAGCTGAGCGGTACCGCGGTTATCTACAAATAATCGCCTGAATGAATGCTGTCCCCTCGCCAAACCCTCTGGTGAGCTGCTCCAACCCTCATTGACCCTGTTGTTTGTTACCCTTGCTTGCCCGTCCGCCACTGGACGGGCTTTTTTTTGTCTAAAACGCCGCGTCCACGCGTTTGAGACCGGCCTCGACCGTATCAACTTCCCCGGTTGCCAGCAGGCAGCAGGCCATCTGCAGCTTAATAGACTGCGGCACAGGCACGCTTCCGGCGAGGCACTGTTCAATCCAGTGCGCGGTGGTGTGCGGGTCTTTCGCTTCAGGGAGAATGACGTTCGTATTCTCTTCCCCGCGCGCCAGAACAGCGCGCGTACCGGCAGAATCGATCAGCATCAGCTGAGGGCAGCGGAGTGGATTGGCATACACCTCACCTTCTGTACCGTGCATCAGCAGCGCCCTGCCGCCAATCTCCTCAAAAAATTTCCCGACACGCCCCACGTATTCCGGGTGCGATACGCTGGAAAGGCGCAATGCGGCATCTTCTGCAAACGGCGTCGCCAGCTTCGCCAGGGTGTGGGCGCTGTTGCGCACGCCCATCCGCCAGCGCATATCCAGCTGCTTTTCCAGCGGCGGACACAGGGCTCCGACGGGGATGTAAACCGGCTGATGGCCATCCAGCTTCGCCTGCGCCTGTCCTGCATGACGCGTTGGCTCAATCCCCAACATGCCGAAAATGGTCTCCGTCAACACGCGGGTGGGATCTTCGCTGACCCCGTGAACTACCACCGGGAACCCCAGCTTATGCAGTAAGATCGCCAGCAGCGGAGTGAGGTTTGCCTGCTTGCGCGCGCCGTTATAGCTCGGGATGACAATCGGCATCGGTTTTGCCACCGGCGGCGTCAGGCGCAGCGTTTGCGCCTGCATCGCCTCGTAAAAACCGCGCATCTCCGCTTCGCCTTCGCCTTTGATACGCAGCGCAATCAGGATGCCGCCCATCTCCAGGTCAGGTACCTCGCCATCGAGCATTCGGGTATACAGGGCGCGAGCAGTTTCATGGTCCAGATCGCGGGCGTGGTTTTTGCCCCTGCCTACCTCTTTGATAATCTTGCGATAATCCACGACATCTCTCCTGAAAATATCCTTCTGGTAACAATATAGCCCTGTTAAACGTTCGGACGTTAGTTTTTTTCTACATCATCAACGCTCTGTTTTTAAGGATAAAAATGAAACTCAAGCATTATTTCAATTATTTGTGATTCCTGCAGAAGATTCTTAATGCATCATTATTTGTTTAAATAACCAGCGGAAAGTCATTAAGGGTCAACGGTGAAAACGTCCAGGCAACGCTCTCACCAGAAACATATCAGGATTTGTTATGAACAAGGTTGCTTTAGGTTTAATCATCGCCGCAGCGGTGGGATGTTCTGCATCCACGTTTGCGGCAACAAACGGTGAAGGTCAGATCAATTTCACCGGTGAAATTATCGATTCTGCTTGTCAGGTCGTGAATGGATTAAGTAATCCATTAAATGTTCAGCTGGGAAAAGTGTCTAAAACGGTATTTACCGGCGCTGGCTCTACCAGCACATTAACGAAGTTTGATATTCAGTTAACGAATTGTCCTGACACGGTCACCTCCGCAGCCATTAATTTCGGCGGTACGCCAGATGCGAATAACAACGCTACGCTGGCCTTAAGGCCAGATAGCGATGCGGCGACCGGTGTGGCAATTCAGCTGGTTGATGCCTCAGAGCAGCCTGTCAGCCTGTATACGCCATCGCAGCAGTATCAATTAACCTCCGGTACGGCGGTTAACGATCTGGAATTTGGTGCCCGTTATATCCAAACCGGCGCTGCGATCACCGCAGGCCCTGCTAACTCTGTATCGACCTTCACCGTTATTTATAACTGATCTTATCAATCCTGAGATATTAATGCTTTTGCGGGCATTAATATCTCATCTATTTATTGAGAAATCTGTATGCGCCACGGTTATTTACTGAGCACGCTTTTACTGGTAGCCGCCACTGCACATGCGGGCGTCATTATTAATGGCACCCGTCTGGTCTACCAGGGAGATAAAAAGGAATCATCTCTTGGTCTTTCAAATCCAGATGCGACGGATTATCTGGTGCAGTCCTGGGTTGATTCCGGCGGCAAAAACCTGGCCAAAGCCCCGTTCCTCATCACCCCGCCGCTTTTCCGTCTGGATGCGAAAGAAGATAACGTTCTGCGCGTGGTACGTACGGGCGGAAATTTGCCTGAAGACAGGGAATCCCTGTACTGGTTGAATATTAAAGCGATCCCTTCCTCAAAGCAGGTGGCAGGCGTGAATACGCTGCAAATTGCGATTAATACCCGTATTAAATTGCTGTATCGCCCGTCTGCGGTAAAAGGCAGACCAGAAGACGTGGCCGATAAGCTTGAATGGCGTCGCGAAGGTAACGAGCTGGTGGTGAATAACCCCACGCCGTTTTATATGAATTTCCAGGCGGTCACCCTGAATGGTCAGAAAGTGACGAAAGCGACCTGGGCCGTTCCAAAAACAGAAACGCATTTTGCCATACCGGGTAATGTCAGAGGCTCGAACGTGACGTATTCCATTATTACTGATTACGGCAGCATCAGCCATACCTGGTCGAAATCCGTTCATTAATACTTTTCCCCGGTAATAAAATAATCATGTACAGCCATAAAAAGCCGTTCACCTGCCGATTTTCGTCATTGCTGGTCATTCTTTTTGGCCTGGCGATGGCGATCTTTGCGCATCAGGTTATGGCTGATGATTATTTTAACCCTGCCCTGCTGGATATTGATAATCCCCAGCAGGGAAAAACCGATTTATCCGTCTATGAAAAAGGCCCAGGCCAGGCGCCGGGTAAATATCAGGTTACGGTGTTTATCAATAATAATAAAATTGATACCCGCGATGTCACCTTTACGCTGCAGAAAGACGATCAGGACAACAGCACGCTGCAACCTTGCTTTACCGTGGACGATTTAAAAAGCCTCGGGATCAAAACCCAAAAATATCCGCAGCTGAAAGCCAAAGGCCAGTGCGCCGATTTACACGCCATCCCTGCGGCATCCGCGACCTTCCGCGTTCGCAACCAGCAACTGCTGCTGAGCATTCCCCAGTCGGCGCTCGGTCAGGTGCCTCGCGGCTACATTGACCCAAAAGAGTTTGACGAAGGAATTAACGCGGGCCTGCTTAACTACAGTGCAAATGCCAGCCAAAGCCATGCGCGCCAGCCGGGTGAACAGGATAACAGCAGCCAGTACGTTAACCTGCGTCCGGGTTTGAACATTGGCGCATGGCGCATTCGCAACTATTCCACCTGGAATCGCAGCACCACGGGTAACGAGGAGGACCAAAAATTCACCTCCGTATATACCTACGCGCAACGCGATATTGTGGCGATGAAAAGCGACCTCACCGTCGGCCAGAGTTCCTCGCCTTCCGACGTTTTTGACAGCGTACCCTACACCGGCGTGGAGCTGAAATCCGATAACGACATGCTGCCGGACAGTGAAAAAGGCTACGCCCCTATTATTCGCGGCACCGCCCACAGTAACGCGCAGGTGGTGGTACGCCAGAACGGTTACATCATTTATCAGAATACGGTCGCCCCCGGCGCGTTCGAAATTAACGATCTCTACCCCACCGGCAGCAGCGGCGATCTTCAGGTCACCGTGAAAGAGACCGACGGCAGCGAAAGCCATTTCGTCGTGCCGTTTGCCTCCGTGCCGGTATTGCAGCGTGAAAAAAATCTGCGCTACAGCGTGACTGCCGGACACTACCGTTCTTATGACAACGACGTCGAGAAGACCCCGTTTGCCCAGGGCAGCGCCATCTACGGTTTACCCTACGGTTTCACCGCCTACGGTGGCGTGCAGCAGAGCAGCCATTACCAGTCTCAGGCGGCTGGCGTCGGGAAAAACATGGGCGATTTAGGCGCCTTCTCCATTGACGTGACCCGCGCGAAGGCCCTGTTGAAAAAACAGCAGGCCAGCAAAGGCCAGTCGTGGCGCGTGCGCTATAGCAAAGACATCGCCCGGTCAGGCACCAACTTCTCGCTGGCCGGCTATCGCTATAACAGCAAAGGGTTTTACACCCTTGAAGACACCATGGAGTCATATACCCGCTCCGACGACTGGTCTGCACCGCAGCAGCGCCGCGCCCGAACCGAAGCCACCATCGACCAGACGCTGCCGGAAGGCTGGGGATCCGTCACCCTGAGCATGGTGAAAGAGACGTTCTGGAGTCAGAGCCAGAACATGACCTCGATGAGCGTCAGCTACAACAATAGCTGGCACGGGGTGAGCTACAGCCTCAGCTACAGCATGAACAAAAACACCCGGGACAGCGATGAAGACGGTAACGAGGTGACAAACGACAACCAGTTCTCGCTGAGCGTCTCGGTGCCGCTGGACCGCTGGATGCATAACACCTGGGCCACCTACAACCTGAACAACACCAAAGACGGCACGACGCAGAACATCGGCCTGAACGGCACGGCGCTGAAAGAGGACAACCTGAACTGGAACACCCAGGAAGGGCTGAGCAGCACCGGCAGCGGTAACTCCACCAGCATCAACGCCGATTATAAAGCGACCTATGGTGAAGTGAGCGCAGGCGTCAGTCAGGATAAATATCAGCAGACCGTGAACGTCGGTTTGCAGGGTGGCGTGGTTGCCCATGCGAACGGAATAACCCTGAGCCAGCCGCTCGGTGACACCATCGCGCTGGTGAAAGCGCCGGGCACGCACGGAACCCATATCACAAACCAGACGGGCGTCGAGACCGACTTCCGCGGCTACACCGTCGTGCCGTTTGTTACCGCGTATCGCCACAACACCATCGCGCTGGATACCGAAACGCTACCGGACAACGCCGACGTCACCCACGCGGCGCAGATCGTGACGCCAACCCGCGGGGCCGTGGTGCGCGCCAGCTTTAACACCCGCGTGGGTAACCGCGTCCTGATGACGCTTACGCAAAAGGGTAAACCGCTGCCCTTCGGCGCAACGGTCACCACCGAGGATAAGGACAGCGAATTTATTGTCGGGAATGACGGCCAGACCTACCTCTCTGGTCTGCCGCAGCAAGGGCATCTCTACGTTTCCTGGGGACAGGGGGCGAACGAGCACTGCGTCGCTGACTATGCGCTAACGGATGAGAAAGAGAAAACCAGCATCATTAACGCTGCCGCGCAGTGTCACTGATCCACCGTTCAGGCTAACGATTATGCAAATGATTAAACAGTGCTTTTTCTTACTGGTTCTGGGAACCGCCGCGTTATTTATGCCGCATGCGAAGGCGACCTGTACTACGCCAGATCTGCCGAAAATGATCAACGTGGCCTCTATCTCCGTTCCCACGACGCTGGCCGTTGGCGAAACGATCCCGGGTACAGAGCAAACCGCCCATATCGCCGGTAATTGTGATAATGCGGAAGATAAGGGGCTGGAAATTGTCTCTTGTTACTACGGCACTGGGGCTGAGATTCCAGGCCTGAAAGGTGTCTACGATTCGGGAGTTCCTGGGATCGGTGTGGCCCTGATGAACGATCAGGGGCAGCGCATCAGCGGAGCCGGAGGCGTTAACTGCATTTCCACAGGAACGCCGTTGGGTTATGTTTCCAGCGATGGCAAACAGACCTTTAATTTCGACGTTACGCTGGAGTTGGTCAAAACCAGCGATACCGTAGCGTCAGGCACGCTGAATCAAAGTCAGACCCGTTTTGGGATCGGGGTTTATCACCACGAAGGGCTGGGCGATCCCAACACCATCTCCTATGCAGGCAACGTTATTCTGAAAGAGGTCACCTGCTCCGTCCTGCCGAAAAACCTGACGGTCAATCTGGGGGATTTCCCGGTCAGCGATTTTATCAGCGTGGGGATGCTCTCTTCCCCGGCACGAAACTTTGACGTCACGGTGAACTGCAACAGCACCGTACAGCCTGAAGTGAAAATTACCAGCTCAAACGGCTATGAAACGGCCTTCGAAGGGGTGCTGAAACTCACGCAGCAGACCGGCGTCGCGACGGGCGTCGGTGTCCGAATGCTGTTCGACGACAATATCGCCACCTTTGATACCTACGTTAACACCCGAAGCGAAGCCATTGCCAACGAAACGCTGACCATACCGTTTGAGGTGCGCTACGAGCAGGTCAGCGACGTGGTCACTCCCGGTCCGGCCAACACCGTTGCCACCATCACGCTTGCTTATAAGTAACTGACATGAAGAAGATAATTGCGTTTCTGGCGCTGGGGCTGATCGCCCAGGCACACGCCGAGGATATTCAGATCCAGATGACGGGCAACATTTACGCCAATACCTGCATCATCGACAGCGCCAGCCGGAACCTGACGGTGGATTTAGGTCAGGCGGCATCCGGTGATTTTAAAGACGTGGGCGATACTGGCGAGTGGAAAGACTTTTCCCTGTCAGTATCCCACTGCCCGCCAAGCCTCGCGCTTGCCACCGCCTACTTCTATGGCCAGGCGGACAGCACGCACCCCACTAAATTCGCCAATATCGGCAGCGCAAAGGGGCTGGCGCTGGAGCTGGCAGACCGGCAGGACAATATTCTCATCGCTCCGCAGGCGAGCTTTAACGCGGTGATTAATCAAAACGATCATACGGCCACCTTCCCACTCGCCGCACGCTACTACGCCACCTCCATGCCGGTGAGCGCGGGGACGTTCAGCAGCGTGGTGCAGGTGACCTTCACTTACCAGTAGGACCGCGCCCCTTAGCACGGATGCTTTTCCTGCGCCCGGCGGTCAGTGTTGCCGGGCGTTTTTTTACCTCGGGGACCTCTGGCTGTTCAATCGGAAAGATCGGCAGCGCGTTTAACAACCGTTGGCCGTAATTTTTAGTGAGCAGACGCTTGTCATAAATCACCACCTCCCCCCAGCAGCCGTGGCTACGGATCAGACGCCCGACCTGCTGAATAAGATTAAACGACGCCGCAGGTAAACTCTGCACCTCAAACGGATAACGGTTGAGGCTCTTAAGCCACTCGCCCTCGGTGATAACGACCGGGCTGTCGATGGGCGGGAAGGCAATTTTATGAATATGCACCTGCGTCAGGTAATCGCCCTTCAAATCCAGACCTTCCGCGAAGGACTGCAATCCTACCAGCACGCTGCGCTCGCCGTTATCGATGCGCTTGCGATGGGTTTCCACCAGCCGGTAACGGGGCTGGTCGCCCTGGACCAGCAGAAGCAGGCGCAGGTCGGTCACATGTTCCAGAAAACGCTGCATCGCCCGTCCGCTGGCGAACAGCACCAGCATGCCTGGGTACTTTCTGCTCTCAACCTGTTCGCGGAAGTAGGCTGCCATCTCCGCAATGTGCTGCTCTTCGTTGTCGATAAGCGGCTCATACTTCATGCGCGGGATCACCAGCTTCCCCTGCTCGCAGTGGTTAAACGGCGAATCCAGCGCGACAAAACGATCGCCCGCTTTCTCTTTCAGGCCGCTCATCTCCTGCAGCCGCGAGAAGCTGTTCAGGGAGCGCAGCGTGGCGGAGGTCACGACCACGTGCGGCACGCTGCGCCAGATGATTTTTTCCAGCTGATCGGCCACGCGGATGCCCACGCAGTGGAAAAACAGGTGGACCTGGCCGTCGCGCACTTCACGGGTGGCCCATTTGGTGACCGGCGCGCCCGACGCCTGTGCCATCGAGGCCAGCCGCCAGAGCTTGCTCTGGGCTTCGAACATGCCGAGCGCACGGTTCATTTGCAGCAGAATGCGGTGCAGGCGAACAACGTCATGGGTGCCGGTTTTCTCGCTGAGATCGTTAAAGAACATCTCCGCCAGCCCGCGCAGCTTTTCCAGATGCTTCGCCAGCTGCTGGCAAATCTCCATCACCTCCTCCGGCAGTTCGCCCATCGCAAAGCGGTGTTCCGCCTCCTGGGTAGCGGGAAGATAAAGATTCAGGATGTTGTTCAGAGACGAGATAAGGCTGTAAACCTCTTCGCAGTGATCGCTCAGACGCTCCGGCACCGCCAGCGGCGGCGTGGTTTTCGGCCGGAACTGCTCCATGCAGGTGGCGACAAGCTTGCAGAAGAGATCCAGCTGCAGGCGGAACCAGGGCGCGGTAATTTCTGCGCTCATCTCCAGCGCGTCGCGCGCCACGTCGGGCAGATGGTGGCCTTCGTCGAGCACCAGCAGCAGGTTTTTCGGCTCCGGCAGCACCGCTTCGCTCTCCAGCGCCGCCATCACCAGCGCGTGGTTAGCCACCACCACTTCGGCTTCCTGAATTTCGCGCCGCGCGACGAAGAACGGGCATTCTCGGTAGTAGTGACAGTTGCGGTTCAGACAGCTGGCCTTGTCGGTGCTGAGCCTGCGCCACAGATCGTCGCTGATGGCTTTATCGGTGTGATCGCGCAGGCCATCCCATTTATAGCCATCAAGATCGCCTTTCAGCGTTGCGCAGAGCTCCTGCTCGGCTTTGTTGTTGGGCGTGAGATCGTCGTCGAGGAACGCCAGCAGATCCTGTTGCGACGCCTCGCTGCTGGCAAGCCCTGCCAGGTTACGCGGGCAGACGTAGCGCCCGCGGCCAAAGGCGGCCGTAAACCGCAGGTCGGGGATGATTTTGCGCAGCAGGGGCAAATCTTTGCTGAAGATCTGGTCCTGCAAGGCCACGTTGGCGGTGCTGACCACCAGCGTTTTGTCCTCCTCCCGCGCGATGGCGATGCCGGGAATGAGATACGACAGGGTTTTCCCGACGCCGGTCGGGGCTTCAATCGCCAGATGTCGCCCGTCGTCCCCGGCGAGCGTTTTTGCCACGTCGGCAATCATCTGCCGCTGCGGCGCTCGGGGGATAAAATCGGGGATCTGCTGCTGTAGCGCCTTATACCAGGCGCCTATTTGCGCTTTCAGCGCCGCGGTTAAAGCCATTGGAAAACCTGAAATACTGTATAAACAGCCACTATTGTGGCACTTTCTCTTCGCTGCCGCAAAAAGAAAAGCCCGGCTTTACGACCGGGCTTCCAGATTACTGCGGGTTAGCAGGCTTGCGAGGGCGGCGTCGGCGCTGCCCTTCCCCTGCCGGCTTGCCTTCGCCGCTGCGCCACGGATTGTCACCGGCCGGTTTGCTGTCGTTGCTACGACGCGGCGGTTTGCCCGCTGTCTTCGGCGCGCCACCTTCGGCACGACGCGGCTGCTGGCCGCGACCACCGCCGCCCTGACCGCGACCGTTCTGAATCGGCTCGGCTTTGATCGACGGATCCACTTCATAGCCCGGGGTTTCGATGCGCGGGATCTCTTTCTTCAGCAGGCGTTCGATGTCGCGCAGGAGCTTGTGCTCGTCCACGCACACCAGAGAGAGCGCTTCACCGGTGGCCGCCGCACGACCGGTACGGCCGATACGGTGCACGTAGTCTTCCGGCACGTTTGGCAGCTCGTAGTTCACCACGTGCGGCAGCTCTTCAATGTCGAGGCCACGGGCGGCGATGTCGGTCGCCACCAGCACGCGGATGTCGCCAGACTTGAAGTCCGCCAGCGCACGGGTACGCGCCCCCTGGCTCTTGTTGCCGTGGATCGCCGCACTGCGGATGCCGTCTTTGTTCAGCTGTTCCGCCAGGTGGTTCGCGCCGTGCTTGGTGCGGGTAAAGACCAGCACCTGCTGCCAGTTACCCTGGCCGATCATCTGGGAGAGCAGTTCGCGCTTGCGCTTTTTATCCACAAAGTGAACGTGCTGCGTCACCTGCTCAGAGGCGGTGTTGCGGCGCGCCACCTCTACTTCCAGCGGGTTATGCAGCAGCTTTTCCGCCAGCGCCTTGATCTCGTCGGAGAAGGTCGCGGAGAAGAGCAGATTCTGACGACGCGGCGGCAGCTTGGCCAGCACGCGACGAATGTCGTGAATAAAGCCCATGTCGAGCATGCGGTCGGCTTCGTCCAGCACCAGAATTTCGATGTTATCCAGCTTCACCGCGTTCTGGTGTTCCAGATCCAGCAGACGGCCCGGCGTTGCCACCAGCACGTCCACGCCGCCGCGCAGCTTCATCATCTGCGGGTTGATGCTGACCCCGCCGAACACCACCAGCGAGCGAATGTTGAGATAGCGGCTGTAGTCACGCACGTTCTCGCCAATCTGCGCGGCCAGCTCGCGGGTTGGGGTGAGGATCAGGGCACGAACCGGACGACGGCCTTTGGCGTGCGGCTGGTTTTTTACCAGCAGCTCTAACAGCGGCAGCGTAAAGCCCGCGGTTTTACCGGTGCCGGTCTGGGCGCTGGCCATCAGGTCACGACCCTGAAGAACGGCAGGAATAGCCTGCTGCTGGATTGGGGTTGGCTCAACGTAGCCCTGCTCTGCGATCGCGCGCAGAATTTCCGGGTTCAGGCCAAGGGAATCAAAAGACATAAAAACTCCGAACCGCCCCGACCATCACAGGTGTAGTTTTCAGGGAGATATAACAATTGAGAGGACAAAAACCACAATGTCGCGAAGGGGCGGAGTGTAGCAGCTTTTGTGACGTGGCGCATAAAATATCCCTCCGCGTTCCCTCGACGGGGATGCGAATCAGGCATAATCTTAATCAATCGATTGATTAATTTTTAATGCCGCCATGAATACAACACCCACAACAACCAAAGGTGAACAGGCCAAAAACCAGCTTATTGCCGCCGCGCTGGCGCAGTTTGGCGAGTACGGGCTGCACGCGACCACCCGGGATATCGCGGCGCTGGCGGGGCAGAACATTGCGGCGATTACCTACTATTTTGGCTCAAAAGAGGATTTATATCTCGCCTGCGCCGAGTGGATCGCCGATTTTATCGGCACGCAGTTTCACCCTCACGTCGAGGAGGCCACCGCGCTGCTCGGCCAGCCGTCGCCCGATCGCGAGGCCATCCGCCAGCTGATCCTGAGTGCCTGCCACAACATGATCCGCGTGCTGACGCACGACGATACGCTCAACCTGAGCAAGTTTATCTCCCGCGAGCAGCTCTCCCCCACTGCCGCCTACCAGCGGGTACACGATCGGGTCATTGCCCCGATGCATACCCACCTGACCCGGCTGATCGCCGCCTATACCGGGCGGGATGCCGGCGATACCGCGACAATTTTGCATACCCACGCCCTGCTGGGTGAAATCCTTGCCTTCCGTCTGGGCCGGGAAACCATCCTGTTACGCACCGGCTGGACACAATTTGATGAGGATAAAGCCGCGCAGATCGGTGAGGTGATCGCCTGTCATCTCGATCTGATCCTGCAAGGCTTAACGCAAAGGAGCCTGAAGTCATGAAAAAACCTGTCGCCATCATTCTGGTGGTCATTGTTTTGCTTGCCGCGGGCGTCGGTGGATGGCTGTGGTATCAGAGCCATCAGGATAAAGGCCTGACGCTGTACGGTAACGTGGATATTCGCACGGTGAACATGAGCTTCCGCGTGGGCGGACGTCTCGCCTCGCTGAACGTGGACGAAGGCGATGCCATTAAAAGCGGGCAGACGCTGGGGATGCTGGACAAAGCGCCCTATGAGAACGCGCTGCTGCAGGCCAAAGCGGGCGTCTCCGTTGCGCAGGCGCAGTATGACCTGATGCTGGCCGGCTATCGCGACGAAGAGATCGCTCAGGCCGCAGCGGCCGTCAAACAGGCGCAGGCGGCCTATGACTACGCGCAGAACTTCTACGCTCGCCAGCAGGGGCTCTGGAAAAGCCGCACCATTTCCGCGAATGACCTGGAAAATGCGCGCTCCTCCCGCGACCAGGCGCAGGCAACCCTGAAGTCCGCGCAGGATAAATTAAGCCAGTACCACACCGGTAACCGCCCGCAGGATATCGCCCAGGCGAAAGCCAGCCTTGAACAGGCGCAGGCCCAGCTGGCGCAGGCAGAGCTGGATCTGCACGACACCACGCTCATCGCACCGTCTGACGGCACGCTGATGACCCGCGCCGTCGAGCCGGGCAGCATGCTCAGCGCGGGCAGCACCGTGTTAACCCTCTCCCTGACCCGCCCGGTCTGGGTACGTGCCTACATTGATGAGCCTAATCTCGGCCAGATGCAGCCGGGCCGCGAGCTGCTGCTTTATACCGACGGTCGCCCGGACAAGCCGTATCACGGCAAGGTGGGGTTTGTCTCCCCTACCGCCGAATTCACGCCGAAAACGGTAGAAACGCCGGACCTGCGTACCGACCTGGTGTATCGCCTGCGCATCATCGTGACCGATGCGGACGACGCCCTGCGCCAGGGCATGCCCGTCACCGTAAAAGTGAACAGCGGGGAACGACATGAATGACGCGGTTATTCAGCTCAACAGTCTGGTTAAACGCTTTAAGGGGATGGATAAGCCTGCGGTCGCGCCGCTGAACTGCACCATCCAGAAGGGCTATGTGACCGGCCTGGTAGGCCCGGACGGCGCGGGAAAGACCACGCTGATGCGGATGCTTGCGGGGTTGCTGAAGCCGGATGAAGGATCGGCCCGCGTGCTGGGCCTGGATCCGATAAAGGACGACGGCCCGCTCCACGCCATGCTCGGCTATATGCCGCAGAAGTTTGGCCTGTATGAAGACCTGACGGTAATGGAAAACCTGAACCTGTACGCCGACCTGCGCAGCGTCACCGGCGAAACCCGGGAGAAAACCTTCGCCCGCCTGCTGGAATTTACCTCGCTCGGCCCGTTCACCGACCGGCTGGCGGGCAAGCTCTCCGGTGGGATGAAGCAGAAGCTGGGGCTGGCCTGCACGCTGGTGGGCGAGCCGAAGGTGCTGCTGCTGGACGAGCCCGGCGTCGGCGTAGACCCGATTTCCCGCCGCGAGCTGTGGCAGATGGTGCACGAGCTGGCGGGCGACGGGATGCTGATCCTCTGGAGCACCTCCTACCTCGACGAAGCGGAGCAGTGCCGGGACGTGCTGCTGATGAACGAAGGCGAGCTACTCTATCAGGGCGAGCCGACGACGCTGACGCAGAGCATGGCCGGGCGCAGCTTCCTGCTGCACAGCCCGCAGGCGTCCAACCGCTCGCTGCTGCAGCGGGTGCTCAGGCTGCCGCAGGTCAGCGACGGGATGATTCAGGGCCGCTCGGTGCGGGTCATCCTCAAAAAAGAGGCCACCGTCGACGATATTCGCCGGGCGCCTGGAATGCCGACGATTGAGATGGAAGAGACGGCGCCGCGTTTTGAAGATGCGTTCATCGACCTGCTGGGCGGCGCGGGGACCTCCGAGTCGCCGCTTGGGGCGATCCTGCACACGGTGGAAGGTACGCCGGGCGAAACGGTGATCGAAGCCAAATCCCTCACCAAAAAGTTCGGGGATTTCGCCGCCACCGACAACGTCAATTTTGCCGTGAAGCGCGGCGAGATTTTTGGTCTCCTCGGACCGAACGGCGCGGGAAAATCCACCACCTTTAAGATGATGTGCGGCCTGCTGGTGCCAACGTCCGGCAAAGCGCTGGTGCTGGATATGGATCTCAAAGTCAGCTCCGGCAAGGCGCGCCAGCACCTGGGCTATATGGCGCAGAAGTTCTCGCTGTACGGCAACCTGACGGTCGAGCAGAATCTGCGCTTTTTCTCCGGCGTGTACGGCCTGCGCGGGCGTGCGCAGAACGAGAAAATTCGCCGCATGAGCGACGCCTTCGGGTTAACAACTATCGCTTCCCACGCCACCGACGAACTGCCGCTCGGCTTTAAGCAGCGGCTGGCGCTGGCCTGCTCGCTGATGCACGAGCCGGATATTCTGTTTCTGGACGAGCCGACCTCCGGCGTTGATCCCCTCACCCGTCGCGAGTTCTGGCTGCATATCAACAGCATGGTGGAAAAAGGGGTAACCGTCATGGTGACCACCCACTTTATGGACGAGGCGGAGTACTGCGACCGCATCGGGCTGGTGTATCGCGGCAAGCTGATTGCCCACGGCACGCCGGACGACCTGAAAAACCAGGCCGCCGACGACGCGGTGCCGGACCCGACCATGGAGCAGGCGTTTATCACCCTCATCCACGACTGGGATAAGGAGAATGCCCATGCGCAGTAACGCCCTTTCCTGGCGCCGGGTGCGCGCGCTGTGCGTTAAAGAGACGCGGCAGATCGTGCGCGATCCCAGCAGCTGGCTGATTGCGGTGGTGATCCCCCTGCTGCTGCTGTTTATCTTTGGCTACGGCATTAACCTGGACTCCAGCAAGCTGCGGGTCGGGATTTTACTCGAACAGCAGAGCGAAGAGGCGCTGGACTTTACTCACGCCATGACCGGTTCGCCCTACATTGATGCCACCATCAGCGACAACCGCCAGGAGCTGATCCAGAAGATGCAGGCCGGGAAGATTCGCGGTCTTATCGTCATTCCGGTGGATTTTGCCGCCAACATGGCGCGGGCGAATACCGATGCGCCGATCCAGGTCATCACCGACGGCAGCGAGCCGAACACCGCGAACTTCGTGCAGGGCTACGCGGAGGGGATCTGGCAACTCTGGCAGATGCAGCGCGCGGAAGACCGGGGCGAGACGTTTGAACCGCTTATCGACGTGCAGACGCGCTACTGGTTTAACCCCGCCGCCATCAGCCAGCACTTTATTATTCCGGGCGCGGTGACGATTATTATGACGGTCATTGGCGCGATTCTGACCTCGCTGGTCATCGCCCGCGAGTGGGAGCGCGGCACCATGGAGGCGCTGCTTTCCACCGAAGTGACGCGCGTCGAGCTGCTGCTGTGCAAGCTTATTCCCTACTACTTCCTCGGCATGCTGGCGATGCTGCTCTGCATGCTGGTGTCCGTCTTTATCCTCGGCGTGCCGTACCGCGGCTCGCTGGTGGTGCTGTTCTTTATCACCAGCCTGTTTTTACTCAGCACGCTGGGGATGGGGCTGCTCATCTCCACCATCACCCGCAACCAGTTTAACGCCGCGCAGGTGGCGCTGAACGCCGCTTTTCTGCCGTCGATAATGCTTTCAGGGTTTATCTTCCAGATAGACAGCATGCCTGCCGTCATCCGCGCCGTGACCTACATTATCCCGGCGCGCTACTTCGTGAGCACGCTGCAAAGCCTGTTCCTGGCGGGGAATATTCCGGTAGTGCTGATTATCAACACGCTGTTTTTAATGGCGTCGGCGGTGATGTTTATCGGGTTGACGTGGATGAAAACCAAACGGCGGTTAGATTAAGGAGCGCGCATGTTTCACCGTTTATGGACGTTAATACGCAAAGAGCTGCAATCCCTGCTGCGCGAGCCGCAAACCCGCGCCATTCTGGTGTTGCCGGTGCTGATCCAGGTTTTACTGTTCCCGTTTGCCGCCACCCTTGAGGTGACCAACGCCACCATTGCCATTTACAACGAAGACAACGGCAAACATTCCGTCGAGCTGACGCAGCGCTTTGCGCGTGCGAAGGCCTTTACCCACATCCTGCTGCTAAAAAGCCCGCAGGACATTCAGCCCACCATCGACACGCAAAAAGCGCTGCTGCTGGTGCGCTTCCCGGCGGATTTCTCCCGCAATCTGGATACCTTCCAGACCGCGCCGATGCAGCTGATCCTCGACGGGCGTAACTCCAACAGCGCCCAGATCGCAGCCAACTACCTCCAGCAGGTGGTGAAGGATTACCAGCAGGAGCTGATGGACGGCAAACCGAAGCCCAACAACAGCGAACTGGTGGTGCGCAACTGGTATAACCCTAATCTGGACTACAAGTGGTTTGTGGTGCCGTCGCTGATCGCCATGATCACCACCATCGGGGTGATGATCGTCACCTCTCTCTCCGTCGCCCGCGAGCGCGAACAGGGCACGCTGGATCAGCTGCTGGTCTCTCCGCTCGCCACCTGGCAAATTTTCGTCGGCAAAGCGGTGCCGGCGCTCATTGTCGCCACCTTCCAGGCCACCATCGTGCTGGGCGTGGGAATTTGGGCCTACCAGATCCCGTTCGCCGGATCGCTGGCGCTGTTTTACTTCACGATGGTGATTTACGGGCTGTCGCTGGTGGGGTTTGGGCTGCTGATTTCCGCACTCTGCTCGACACAGCAGCAGGCGTTTATCGGGGTATTCGTCTTTATGATGCCCGCGATCCTGCTCTCCGGGTACGTCTCGCCGGTTGAGAATATGCCGGTGTGGCTCCAGGATCTGACGTGGATAAACCCGATACGCCACTTTACGGATATCACCAAGCAGATCTATCTGAAGGATGCGAGTCTGGATATTGTCTGGGGAAGTTTGTGGCCGCTACTGGTCATCGCGGCCACGACAGGCTCAGTGGCCTATGCGATGTTTAGACGCAACATCGCGTAGCTTTTTCTCTTTGGTCAGCAACGAGACCACCGCAGGCCCTGCGAGGATGGCCAGACCCGCCAGGGCCAGCAGCAGGTTGTTTTGCAGCACGCGTGACAGCAGCCACAGAACAATCATCGCCGCACCAAAGTACCAGGTGGTGGTGAGCTCTTCGAGCACGTCACCCACCTCCCGCCAGCGCGCGTCATGGTGGCGCTGTAAAAACAGCATCGACAGCACGGTGACGCCGTAAAGGACGCATAGCCCCAGGCCAACACGCACCAGCGTGCCGCTCATCCAGCCCATCACCAGTACGGCCACGACCAGTAAATGCAACATTATCTGCCAGCAACTCAGGCCAGTTGCGACACGAACACGTTGTTGCCACTTCATGGCTTCTCTCCTGAAGGATTTTTCTCTGCTTAATCAGACTACCGCACTTTACGGAAAATTCCGTAACGCCGCATCTTTTTGTGACGACGACTACACTTTATTTTCATCGGGATAGTCACTCAGGAAGGAGCTTATGACGAAAAAAATGCAGCATTTCTCGCTTAAAGTGCTGACGATAAACATTCATAAGGGCTTCACAGCATTTAACCGCCGCTTCATTTTACCGGAGCTGCGCGACGCGGTGCGCACCGTCAGCGCGGATATTGTCTGCCTGCAGGAGGTGATGGGCGCACACGAAGTACATCCGCTTCACTTTGAGAACTGGCCCGACACGCCGCACTATGAATTTCTGGCCGATACCATGTGGAGCGATTACGCCTACGGCCGCAACGCGGTCTATCCTGAAGGTCATCACGGCAACGCGGTGCTGTCGCGTTATCCCATTGAACATTATGAAAACCGCGACGTTTCCGTCGGGGAGAGCGAAAAACGCGGCCTGCTCTACTGCCGCATTACCCCGCCCGACCTTGAGCTGCCCATCCACGTCGGCTGCGTTCATCTGGGACTGCGCGAAGCCCATCGTCAGGCGCAGCTGAAAATGCTGGCCGAATGGGCCAACGCGCTGCCTGACGGTGAACCTGTTGTCGTGGCAGGCGATTTCAACGACTGGCGCCAGCGGGCAAACCATCCGTTGAAGGTGGATGCCGGGCTGGAGGAGATCTTCACCCGGGCGAACGGCAGGCCTGCGCGCACGTTCCCGGTCCGTTTCCCGCTGCTGCGGCTTGACCGCATCTACGTTAAAAATGCCCACGCCAGCAGCCCGACCGCCCTGGCGCTTCTCAACTGGCGGCATCTTTCCGACCATGCCCCGCTCAGCGCGGAGATCCACTTATGAAATGTTCCTGGCAGGAAGGCAATCGGATCACGCTGCTGGTCAACGGGGACGAGTATTACCCGGCCGTGTTTAAGGCAATTGATAACGCCCAGCAGAAGGTGATCCTCGAAACCTTTATCTGGTTCGAAGACAACGTCGGCAAGCAGCTGCACAGCGTGCTCCTGCGCGCCGCACAGCGCGGCGTCAAAATTGAAGTACTGCTGGATGGCTACGGCTCGCCGGACCTCA
Source organism: Enterobacter sp. CFEC122 (assembly GCF_052983755.1). Lineage (NCBI taxonomy): Bacteria > Pseudomonadati > Pseudomonadota > Gammaproteobacteria > Enterobacterales > Enterobacteriaceae > Enterobacter > Enterobacter sp. CFEC122. The sequence continues at coordinate 68,692 of NZ_JBRIQR010000001.1, read as the reverse complement.
GCGATGCGTTCGTCAATGAACTGACCGCCGCAGGCGTGGTATTCCGCTACTACGATCCCGGCCCTCGCCTGTTCGGCATGCGGACCAATCTTTTCCGCCGAATGCACCGCAAAATTGTGGTGGTGGATGAGACGGTAGCGTTTGTCGGCGGCATTAACTACTCGGCGGAACATATGTCCGACTACGGCCCGGAAGCAAAGCAGGATTACGCCATTCGCATTGAAGGCCCGGTAGTGCAGGATATCTTGCTGTTTGAGCTGGAGAACCTGCCGGGGAAAGAGGCCGTACGCCGCTGGTGGCGACGCCGCCATCGCCCGGAAGAGAACCGGAAGCCCGGCGAAGCGCAGGCGCTTTTCGTCTGGCGCGACAACGGCGAGCACCGGGACGACATTGAACGTCACTATCTCAAGATGCTGGCCAACGCCAAGCGCGAAGTGATCATCGCTAACGCCTACTTTTTCCCGGGCTATCGCCTGCTGCATGCCATGCGAAATGCTGCAAGACGCGGCGTGCGCGTGAAGCTGATTGTCCAGGGCGAGCCGGATATGCCGATCGTCAAAGTCGGGGCGCGGCTGCTGTATAACTATCTGGTGAAGGGCGGCGTACAGATCTACGAATACCGCCGCCGACCGCTGCACGGCAAAGTCGCGCTGATGGACGATCACTGGGCCACCGTGGGCTCCAGTAACCTCGATCCGCTGAGCCTGTCGCTGAATCTTGAAGCCAACCTGATCATACACGACCGCCAGTTTAACCAGACCCTGCGGGATAACCTGCAGGCGTTGATCGTTAACGACTGCGTGCGCGTGGATGAGTCTATGGTTCCCAAACGCACCTGGTGGAACCTGGGCATCAGCGTGGTGGTGTTCCACTTCCTGCGGCATTTCCCGGCGATGGTCGGCTGGCTGCCGGCGCATACGCCGAAGCTGGCGCAGGTGGACCCGCCGGTACAACCCGAAATGGAAACCCAGGACCGCATAGAAGCGGAAGACGGAGGCAAACCCTGATGTCAAAATCGCATCCACGCTGGCGTCTGGCAAAAAAGATCCTCACCTGGGTATTCTTTATTGCCGTCGCGGTGCTGCTGGTGGTCTACGCGCAGAAAGTGGACTGGGAAGAGGTGTGGAAGGTCATCCGCAACTATAACCGGATGGTGCTGCTGGGCGCGACGGGGCTGGTTATCGTGAGCTACCTGATGTACGGCTGCTATGATCTGCTGGGTCGGGCCTACTGCGGCCACAAGCTGGCCAAACGTCAGGTGATGCTGGTGTCGTTTATCTGCTACGCCTTTAACCTGACGCTGAGCACCTGGGTCGGGGGGATTGGCATGCGCTATCGCCTCTACTCGCGGCTCGGCCTGCCGGGCGGGACCATCACGCGTATTTTTTCCCTGAGCATTACCACCAACTGGCTGGGCTATATTCTGCTCGGCGGGGTGATCTTCACCATCGGCGTGGTGCAGCTGCCCGCTCACTGGTATATCGACGAGGCCACGCTGCGCATTCTGGGCATCGTGCTGCTGCTGATTATCGCCGTTTATCTCTGGGCCTGCGCGTTTGCAAAGCGCCGCCATATGACCATCAAAGGGCAAAAGCTGGTCCTGCCCTCGTGGAAGTTTGCGGTACTGCAGATGGCGGTCTCCAGCGCCAACTGGATGGCGATGGGGGCGATTATCTGGCTGCTGATTGGTGAGGACGTGAATTACTTCTTCGTGCTGGGCGTGCTGCTGGTGAGCAGCATTGCCGGGGTGATTGTGCACATTCCGGCGGGGATCGGCGTGCTGGAGGCGGTATTTATTGCCCTGCTGGCCGGAGAGCATGTTTCTCAGGGAACGATTATCGCCGCCCTGCTGGCGTACCGCATGCTGTATTACTTCCTGCCGCTGGCGCTGGCGACGGTCTGTTATCTGGTGCTGGAGAGCCGGGCGAAGAAGCTGCGGGCGAAGAATGAGAGGATGCTAGCGAAGTGAATAAGTCGGGTGGCGGCTTCGCCTTACCCGACCTACGGTTCGCGCTTTGCAGGCCGGGTAAGGCGAAGCCGCCACCCGGCAAAGCAACCTTAGCGACGGTTGCCTAAAATCCGCAGCAGCATCAGGAACAGGTTGATGAAGTCCAGATAGAGCGTCAGCGCGCCCAGAATCGAGTATTTGCGCAGGTTTGAACTGTCGCGCACGTCGATCTGCTCGCCGATGTTTTTCAGCTTCTGCGTGTCATAAGCCGTCAACCCGACGAAGAGCACCACCCCGATATAGGTCACGGCCCACATCAGCGCGTCGCTCTTGAGCCACAGGTTCACCAGCGACGCCAGCACAATCCCGATCAGCCCCATAAACAGCATGCTGCCGAAACCGCTCAGATCGCGCTTCGTGGTGTAGCCGTACAGGCTCATCGCACCAAACATCCCGCCGGTGACCACGAAGGTGCTGGCGATGGAGGAGTAGGTGTAAACGATGAAAATACTGGAAAGCGTCAGCCCCGTTAGCGCCGAATAGAGCATAAACAGGGTCGTTGCCATGCCGGCACTTAGCTTGTGCACCAGACCCGAAAGCACAAACACCAGCGCCAGCTGCGCAATAATCAGCCCAAAGAAGGTGATTTTGCTGGAGAAGATAAACATCATCAGCTCCGGCGTATTCGCCGCATACCACGCGATAAACGCGGTAAGCAGCAGGCCAACCGTCATCCAGCCGTACACCTGCGCCATATACGTCTGCAGGCCGCTACGGGTCTGCTGCACTATTGAATCGGAACGCGGAAATCGGTCCATGATTCACTCCTGATTAAGATTAAGTAAACACACACGTTAAGAGTAACACATCCACGTAAACCGACTACCAACGGCTGGCGGCCTGTTTATCGCTGTCGCGAGATTCTACCCAGCGATCGCCTTCCGGCGTGGCTTCGCGCTTCCAGAACGGCGCTCTGGTTTTGAGGTAATCCATAATGAACTCCCCTGCCGCAAACGCGCTGCCGCGGTGCGCGCTGGTCACCCCGACAAAGACAATCTCCTCGCCGGGCCACATCTCGCCGATACGGTGAATCACCGTGACGCGTCCGAGCGGCCAGCGGCCTCGCGCCTCGTCCACTATCTCCGCCAGCGATTTCTCGGTCATGCCGGGATAGTGCTCCAGCGTCAGCGCCTTCACGCTGTCACCGAGGTTGTGATTGCGCACTTTGCCGGTAAAGGTCACGACCGCACCGTCTTCGTCGCGTTCCGCCAGCCAGCTGTATTCTGTCCCTACGTTAAAGCGCTCAGGGCCAACCAGAATGCGGGTTTCACTCATATTAGCCCCCTGTGACCGGCGGGAAGAAGGCCACTTCATCCCCGGCCTTCAGCGGATGGGTAAGCTCCACCAGCGTCTGGTTAACGGCGGCCAGCAGCTTCCCTTCATCGAGCGCCAGCGCCCAGCGGTCGCCCTGTGCCGCCAGATGCGCGCGCAGGGCCGCAACGTTTTCAAAAGAGGCATCCAGCGTCAGGCTGTCGGTATTCACCAGCTCGCGCACCTGCGCAAAAAAGAGCACCTTAATCATGGCTGTCCACCTTAAAATCACCGGATTTGCCGCCGCTTTTTGCCAGCAGGCGAACCGGGCCAATCACCATGTCTTTCTGCACCGCTTTGCACATGTCATAGATGGTCAGCGCGGCCACGGACGCTGCCGTCAGCGCCTCCATCTCCACGCCGGTTTTGCCGGTTAAGCGGCACAGCGATTCAATGCGCACGCGATTGTGCTCCGGCTGCGCCTGCAGGTTTACCTCCACCTTGCTCAGCATCAGCGGATGGCACAGCGGAATTAAGTCCCAGGTGCGCTTGGCGGCCTGAATACCCGCGATGCGCGCAGTGGCAAAGACGTCGCCCTTATGGTGGCTGCCGTCGATAATCATCGCCAGCGTTTCCGGCAGCATGGTGACGAACGCTTCGGCGCGCGCTTCGCGCACCGTTTCCGCTTTGGCGGAGACGTCCACCATATGCGCTTCGCCAGCGGCGTTAATGTGGGTCAGTTGTGACATAGCTTATTTCTTTAAATGGGGATGGAAATTACACGGACGGGTACGGGCATCCAACTGCGGGGCGATGATGTTTTCCCACGCGGTGCGGCAGGCTTTGGTCGAGCCCGGCATGGCGAAAATCAGGGTGTTGTTCGCCACCCCGGCAACGGCGCGCGACTGCAGCGTGGAGGTGCCAATCTCTTCAAAGGAGAGCATGCGGAACACCTCGCCGAAGCCTTCCACCTCGCGGTCGAACAGCGGGATCAGCGCTTCGGGGGCCTGATCGCCCGCGGTAAAGCCGGTGCCGCCGGTGATCAGCACCACCTGCACCTCATCGCTGGCGATCCACTGAGAGACCTGCGCGCGAATGGCGTAGCGGTTCTCCTTCACGATCGCTTTATCGACGATGTGATGTCCCGCGTCATGGGCCGCCTCGCGCAGCCAGTGGCCGGAGGTATCATCCTCTTCGCCACGGCGATCGGAAACGGTAAGGATAGCAATGCGTGTCGGGATAAATTCTGCGCTTACCTGACTCATCTTCTGATTCCTTCTTAAGCCTGATTACCCGCCGATGTAAGACAGGTTCTGAGTAATGCCGGTATTGCCCTGATGCAGGAAGTGGGTCTGTTTTTTATGCGTCAGCGCTTCAGAAATGCGCGCTTCAAGCGCCTCCTGCTGGGCATCGTCTGCCAGCAGATCGCGCAGGTCTACGCCGCCGTCCCCGAACAGGCACAGGTGCAGCTTGCCGACGGAAGAGACGCGCAGGCGGTTGCAGCTGGCGCAGAAGTCTTTCTCGTAAGGCATGATAAGCCCAATTTCGCCTTCGTAATCAGGATGGCAGAAGACCTGCGCCGGGCCGTCGCTGCGCTGGCGGATCTGGTGGATCCAGCCGCGTTTCAGCAGCGCGTCGCGCAGGACCATGCCGGAGATGTGATGACGGCGGAACAGCTCGCTGCCCTCGCCGGTTTCCATCAGCTCAATAAAGCGCAGCTGAATGGGGCGGGATTTGATCCAGGCGAGGAAGGTGTCCAGCTGATGGTGGTTGACGTCGCGCATCAGCACCGTATTGACTTTGACCTTCTCGAACCCGGCGCTGAACGCCGCGTCGATGCCGTCCATCACCTGGCGGAATTTATCCTGGCCGGTAATGGCGTGAAACTGGCGGGCGTCGAGACTGTCCACGCTGACGTTAATGGCGGTTAAGCCCGCATCGCGCCAGGTGGCCACGTCGCGCGCCATGCGGTAACCGTTGGTGGTCACGGCAATCTGGCGAATGCGGTCGTTTTCACGCACGGCAGCAATGATGTCCGGGAAATCACGGCGCAGAGAGGGTTCACCGCCGGTCAGACGCACTTTTTCGGTGCCGAGCTCAGAGAAGGCGCGCGTAACGCGGCGCACTTCATCCACGGAGAGAAAGCCGTTATTGGTGACGCTGCCCGGTTTGTAGCCGTCGGGCAGGCAGTAGGTGCAACGGAAGTTGCACACATCGGTAATCGACAGACGTAAGTAATAAAACTTACGCGCGAAAGCATCAGTAAGTTGTGAAGCCATGTACACCTTTCCAGATACGGGAGGCACAGTCATTTCTTTCTGTACCCTGGTGGCAAATTCGCCACGGCCAGAGCGCCATATCTTTCGACACAGGCACAAGGGCTAGAGTGTATGTTTTCAGTGTTGAAAACGTGGTTAAGGCGATAGTAGCGCGGAAAGTCTGACAGCGCCATTATCGCTTTTCGCTATATAATTACGTATATAGCGAATCAATCCTGCATTTTCGCTACAGAATACCTAAAAATTGCACTTTCACATTGATATACGTCATTTTGCTTCGGGTGAGGCATCGTCTTTTAGGGGTAGTTAGGTTACTGTTACGCGATCGAACGTGATAAGGAATACGTATGCGCAATCGCACTTTTGCGGATCTTGACCGAGTGGTCGCTCTTGGCGGAGGCCACGGCCTGGGCCGCGTTATGTCCTCTTTGTCGTCACTCGGCTCAAGGCTGACAGGGATAGTGACCACCACCGATAACGGCGGCTCAACCGGGCGGATCAGACGTGCCGAAGGCGGCATTGCCTGGGGCGATATGCGCAACTGCCTGAACCAGTTAATTACCGAGCCGAGCGTCGCATCGGCGATGTTTGAGTACCGTTTTGGCGGCAATGGCGAACTTTCCGGGCATAACCTCGGAAATCTGATGTTAAAGGCGCTGGATCACCTGAGCGTAAGGCCTCTTGAAGCCATCAATCTGATCCGTAACCTGCTCAAAGTGGACGCATTTCTGATCCCGATGTCTGAACAACCGGTCGATTTGATGGCCATCGACGCCGAAGGGCATGAAGTGTACGGCGAGGTGAATATTGACCAGCTTCTGCTGCCGCCCAAAGAGCTGATGACTTACCCGAGCGTGCCGGCGACGCGTGAAGCCGTAGAAGCAATTGGCGATGCGGATTTAATTCTGATCGGTCCGGGCAGCTTTTACACCAGCCTGATGCCGATCCTGCTGGTGAAAGAGCTGGCGCAGGCGCTGCGCCGCACCCCGGCGCCGATGGTCTACATCGGCAATTTAGGGCGTGAGCTGAGCCCGGCAGCCGCAAGCCTGTCGCTGGCGGATAAACTCAGTTTGATGGAGCACTACGTCGGTAAAAAGATCATTGACGGCGTGGTGGTGGGGCCAAAGGTGGATGTATCCGGTATCGGCGATCGTCTGGTGGTGCAGGAGCCGCTGGAGGCCTCAGACATCAAGTACCGTCACGACCGCCACCTGCTGCGCGAGGCGCTGGAGAAAGCGATTCAGGCGTTGGGTTAACAAAAACCCCGGTGGCGCTGCGCTTACCGGGGCGACAAAAGACGCTAAACCTGTAGGCCCGGTAAGCGCAGCGCCACCGGGCAAAAAACTCACGATGCCGCGATAAACAGATCCCGCAGCTGATGAAGCTGGTCGCGGATCTGCGCCGCCTCTTCGAACTCCAGGTTCTGCGCGTGCTGCATCATCTGCCCTTCCAGCTCGTGGATCTTCTGCTGCAGCGCCTTCGGCGTCAGCACGACGGTATCTTCTTCCACCACTGAACGCGCCTTGCCGCGGCCTTTCGCTTTGGTTTTGGCAATGTTCTGGCCCAGCGCCAGAATATCCACCACCTTCTTGTTCAGCCCCTGCGGGGTAATGCCGTGCTCTTCGTTGTAGCGCTGCTGCTTCTCGCGGCGGCGCTCCGTCTCACCGATCGCTTTCGCCATCGACGGGGTAATTTTGTCACCGTACAGAATCGCTTTACCGTTGACGTTACGCGCGGCGCGGCCAATGGTCTGAATCAGCGAACGCTCGGAACGCAGGAAGCCCTCTTTATCCGCGTCCAGAATCGCCACCAGGGAGACTTCCGGCATATCCAGACCTTCCCGCAGCAGGTTAATCCCTACCAGCACGTCAAACTCGCCCAGACGCAGGTCGCGGATAATCTCCATGCGCTCCACGGTATCGATATCCGAGTGCAGATAACGCACCTTCTCGCCGTGCTCTTCGAGATACTCGGTCAGGTCTTCCGCCATACGCTTGGTGAGCGTGGTCACCAGCACGCGCTCGTTAATGGCGGAACGGGCGCGGATCTCAGAGAGCAGGTCGTCTACCTGCGTCGCCACCGGACGCACCTCGATAATCGGGTCCAGCAGCCCGGTCGGACGCACTACCTGGTCAACCACCTCATCGCCCGATTTTTCCAGCTCGTAGTTGCCCGGCGTGGCAGAGACGTAGATGGTTTGCGGCGCCAGCGCCTCAAACTCTTCAAACTTCATCGGACGGTTATCCAGCGCTGACGGCAGGCGGAATCCGTACTCCACCAGCGTCTCTTTACGCGCCCGGTCGCCGCGGTACATTCCGCCGATCTGCGGGATCGTGACGTGGGATTCGTCGATCACCAGCAAACCGTCTGCTGGCAGGTAATCAAACAGCGTCGGCGGCGGCTCGCCCGGCCCGCGCCCGGAGAGGAAGCGGGAGTAGTTTTCGATGCCGGAGCAGTAGCCCAGCTCGTTCATCATCTCCAGGTCGAACTGAGTACGCTGGCTGAGGCGCTGCTCTTCCAGCAGCTTATTGTTCGCCAGCAGCACTTTGCGGCGCTCGGCCAGCTCCACTTTGATCTCTTCCATCGCCTGCACGATACGCTCGCGCGGCGTCACGTAGTGCGTTTTCGGGTAGATGGTGAAGCGCTGGATCACTGACTCAACGTGTCCGGTCAGCGGGTCGAAGAGCGACAGGCGTTCGACCTCCTCGTCAAATAGCTCAACGCGCAGCGCCATATCGTCCGATTCCGCCGGGAAGATGTCGATCACTTCGCCGCGCACGCGGAACGTACCACGCTGGAAGGCCTGGTCGTTGCGGGTGTACTGCAGCTCCGCCAGACGACGCAAAATCGCGCGCTGGTCGATGATCATCCCCTGCGTCAGGTGCAGCATCATCTTGAGATAGAGATCCGGGTCGCCCAGGCCGTAAATCGCCGAAACAGAGGCCACCACAACCACATCGCGACGCTCCAGCAGCGCCTTAGTGGCCGACAGTCGCATCTGCTCAATGTGTTCGTTCACCGACGCATCTTTCTCGATGAAGGTATCAGAGCTCGGCACATAGGCTTCTGGCTGGTAGTAATCGTAGTAGGAGACGAAATACTCAACGGCGTTTTCCGGGAAGAACTCTTTCATCTCGCCGTAAAGCTGCGCCGCCAGGGTTTTGTTGGGCGCCAGCACCATCGTAGGGCGCTGGAGATCCGCAATCACGTTGGCAATGGTAAAGGTTTTACCCGAGCCGGTAACCCCGAGCAGCGTCTGGTGCGCCAGCCCATCTTCCAGCCCCTCTTCCAGACGACGGATCGCTTCAGGCTGATCGCCAGACGGACGGAAAGCAGAATTCAATTTGAACGGTTTACTCATGGGCGACAACCTGATGACGTTATAAGCGGCAGGTGAATAATTTTACTCCTTGTTGCCAGGAATGCCAGTAAAAAACACTGGATGAAAAACCAGTAGCATGTCAGGATATTTAGCATAGCGCCTGAATGATTAGCGCGATAGCGGCCAAAATTTGGACAGTGGCAACATAAAACACCAGTCAGGTCAGGTTATCCCCAGAACTTTTTCTTTTTTAACATTTGTCAAGCCAGGTAATGATAGTTTTATGGCAACGGGTGACACTTTCATGACGGGAATTGATTTTATCTAACCAATTAAAAAATAAACGATATTTTCTAAAGCCGCGTTTCGCGTCAATTTGGGCGTAAGCCGCGTCTTCTCTCGCTTATCGCGTGTTTTCTAACTCTAATGCACATGGTTATCCACAGGAATAGTGGATAACTGCTTCCAGCCCATACAGACTGGCGCTCTGCAAATTCCCGGATTTTCCCACGAGGCGGCAGCAAAAAATTTTTATAGCTCTTTTTTGCTGATTAACAGTCGCGTCATTCATAACCAACTGACGAGATCTTGCTCACATTTCCATCATTTCTGGCTCTGCACCACAACTCACCACCGTCGGCACCGTCGATGTGCAATCCCCCTTTTTATCCCCCGCGCTTCTGTGACTTATTCCTAAAAAAGACGCTTTTTTAATCACTTTCCGCTTTATGGCAGGGGTTTTGCAGTTTAACAACGAGCCACACCTACACACATTTTTAAGGAGAGAAAGATGTTGAGCCTGCGTGCAGTGAATCAGTTTTACGGAAGTCAACATACGCTATGGAATGTGGATTTAGATTTTCCGCAAGGGATGTGTACAGGCGTCGTTGGCCTGCCGGGGATGGGGAAAACCACCCTCATGAACTGCATCGCCGGGAAAGTGCCCGTCGAAAGCGGCAGCATCATCTGGTATGAGGCGGGCGCGCCGCCGCGCGATTTGCTCAATCCGCCACCAGAACAGCGTTCCGGGCCGGGGATAGGCTATGTCTCGCAGGACAGGCGGATCTTCTCCCAGCTCACGATTGAGGAGAACCTGCATATCGCCATGCGGGCGACGGGAAAACCGAACCCAGAGGCGAAAAATGACGTTTACGACCTGTTCCCGGCGCTCTATGCTTTGCGACGAACCCGCGCCAACACGCTCTCTCCGGACGACCAGTATCAGCTGGCGCTGGCTAATGCGCTGGTGAACCGCCCTCACCTGCTGATCCTGGATGAACCGCTGCACGGCGCGGGGCACAGCGTTGCCCAGAAGCTGGTGCAGCTGCTGGGGCGCTTAAACCGGGAGTTAGGGATGACGGTGCTGTTAGCGGAGCAGCAGCTGTCGTTTATCCGCCGGGTGGCGGACCGTTTCTGTCTGCTCTATCGCGGGCGTAACGTGGCGCAGGGCCACGTTACCGAACTGGATGATGAGCTTATCGCTCACTGGATGTCGCGGGAAGCAAAACGCTGAGATCGAGATAACGTCCGATTTCGGCATTTTCCGCGCCGTCAGCCAGCCAGGGGATCTCCCCGAGGCACGGCGCGGGAAGGACGCGCCTGAGCGTCGCCAGATACGCCTGATGGCGTTTACCCGGCGCAACCACGTCGTTGGCTATCCAGCCCGCAAGACGCAGCCCTGCCTGCTGTACGGCCTGCGCGGTCAACATGGCGTGATTGATGCAGCCCAGCTTGACGCCGACGACAAGAATGACCGGAAGCTGCTCGGCCTGCACCCAGTCAGCAAACGTCTGCGTGTCTGAAAGCGGCGTAAACCAGCCGCCAGCCCCTTCCACCAGCACCCAGTCGGCCTGGCTTTCCAGCGTCCGCAGTCCGGCGGAAAGCACGGTGAAATCAATCGGACGGCCTTCATCGGCGCTGATAATGTGCGGTGAGGTCGGCTCGGCAAAGGTGTACGGATTCACTGCAGAATAGGCGAGTTCACGCGTGCTGTTACGCTGGAGCGCCAGCGCGTCGGTGTTGCGTAACCCTTCCGCCGTCATCTCGCTGCCGGACGCCACGGGCTTATACCCGGCGGTGTTTTTCCCGAGCAGCCGTGCCGCCTGCAGCAATGCCGTGCTGGCAACCGTTTTGCCCACTTCTGTGTCCGTGCCGGTGACAAAATAACGTTCAGTCACGTTCGATAACCCCATGAAAAAGTTGATAGGAGAGCGGGAAATGCCCCCGCTGCTGCGGCCAGGCCAGCTCAAGGCGCTGCAGCTGCCCCCGGGTAAGCGGTTTTTTCTCGCGTCCGGTATGCAGGTGCGTGGCGCCGATGCCCTTCAGCGAACGCATGGCGCTGAACGCATCGCTAAAATTGAGCGTGATGGTCTGCACCGTGCTGCGATAGCGCCAGCCTGCCAGCGCCTGCGTCACCTGCTCATGCGATAAAAACCGGTTAGCGTGCGGCTGTTCATCCACCGCTTTCCAGGCCTGATTCAGCTCCGGCAGCGAACTTTCCAGCAGGGTGGTAAAGGCCACCTTCCCGCCCGGCCGCGCCACGCGATAAAGCTCGCGCAGGGCCTGCGGCAGGCTGCTGCACCACTGAACCGCCAGATGGCTCCAGACCAGATCGAACTGCGCGTCCGCCAGCGGGATCGCCTCGATATCGGCCAGCAGATAACGATCTGCCGCCTGCCGCTGGCGTGCCTCTTCCAGCATCCGGGCTGAGAGATCGATAGCCGTCACCTGGCTTCCCGCCCCGCGCCAGTAGCGGCTGTTGCTGCCGGGACCACAGCCGGCGTCCAGCACCTGTGGAAAACCGTTCTCGCCAAGGGCGGCCAGAAGCCCCTGCGCGCTCAGACGCTGCAGCTCATCATGCTGCGAATAGCTCTGCGCGGCGCGGCCAAATGCGGCCGCGATGGCCTGCTTATTCACCGGCATCATGGAGCGCCTCCAGCAACGTCTCAATATCCTGTGCTTCATGCGCCGCCGTCAGGGTTAAGCGCAGCCGCGCCGTGCCCGGTGGGACGGTGGGCGGGCGGATGGCCGTGACCCACATGCCCCGCTGGCGCAGCGCCTGTGCCAGTGCCAGCGCGCGGCCGTTTTCACCGACAATCACCGGCTGAATAGCGCTCTGCGAATCGGGACTGTGGAAAGGCAGCGCCGCGAGTCCCTGACGGAAGCGGGAGATATGCTCTGCCAGCCGCTGGCGACGCTCCTCCCCTTCTGCGCTGCGGATGACAGCCAGCGACGCCGACAGCGCTACGGCCTGCGCCGGAGGCATGCTGGTGCTGTAAATCAGGTGGCGGGCAAACTGCAGCAGATAGTCGGCGACGGATTCGCTGCACAGCACGGCGGCGCCGCTGACGCCAAAGCCTTTGCCGAAGGTGACAATCAGCAGCTCCGGCTTCACGTTTTGCTGGTATGCGCTCCCGCGCCCTTCGTCGCCCATCACGCCAGTGCCGTGGGCATCGTCCACCAGCAGCCAGGCATGCTGCCGCTTTGCGGCCTCGTGCAGCGCGGCAAGCGGCGCGCTGTCGCCGTCCATGCTGAACACCCCTTCCGTGACCGCCAGCTGTTGTCCGTCGCAGGGTTTATCCAGCAGCGCAGCAAGCTGCCCCGCATCGTTATGGGCAAAACGCCGCAGCTGCGCCGGGCTTAAATTTGCCGCCTCCAGCAGGGAGGCGTGGCTCAGGCGGTCGGCGACAATGCGATCGTCCTTGCCCATCAGGGCCGTGATGACCGCCTGGTTGGCGGCAAACCCAGAGATAAACAGCAGCGCGCGCGGGTAGCCCAGCCAGTCGGCAAGCGCCTCTTCCAGCGCCTGATGCGCCGTGGTGTATCCGCTGACGTGTCCCGATCCGCCGCTGCCCACGCCAAACCGCTCCGCGCCCTGCTGCCAGGCGCGGATAATGGCCGGATGCTGGCTCAGCCCGAGATAGTCGTTGCTGGAGAAATTGCAGAACTGCTGGCCTTCACGGGTAAGAAAACGGCCCGCGCCGTTTTCCACCACCCTGCGAACGCGAAATGCCTCTGCCGCCCGACGCTCGTCAAGCGCAGAGTTGATACGTGCCTGCCAGGTCATACGGCTGCCGCGTTGTAGAACTGGTCGGTGTCGGCGTTAAAAATCTGCTGCTCCAGCTGCTGCTGTTGCTCGTTATCGCCCGTCAGCACCTCGGTCTGGTGCGGGTTCAGCCCCAGCTTGCGGAACAGCTGAACGTCTTTGTCCTCTTCCGGGTTCGGCGTGGTCAGCAGCTTGCAGCCGTAGAAGATGGAGTTGGCGCCGGCCATAAAGCACATCGCCTGGGTCTGCTCGTTCATCTGCTCGCGGCCCGCTGAGAGGCGAACGTAAGACGTTGGCATCATGATGCGCGCCACCGCGATGGTGCGGATAAAATCAAACGCATCCACGTCCTCGTTATCCGCCAGCGGCGTGCCCTTGACCTTCACCAGCATGTTGATCGGCACGCTTTCCGGCGGGGTCGGCAGGTTCGCCAGCTGCAGCAGCAGGCCCGCGCGGTCTTTCACCGTCTCGCCTAAGCCCACGATGCCGCCGGAGCAGACCTTGATCCCCGCGTCACGCACCTTATCCAGCGTATCCAGACGCTCCTGGTAGGTACGCGTGGTGATGATATTGCCGTAAAATTCCGGCGAGGTGTCGAGGTTGTGGTTGTAGTAATCCAGCCCCGCCGCCGAGAGGCGCTGCGCCTGCTCTTCGTTGAGCGTGCCGAGGGTCATGCAGGCTTCGAGGCCCATCTCCTTCACGCCCTTCACCATCTGCTCAAGATACGGCATGTCGCGATCGTGCGGGTTCTTCCACGCCGCGCCCATGCAGAAGCGGGTCGAGCCGGCGTTTTTCGCCTTGCGCGCGGAGTCGAGGACCTGCTCGACCTCCATCAGGCGCTCTGACTCCAGGCCGGTTTTGTAGCGCGCGCTCTGCGGGCAATATTTGCAGTCTTCGGGGCAGGCGCCGGTCTTGATCGACAGCAGCGTGCTGACCTGAACATGGCGGGGATCGAAGTGCTGACGATGCACCTGTTGGGCTTCGAACATCAGCTCAAGGAAAGGTTTGTTGAATAATTCAGTAACTTGCGACATCGTCCAGCGTGCGTGGTGAGCCATCGGGCTTCTCCAAAGGGTTTTGTTAATTTTCGGTTCGGTTTATACTCGTAAACCTAAAACTTTTCAAAATGGTTTACAAGTCGATTATGACCCAGGACGATCTCGCCTTCGACAAGCAGCATATCTGGCACCCTTACACCTCCACCACCCGCCCCCTTCCCGTCTATCCGGTGGCCTCCGCCCACGGCTGCGAGCTGCACCTCGCCAGCGGCGAACAGCTCGTTGACGGGATGTCCTCCTGGTGGGCGGCGATTCACGGGTATAACCACCCGCGCCTGAACGCGGCGATGAAGGCGCAGATTGACCAGATGTCGCACGTGATGTTTGGCGGGCTCACCCACCAGCCCGCGGTGGATTTATGCCGCCGTCTGGTGGCGATGACGCCTGACTCGCTGGAGTGCGTGTTCCTGGCGGATTCCGGCTCCGTGGCGGTGGAAGTGGCGATGAAAATGGCGCTGCAGTACTGGCATGCGAAGGGCGAAGCGCGCCAGCGTTTCCTCACCTTCCGCAACGGCTATCACGGGGATACCTTCGGAGCGATGTCGGTGTGCGATCCGGACAACTCCATGCACAGCCTGTGGAAGGGGTATCTGCCGGAAAACCTGTTCGCCCCGGCGCCGCAGAGCCGCTTCGACGGCGAGTGGAACGAGATGGACATGGTCGGCTTCGCCCGACTGATGGCGGCGCATCGTCATGAGATTGCCGCCGTCATTCTTGAACCGATCGTGCAGGGCGCGGGCGGGATGCGGATGTACCACCCGGAATGGCTGAAGCGTATTCGCAGGATGTGCGACCGCGAGGGCATTCTGCTGATTGCCGATGAGATCGCCACCGGCTTTGGCCGCACCGGCAAGCTGTTTGCCTGCGAACATGCGGGTATCGCCCCGGATATTCTATGCCTCGGCAAAGCGCTGACGGGCGGCACCATGACGCTCTCCGCCACGCTCACGACCCGCCAGGTGGCCGACACCATCAGCGACGGTGAAGCCGGCTGCTTTATGCACGGCCCGACGTTTATGGGTAACCCGCTGGCCTGCGCCGTGGCGAGTGAAAGCCTTGCGATTCTGGAGAGCGGCGAGTGGCAGACGCAGGTTGCGGCGATAGAAGCGCAGCTGAAATCGGAGCTGAGCGCCGCCTCGGGCGCGAATTTCGTGGCGGACGTGCGCGTGCTGGGCGCCATCGGGGTGATTGAAACCACCCATCCGGTGAATATGGCGGCGCTGCAGCGCTTCTTCGTGGACCAGGGCGTGTGGGTCCGGCCTTTCGGCAAGCTTATCTATCTGATGCCGCCGTACAGCATCACGCCAGAGCAGCTTCGAAAATTAACCGACGCGGTTGTAACAGCCGTTAACATTCCCGCGCATTTCACGATTTAACCCAATGCATTACACTTGCTGAACGAGCGATCAACGAGGGTAAACCGTATGAAAATCATCAGTAAAGATCTGCGCGACGGCGAAAAGCTGCCGGAACGGCACGTTTTCAACGGCATGGGGTATCAGGGCGATAACATCTCCCCGCACCTGGCGTGGGACGAGGTTCCGGCAGGCACCAAAAGCTTTGTCGTGACATGCTATGACCCGGATGCGCCAACCGGTTCCGGATGGTGGCACTGGATCGTGGCGAACCTGCCTGCCGACACGCGCGTGCTGCCGCAGGGTTCCGGTTCAGGCCTGGTTGCCCTGCCTGAAGGTGCCATTCAGACGCGTACTGACTTTGGTAAAGCGGGCTACGGCGGCGCGGCGCCACCAAAAGGTGAAACTCACCGCTATATCTTCACGGTGCACGCGCTGGATGTGGAGAAGATTGACGTCGATGAAGGCGCGAGCGGCGCGATGGTCGGGTTTAACGTGCATTTCCATTCCCTGGGGAGCGCGTCGATTACGGCGATGTATTCGTAAAAAAAGCCGGGTGGCGGCTACGCCTTACCCGGCCTGGATTTCGTACTCGTAGGCCCGGTAAGCGCAGCGCCACCGGGCAAAAAAATCACAGCACCGAAGGTAACAGCCCCACCAGCCGCCCCTCTTCCAGAAGCTGCATCGCCTTATCAATATCCGGGGCAAAGAAGCGGTCGTCGTCGTAATGCGATACGTGCTCGCGCAGCGCATGACGCGCCTGCTCCAGCAGCGGGCTGGATTTAAGCCCTTCACGCAGATCGATACCCTGACTTGCCGCCAGCCATTCCACCGCCAGCACGCCGCGGGTGTTGGAGGCCATTTCCCAGAGACGACGCCCGGCAGCCGGTGCCATCGAAACGTGATCTTCCTGATTGGCCGAGGTTGGCAGGCTGTCCACGCTGTGCGGGTGCGACAGCGCCTTGTTCTCGCTTGCCAGCGCTGCTGCGGTCACCTGGGCAATCATAAAGCCCGAGTTAACCCCGCCGTTACGCACCAGGAACGGTGGCAGCTGGGACATATGTTTATCCATCATCAGCGCGATGCGGCGCTCGGACAACGCGCCGACTTCGGCAATCGCCAGCGCGATATTATCCGCCGCCATTGCCACCGGCTCGGCGTGGAAGTTGCCCCCGGAGACCACCTCGTTTTCCTGGGCGAACACCAGCGGGTTATCGGAGACCGCGTTGGCCTCCACCAGCAGCACCGCCGCCGCCTGGCGCAGCTGCGTCAGGCACGCGCCCATCACCTGCGGCTGGCAGCGCAGGGAATACGGATCCTGCACCTTCTCACAGTTGTGGTGTGACTCCGCGATCTCGCTGGTGTCGGTAAGCACGTGACGGTACATCGCGGCGGCATCAATCTGTCCCCGCTGACCGCGCACCTCGTGGATGCGGGCATCGAACGGGCGACGCGAGCCCAGCACCGCTTCGGTGGTCAGCGCACCGCACACCACCGCCGAGGCAAACAGATCTTCCGCTTCAAACAGGCCGCGCAGCGCGAAGGCGGTCGATGCCTGAGTGCCGTTCAGCAACGCCAACCCCTCTTTCGCCGCCAGCGTGATCGGCGTTAAGCCGGCTTTTTTCAGCGCCTCTTTCGCAGGCAGCCACTCGCCCTGCCAGCGCGCTTTGCCTTCGCCCAGCAGCAGCAGCGACATGTGCGCCAGCGGCGCGAGATCGCCGGAGGCACCGACGGAGCCCTTCGCCGGGATCCACGGATAGACCTCCGCATTCACCAGCGCCATCAGCGCCTGAATCACGCTCAGGCGAATGCCGGAGAAACCGCGCGCCAGGCTGTTGATTTTGAGCACCATCATCAGACGGACAATCTCATCGTCAAGCGGCTGACCGACGCCCGCCGCGTGCGACAGCACCAGCGAACGCTGCAGGTTTTCCAGATCGTGCGTCGCGATGCGGGTCTGCGCCAGCAGCCCAAAGCCGGTATTAATCCCGTAAGCCGTGCGCCCTTCAGCAACGATGGCTTCAACGCAGGCGACGCTGTCGTTAATGGCGGCGTGGGCGCTTTCATCCAGCGACAGGGTGACCGGCTGACGCCAGACGTTACGCAGCTGCTTGAGCGTCAGTGAGCCGGGAGTGAGTGTTAACGCGTTCATTCATGCTTTCCTTGTGTGGCAGGGATCATCGGCAGGTTAAGTCCCTGCTCTTTGGCACAGTCAATGGCAATCTCGTAACCCGCATCCGCGTGACGCATCACGCCGGTGGCCGGGTCGTTGTGGAGCACGCGAGCGATACGCGCGGCGGCTTCATCGGTACCGTCGCAGACGATGACCATCCCGGAATGCTGGGAGAAGCCCATTCCCACGCCGCCGCCGTGGTGCAGCGACACCCAGGTCGCGCCGCTGGCGGTGTTGAGCAGGGCGTTCAGCAATGGCCAGTCGGAGACCGCGTCCGAGCCGTCGCGCATGGCTTCGGTTTCGCGGTTCGGGCTGGCGACGGAGCCGGAGTCCAGGTGGTCTCGGCCGATGACGATCGGCGCGGAAACTTCACCGTTGCGCACCATTTCGTTGAAGGCGAGGCCCAGTTTTTGACGCCACTCCAGCCCTACCCAGCAGATACGCGCCGGCAGGCCCTGGAAGTTAATGCGCTCGCGGGCCATGTCCAGCCAGTGGTGAAGATGCTCGTCATCCGCGACAATCTCCTTCACTTTGGCGTCGGTTTTGTAGATATCCTCCGGGTCACCGGACAGGGCAACCCAGCGGAACGGACCGATGCCGCGGCAGAACAGCGGGCGGATATAGGCCGGGACGAAGCCCGGGAAGTCGAAGGCGTTACTCACGCCCATCTCTTTCGCCATCTGGCGGATGTTGTTGCCGTAGTCAAAGGTCGGAATGCCCATCTGGCTGAAGGCCAGCATCGCGGAGACGTGTTCCGCCATGGCGCGTTTCGCGGCAAGCACCGTGCCTTCCGGATCGGTTTCCGCTTTTTGCTGGTAGGCTTCCCACGTCCAGCCTTTTGGCAGGTAGCCGTGCAGCGGGTCATGGGCGCTGGTCTGGTCGGTGACCAGATCCGGGCGCACGCCGCGGGCAACGAGTTCAGGAAGAATGTCCGCCGCGTTGCCGCACAGGGCAATCGACACCGCTTTGCCTTCGGATGTGTACTTTTTGATGCGCGCCAGCGCGTCATCGAGATTCTCGGCCTGTTCGTCGACGTAACGGGTACGCAGACGGAAATCAATGCGGCTCTGCTGGCACTCAATGTTCAGCGAGCACGCGCCGGCCAGCGTGGCGGCCAGCGGCTGCGCGCCGCCCATCCCGCCAAGACCGGCGGTCAATACCCAGCGGCCTTTCAGCGAGCCGTTGTAGTGCTGGCGACCGGCCTCCACGAAGGTTTCGTAGGTGCCCTGCACGATCCCCTGGCTGCCGATGTAGATCCAGCTCCCGGCGGTCATCTGGCCATACATCGCCAGCCCTTTCGCGTCGAGTTCGTTGAAGTGTTCCCAGGTGGCCCAGTGCGGTACGAGGTTAGAGTTGGCGATCAGCACGCGCGGGGCGTTTTTGTGGGTTTTAAACACGCCAACCGGCTTGCCGGACTGCACCAGCAGGGTTTCGTCGTTTTCGAGTTCGGTCAGTGCCTTAACAATGGCGTCATAGCATTCCCAGTTGCGCGCGGCGCGGCCAATGCCGCCGTAGACCACCAGCTCGTGGGGGTTTTCCGCCACCTCAGGATCAAGGTTGTTCATCAACATGCGCAGCGGGGCTTCGGTGAGCCAGCTTTTGGCAGTAAGGGTGGTGCCGCGCGCGGCGCGGACGTCCTGCTGGCGGTATTTACCTGACGACATTGTGTGCTCCTATACGGGACAGATGATGCATTTAGATATACTTGTATAGACAAGCACACACAAGGTCAGATTTAACAAAAAAGATACAATTTTGTTATATTGCGTTAGCGATCACGCTTATAAAACTTATGACATAAAGTGGCCCTGCAGCCGGTAACGGTTCCCCGGGAAAAGCAGCCGGGCATGTGACACGATGTGCGATGAGGACCAGGTTCGACGGCGGATCAGCAGGCACGGGTCGTGCTCTTTAATGCGCAGCCGTTCGCACTCCTGCGGCGTGGCGCGCACGGCCTCCACAATGTGCTCCCCTTCCGTCAGCGGTGCGACGAGCGAGAGATAGGCATGCGGCGTGGTCTGGGTGTAATCCTGGTTCAGATAGTCCGGTATCCGTTCGGCGTTCACGCAGCGATCTTCAATCTGCACCGGAACGTCGTTTTCGAAATGCACCATCACGGAGTGGAAGATGCGGCTGCCTTCTTTGACGTTCAGCTCTACCGCCTGCTCGGCGCTGGCCTGGGTCTCTTCGAGCACCAGCACCTCACAGCGGTGCTGATGATTACGCGCGGCAATCTCGTCCGCAATGCTGCGGATTTCAAACAGGGCGGACTGCCCTTTCGGCTCCGCCACAAACGTCCCGACGCCCTGCAGGCGTACCAGAAGCCCTTCGTCGGTCAGCTCGCGCAGCGCCCGGTTGATGGTCATCCGGCTAAAGCCAAACTGCGCCACCAGATCGGCCTCCGAGGGAATGCGGTCGTGCGGCCGCCAGACGCCGGTGGCGATTTTTTCGCTGATCGCCTGCTTCACCTTTTCGTAGAAAGGCGCGGGAGGGCTCGACGGCGGCAGGGGTGAGCGTGAAAACATCGTGACTCCTTGAATAGTGTTATGCCCACCAGTGAGCAATTTGCCAGGCCAGACGGGCGGCAAGCTTTGCGCCCTGCCCGTCCCGATCGAACTGCGGGTTAAACTCTACCAGATCGGCGGCCTGTAGCTTACCGCTACGGCAGATTTGTTCGATAACGGGGAGGAGATCCAGTGCCGGTATGCCTAACGCAGCCGGAGCGGAAACGGCAGGCATTTCGCTGGCGGGCAGGACGTCCAGATCGATTGTCAGGTAGACGCGATCGGCCTGGGCCAACACCTTTTCCAGCGCGGATAGCGCATCGCGCTTGAAATGGAGATCCTCCACCAGCGTGACGTTCAGGCGTTCAGCCTCATCCCACAGCGCCTGCGTGTTCGCCGCCCGGCTCACGCCAAAACAGGCGTACTGAAATGCCCGCCCGCGCTCATCGCAGTAGTGCGCCAGCTGGCGAAACGGCGTGCCGGACGTCGCCCGGTCGGCCTTGCGCAGATCGAGATGGGCATCCAGGTTGATAATGACCACCCGCTCGTTCGGGAAGGCGTCCAGCACGCCGCGACCGTGCGCCCACGCGGTTTCGTGTCCGCCGCCAAAGACCAGCGTGCGCATCCCGGACCGCTGGCAGGCTGTCACGGCATCGCTTAACGCCTGCTGTGCCGCTTCCAGCTCGTCACCTTCAACGTAAACCGACCCCATATCCGCCAGCCGCTCGTGTCCCAGATGGCTTGCCATATTTGCCAGCGCCTTACGCAGCACATCAGGCGCCTGCACGGCGCCGGGCCTGCCCTGATTACGTTTTACCCCTGCATCACATTCAAAGCCTATCAGCGCAATGCCGGGTGCCAGCGGCGTGAACGCTCCCTGCTGCCGTATCGTCTGGAAAATGCGCGTTGCGTTGCTGGCCTCGGCGCTGTCGTCGCGCCCCTGCCAGACCGTTTCGGCGACGGGCCGCCATAACCTCATACTGCCTCCCCACGGAAAATACGTTGATACAGCGGATTGCGTCCCGGCTCGTAGACCATCTCTACCGGATGATGCGCATCCCAGACGATAAAATCAGCGACAAACCCGGCTCGTAGCTGTCCGTGGGTTTCCCCGCGGCCCAGCGCCTGCGCGGCATGGCGCGTGACGCCAGCCCAGGCTTCCTCGGGCGTCAGGCCAAACTGGACGCAGGCCATGTTCATCGCCAGGTGCAGGCTGGCAAACGGGCTGGTGCCGGGGTTATAGTCGGTGGCGACCGCCATTGGCACGCCCTGTTTTCTGAGCTGTTCCACCGGCGGACGCTGGCGCTCCTGCAGAAAATAGAACGCGCCCGGCAACAGGACCGCAACCGTGCCGCTTTGCGCCATCGCCTGAACGCCTGCGTCGTCAAGATATTCGATATGATCGGCGGAGAGTCCTTTATACCGGCTGACCAGCGCCGCCCCGCCCTGATTCGACAGCTGCTCGACGTGCCCTTTCACCGGAATACCGAGCGCGGTCGCCGCCTTGAAGAGGCGCTCGGTTTGCGACGGGGTAAAGCCGACGTTTTCACAGAACACGTCGACCGCTTCAAACAACTCTTTTTGCCACAGCGTGGGCAATATCTGATCGCAGACCAGCGTGAGGTAGGCATCCGGATCCTGTCGGTATTCCGGCGGAACGGCATGGGCCGCCAGCAGCGTTGGGCTGATATCGATCGGATTATTGAGGCCCAGCTGGCGTGCGACCTGCAGCATTTTCTCTTCGGCATCGGCGTTGAGGCCGTATCCCGATTTTATTTCAACCGTGGTGACGCCTTCATTTATCAGACGCTGAAGCCGCTGCTGTGCCAGATTAAGCAGGGTTTCGGGTGAACTGCTGCGCGTCGCCGTCACGGTCGCGTTAATCCCGCCCCCCTGGGCGCTGATGGTTTGATAAGAGACACCGTTCAGACGCTGCTCCCACTCCGCCGCGCGATCGCCGCCAAACACCAGGTGGGTATGGCAGTCAATCAGGCCCGGGGTGACCAGACGACCCTGAAGATCGACACAGTGAGTGTGTCCGGCCGGAATGTCAGATTCAGGGATCACGGCCAGGATAGTTTGACCCCGTATAACCAGGGCGTGTTGATCTTTCAGTCCATAGGGCGCACGGACGTCCGGCGCCATCGTAGCCAGTCGCGCATTTCGCCATATCACATCGTCAGGATGAATCTGCTGCATGGGCTTTCACTTGTCATGGGTTGTATAGACATTTATTTTCATCTGTTGTCTGCTGTCAACCGACTTTGCGGAAAATGTTATTTATTTGTGATCACTTACCCGCCGCTCCAGGGCTAAAAATGCAACTTTTACCCTTTTTATCTTCCCGTTTCGCTCAACTTAGTATAAAAAAGCAGGCTATTTCGTCTATCCCGTAAAGACTTGCATACCCAGGAGCTTCACCTTGAACATTTCCAGGATTTCCCGTCTGGCGTTAGCGCTCGCCTTTGGCGTGACCTTATCCGCATGCAGTTCAACCCCACCGGATCAGCGCCCTTCTGAGCAGGTCGCGCCCGGTACCGCCTCCCGCCCGATTTTGTCCGCTGATGAAGCGAAGAACTTCGACCGTGCGCACTACTTCTCGTCGATGGATCCTAACGCTGCGCCGTGGACCCCGTCTTCGATTAACCTGCCGAAACAGCCTGACTTCGTGGTTGGCCCGGCAGGTGCGCAGGGCGTAACGCATACCTCTATTCAGGCTGCGGTAGATGCTGCCATCACGAAACACAGCGCGTCTCGCCAGTACATCGCGATCCTGCCAGGCGAATATGAAGGCACCGTGTATGTTCCGGCGGCACCGGGCAGCATTACGCTTTACGGTCTGGGCGAAAAAGCAATCGACGTAAAAATTGGCCTGGCGATTGATTCTGAAATCGACGGCAACACCTGGCGTCACCTGGTGAACCCGGCCGGTAAATATATGCCGGGCAAACCGGCGTGGTACATGTTTGATAACTGCCAGAGCAAGCGTTCCGCCACGGTTGGCGTGATGTGCTCTGCGGTGTTCTGGTCCCAGAATAACGGTCTGCAGCTGCAGAACCTGACCATTCAGAATACCCTGGGCGACAGCGTTGACGCCGGTAACCACCAGGCCGTCGCGCTGCGCAGCGATGGCGATAAGGTGCAGATTAACAACGTCAACATTCTGGGTCGTCAGAACACCTTCTTCGTGACCAACAGCGGCGTGCAGAACACCCTGCAGAATAACCGTCTGACCCGTACGCTGGTAACCAACAGCTACGTTGAAGGTGACGTGGATCTGGTCTCCGGCCGCGGCGCGGTGGTATTTGATAACACCGATTTCCGCGTGGTGAACTCACGTACCCAGCAGGAAGGTTACGTGTTTGCTCCGGCAACCCCGTCAAACCTCTTCTTCGGCTTCCTGGCCGTGAACAGCCGCTTTAACGCTGCCGGTGACGGCGTGGCGCAGCTGGGACGCTCCCTGGACGTGGACGCGGCGACCAACGGTCAGGTGGTGATCCGCGACAGCGTGATCAACGAAGGCTTCAACATGGCGAAGCCGTGGGCGGATGCGGCGATCTCTAAACGTCCGTTCTCCGGCAATACCGGTGCGGTGGACGATAAAGGGAACGTGCAGCGCAACCTGAACGACGCTAACTTCAACCGTATGTGGGAGTACAACAACCGCGGTCTGGGTAGCAAAGTGGTTGCTGAGCCGAAGCAGTAAGCTCTCCTTTTGCCGGGTGGCGGCTTTGCCTTACCCGGCCTACAGGTTATGTAAGCCCGGTAAACGCACTGCCACCGGGCATAAAAAAACCTCGCATTCGCGAGGTTTTTTGTTTTAAGCCGCTTAGTGAGCGTTAACCACCACCCACATCGGCCCCTGGCCTACGGCGTAGCGCCCTTTCTCTTCCAGCAGCCCCTGCTCGCCTTTAATTTCATACAGCGCGATGTGGTGGGATTTCTGCCCCGCCGCAATCAGGTATTTGCCGCTGTGATCGATATTAAAGCCGCGCGGCTGGGTTTCCGTCGGCTGGAAGCCTTCAATCGCCAGCACGCTGCCGTCTTCGGAAACGCTAAACACGGTGATCAGGCTGGAGGTGCGGTCACAGGCGTACAGATGACGGCCATTTGGCGTAATGTGAATATCCGCCGCCCAGCGGGTGTCGGAGAAATCAGACGGCATCATGTCCAGCGTCTGCACGCACTCAATCTGACCGTTTGGATCTTTCAGCTCCCATACGTCCACGGAGCTGTTCAGTTCGTTGACCACGTAGGCGTACTGCTGGTTCGGATGGAAGACCGTATGACGCGGGCCCGCGCCTTCTACCGTCGTGACTTCAGCTGGATTCTGCGCCACGAGGTGACCATCGTCGCTCAGGGTGAACAGGCAGATACGATCCTGCTTCAGGGCAGGCACCCACAGCGTGCGGTTATCCGGAGAGATATTCGCCGAGTGGCAGCCTTCCAGCCCTTCCACCACATCCACGGTTTCGACCGGAATGCCATCTTCCAGACGCGTTACGCTGACGCAGCCCGCATTATACGAGCCGCTGAAGACAAAGTTGCCTTTACGATCGGTTGAGATATGGGTTGGACTGCCCGGCAGCGGCGCTTCGGCAGTGTAAGTCAGCGCGCCGTCGTCCGGAGAGATGCGATAGGCCAGCACGCGAAACTCCGGGCGCACACCCACGTACAAGAAACGTTTATCCGGGCTGATGACCATCGGCTGTACCTGGCCTGGCACATCAACAACCTGAACCAGCGTGAGTGTCCCTTCGGTATTTAAGCGCCAGACGTGGATCTGCTGGCTTTCAGGACTGGCGGTATAAACGGTTTGTTTCATGAATATTCACTCCTCACTGCGCATGAAAGTAATTAACTTTTGACGGTGAATGCTGAATTGTCGACAGGAATTTTGAAGCATTCGCCTCTCGGTGTACCATCCCATCAAAACGTAAATTCAATATTAACCCGGGAAAACAGATGACCTCGCGTGTGATTGCTCTGGATTTAGACGGTACCTTACTGACGCCGCAAAAAACCCTTCTCCCCTCCTCCCTTGAAGCGCTTAAACGCGCGCAGGAAGCGGGATATCAACTCCTTATCGTAACGGGTCGACATCACGTAGCCATTCACCCTTTTTATCAGGCACTGGCGTTAGATACACCTGCAATTTGTTGTAATGGCACTTATTTGTATGATTATCAGACAAAAAAGGTTTTAGCCTCCGACCCGCTGCCGGTTCCCCAGGCGCTGCAACTGATTGATCTGCTGGATGAGCATGCCATTCACGGCCTGATGTATGTGGATAACGCAATGGTCTACGAGCGCCCTACCGGCCACGTGGTGCGCACCAGCAACTGGGCGTTGTCCCTGCCTGAAGCGCAGCGTCCGGTCTTTACCCAGGTATCCTCCCTGCGTCAGGCAGCCCAGGACGTTGAGGCTATCTGGAAATTCGCCCTGACGGATGAAGACACGACCAAACTGAATACCTTCGCGAAGCACGTCGAGGAAACGCTGGGGCTGGAGTGCGAGTGGTCCTGGCACGATCAGGTGGATATTGCCCGCAAAGGCAACAGCAAAGGCAAGCGTCTGACGCAGTATGTGGAATCACAGGGCTGGTCAATGCAGGACGCGATCGCCTTCGGCGACAACTACAACGACATCAGCATGCTGGAAGCCGTCGGTACGGGCGTGGCGATGGGCAATGCCGACGACGCGGTAAAAGCGCGCGCTAACGTGGTGATTGGCGACAACACCACCGACAGCATCGCGCAGTATATTTATACCCACCTGCTGTAATCAGGCGGTGATCGAGACGCTCTTAATTTGCGCGTAAAGCCACAGGCCGGGTTTGATCCCTAACTCATCCCTGGCCCACGGGCTGATGCGCGCCCAGAGCGTCCGGCTTCCCACCTCGAGCTTCACTTCCACCTGGCCGTTATCATCAAAACACTCCGCGACTTTGGCGCGCAGAATATTTCGAATACTGGTTTGCAGCGGCGGCTGCAGCACCAGCGAGACGTCTGATGCCTGAATACGAATACGCAGCGCGGACTGCAACGGCTTGTCGATCTTATTGACCCACAGGTGCTGATCGCCGAGCGCCAGCGCCGTCATCGCGTAGTGCGGATGGTGTTCCAGGACGCTCACCTTCAGAATGCTGCTCTGCTGTTCCCGGGGTAACCACGGGTTCATTACGCTGCTGCCCCAGACCTCTTCCAGGTTGCCGAAGGCCTTGACGCTGCCCTCTTCCAGCACCAGCACTTTGTCGGCCAGATGGAGGATCTCATCCAGCGAATGGCTGACGTAGAGCATCGGAATATTAATTTCCCGCGTCAGGCGCTGCAGGTAGGGCAGGAGCTCACGTTTGCGCGGAATATCCAGCGAGGCCAGCGGTTCGTCGAGCAGCAGCAGTTCGGGTGCGGTCAGCAACGCGCGGCCAATGGCTACGCGCTGTTTTTCTCCGCCGGAAAGCGACGAGGGCAGTCTGTCGAGCAGTGGCTCAATGCCTAAAAGCGTCACCAGCTTATCAAACTGTCCGGCCATGCTTTTCGCCATGCCGTAACGCAGGTTGCCGCGCACGCTGTAGTGCGGGAATAAGCGCGCGTCCTGGAAAACATAGCCAATGCGGCGTTTATCCGGCGTGAGATAAACCTTGTTTTCCACGTCGTTTAAGACGCGGTTATTCAATACAATCCGTCCTGACTGCGGGCGCGTCAGGCCGCTGATGGCATTTATCAGCGACGTTTTTCCCGCCCCCGAGACGCCGAAGATGGCAGTGATACCGCTTGCAGGCAGCATCTCGTTAAGCGTCAGGGTATGGTTTCCCAGCGTCTGGGTGAAATTCAGTTCCAGCATGCTTATTTCCCCATCCGCTCGCGGCTCAGCCGCGCCAGCCATTCCGACACCAGCAGCGATACCAGGGCTAGTACGATTGAAATGATACACAGCCGCGCCGCCGCGCCCTCTCCGCCCGGCGTTTGGATCAGGGTATACATGGCCGACGGAATCGTTCGCGTCTCGCCGGGGATGTTCGAGACGAAGGTGATGGTCGCGCCAAACTCGCCCAGCGAGCGGGCGAACGCCAGTACCGTCCCGACAATAATGCCGGGTAACGTCAGGGGAAGCGTGATGGTGAAAAAAACGCGCCAGCGCCCGGCACCCAGCGTACGGGCCGCCTGTTCGAGCTTCATGTCCACGCCTTCCAGCGCGAGGCGGATCGCCCTCAACATCAGCGGGAATGACATTACCGCCGCCGCCAGTACCGCTCCGCGCCAGCTAAACGCAAAGGTCAGCCCAAACCAGTCATAAAGTTTTTCGCCAATAAAACCGCGTCGCCCCATGGAAATTAACAGCAGATAACCGACCACCACGGGCGGCAACACGAGCGGAAGATGAAGCACGCTGTCGAGCAGCGCTTTGCCGGGAAACCGACAGCGAACCAGTAGCCAGGCAAAGAAGATCCCAAAGGGCAAACTCAGCGCAACCGCCAGGGAAGAGACTTTAAGGCTCAGCAGAACAGCCTGCCATTCAGGATCGGTCAATATCATCAGTGAGTCGTAAATCCGTAACGTTTAAAGATCGCGGACGCTTCCGGCCCCTTCAGATAATCGCGGAAGGCCGTCACGGTCGCATTTTTATGTCCATCAACAATCGCAACAGGATATTCCACTTTCTTGTGGGAGTCTTCCGGGAACGTTGCCACCACTTTCACACCCTTACTGGCAACGGCATCAGAGCCATACACAATGCCCAGCGGGGCTTCGTTGCGTTCCACCAGCGCCAGCGCGCCGCGGACATCTTCCGCCGGGGCCAGCTTCGGTGACAATGTCTCCCATGCGCCCAATTTTTGCAGCGCTTCTTTGGCGTAGATCCCGGCCGGAACGTGCTCCGGATCGCCCACCGCCAGACGCCCGCCGTTCAGCAGGCTTATCCAGTGGGTCTCTTTGTTGATGGTGAAGTCAGCCTGGGCGCTGGCTTTTGGCGCCACGACAACCAGGCTATTCCCCAGCAGCGTTTCGCGGGTTGCCGCATCAATCGCTTTTTTCTCCGCCGCGTAATCCATCCACTTCTGGTCAGCCGAGATGAACAGATCCGCCGGCGCGCCCGCTTCTATCTGGCGAGCGAGCGTCGAGGAAGAGGCAAACGAGGAGACCACCTCGACGTTTTTCTCTTTTTTATACGCCGCCGCGATATCCTGCAGCGCGTTAGTCAGCGACGCCGCCGCAAAGACCGTGATTTTACCGTCGTCCGCCAGCGCGTGTCCGGTAAGGGAAAGCGTCAACGTTGCCCCTGCAAAAAGGCGTACCCATGAACGTGCCATCTGTAACTCCTGTGAGTAGCGTTATATACACATTAATATAACGGTAACGTCAGGGAGATCCCAGCGTTTAATCGTACCGCTGAAGAGGTAAACCGGCGTAGTGCGTTAAAGAGTATCGGCGAAAATGGGAAAATCTTGAGAGCAAAACGCCCGGACAAGCCGGGCGTTTTGGGGGGGAATCAATGCTGCTTTTTAGCCTGGTCTCTGTGACCAATGTTCGAAAAGACGTTGAACACTTCACCCAGGCCGTAGATGGCACCGAGGATGATGGCCATCACTACTGGTACCATGATCACGGCGAATACCAGACTTTTCAACAACTCTAACATGGTTTTCTCCAGATATTGTGAACAGCTTATTCTACCCTTTCAACTGAGAAAAACATCCCCTTTTGTGCGGTACCCTTTGCGCCCTGCACCATTTGGGTCACAATACCCTTTTTGCCAGGACACTGTTATGCAGGCCGAAATTCTCCTCACACTCCGACTTCAGCAAAAGCTTTTCGCCGATCCGCGACGTATCGCCCTGCTTAAACAAATAGAACAAACGGGCTCGATTAGCCAGGGGGCGAAAAACGCGGGCATCAGCTACAAAAGTGCCTGGGACGCCATCAACGACATGAACACCCTGAGTGAACAGCCGCTGGTGGACAGAGCCACGGGCGGCAAAGGCGGCGGCGGTGCAATCGTGACGCGCTATGGTCAGCGTCTTATTCAGCTTTACGATCTGCTGGCCCAGATTCAGCAAAAAGCGTTCGATGCGTTAAGCGATGACGATAACGTTCCGCTGGACAGTCTGCTGGCCGCCATTTCCCGCTTCTCGCTACAAACCAGCGCCCGCAACCAGTGGTTTGGTACGGTGACGGCGCGCGACAATCTGCAGATACAGCAGCATATTGAGATCCTGCTTGCCGATGGCACCACCCGTCTGAAGGCCGCCATAACGGCGCAAAGCGCGGAACGTCTTGAACTGGATGAAGGGAAAGAGGTGCTGGTGCTCCTGAAGGCGCCGTGGGTCAGTATCACACGCGATCCCGACGCGGCAAAGGGAGCAGATAACCAGCTGCAGGGCACCATCAGCCATATCGAACGCGGCCAGGCGCAGTGCGAAGTGCTGATGACCCTGGCAGATGGGCAGCCGCTTTGCGCGACCATACCGCTCAGCGAGTCGGACAACGTAGAAGAAGGTGCTGCCGTCACCGCGTATTTCAACGCGGACCGGGTGATTATCGCCACTTTGTGCTGAGCACATTGACAATCGTACCGACAGTGCGTATCCCTGATATCTGGTGCTGCAAAAACAGGGATAAATCATGTCATCATTGCATATTTCGCAAGGCACGTTTCGTCTTAGCGATACCCGAACGCTGACGATTGCTGATTTGACGCTACGCGCGGGTGAAAGCTGGGCGTTTGTCGGCACAAACGGCAGCGGTAAATCCGCGCTGGCCCGCGCGCTGGCCGGAGAGCTCAACCTCCTCAAGGGCCAATACCAGAGCGACTTTACGCGCCTGACGCGCCTGTCGTTTGAACAACTGCAAAAGCTGGTCAGCGACGAGTGGCAGCGCAACAACACCGATTTGCTCAGCCCTGGCGAAGACGATACCGGCCGTACGACGGCGGAAATTATTCAGGATGAAGTGAAGGATCCCGCCCGCTGCCAGCGCCTGGCAGAACAGTTCGGTATCACCCCTCTGCTGAACCGGCGCTTTAAATACCTTTCGACCGGCGAGACGCGAAAAACGCTGCTTTGTCAGGCGCTGATGAGCGAACCTGAACTGCTTATTCTGGACGAACCGTTCGACGGTCTTGACGTGCAGTCCCGGGCGCAGCTGGCGTCTCTGCTGGCGTCGCTTAATCAGCAGGGATATACCCTCGTGCTGGTGCTTAACCGTTTTGATGAAATTCCGGACTTTATCCAGCACGCGGGCGTCCTGGCCGACTGTAACCTGACCGAGACCGGCGAAAAAACCGCACTGCTTAAGCAGGCGCTGATTGCCCAGCTCGCGCACAGCGAACAGCTCGACGGTATTACCCTTCCGGAACCCGACGCCCCGTCGGCGCGCCACGCGCTTGATCCCCACCAGCCGCGCATCGTGCTGCGCGATGGGGTGGTCTCTTATGACGATCGCGCTATCCTCAATCACCTCAGCTGGACTGTCAATCCAGGCGAGCACTGGCAGATTGTCGGCCCCAACGGCGCGGGTAAATCCACGCTGCTGAGCCTGATCACCGGCGATCATCCGCAGGGCTACAGCAACCACCTCACGCTGTTCGGTCGGCGTCGCGGCAGCGGCGAAACCATCTGGGATATCAAAAAACATATCGGCTACGTCAGCAGCAGCCTGCATCTGGATTACCGGGTCAGTACCACGGTACGCAACGTGATCCTCTCCGGGTATTTTGACTCCATCGGCATTTATCAGGCGGTGTCGGACAAACAGCACAAGCTGGCCCAGCAGTGGCTGGACATTCTGGGCATGGACAACCGGGTTGCTGACGCGCCGTTTCATAGTCTTTCGTGGGGGCAGCAGCGTCTGGCGCTGATCGTTCGCGCGCTGGTGAAACACCCTACGCTGCTGATCCTCGACGAACCGCTGCAGGGACTCGACCCGTTGAACCGCCAGCTTATCCGCCGCTTTGTGGACGTGCTGATTAGCGAAGGTGAAACGCAGCTGCTGTTCGTTTCACATCATGCCGAAGATGCCCCCTCCTGCATCACCCACCGCCTGGAGTTTGTTCCGGACGGTGAGCACTATTACTATCGGCAAAGCAAAATCGATTAATCCCCGGAGGGCACCGCCCTCCGTTTTTCAGATAACCTGCACTAATACATTGCTATCCCGTTGATCTACAATGCCTCACGATAGCTGAAAATCGGATTTTAAAAACAGTGTAAACGATTCCACTATTTTATCCCATGTCACACTTTTCGCGTCTCTGTTATGCTATGGTTATTACATACCATAAGCCCAATGGAGCGAAATATGCGAGTTCTGGTAACAGGTGGTAGCGGTTACATCGGTAGTCATACCTGCGTGCAGCTGCTGCAAAACGGCCATGACGTCATCATTCTCGACAACCTGTGCAACAGTAAGCGCAGCGTGCTGCCTGTGATTGAACGTCTTGGCGGTAAACACCCGACGTTCGTGGAAGGCGACATCCGTAACGAAGCGCTGATGACCGAGATCCTTCACGACCACGCCATTGAAGCGGTGATCCACTTCGCGGGTCTGAAAGCGGTCGGTGAATCCGTTGCTAAGCCGCTTGAGTATTACGACAACAACGTCAACGGCACCCTGCGTCTCATCTCCGCCATGCGTGCGGCCAACGTCAAAAACTTCATCTTTAGCTCTTCCGCCACCGTCTACGGCGATCAGCCTAAAATCCCTTACGTTGAAAGCTTCCCGACCGGGACGCCGCAGAGCCCGTACGGCAAAAGCAAGCTGATGGTGGAGCAGATCCTGACCGATCTGCAAAAAGCCCAGCCGGAGTGGAGCATCGCGCTGCTGCGCTACTTCAACCCGGTCGGTGCGCATCCGTCTGGCGATATGGGGGAAGATCCGCAGGGCATTCCGAACAACCTGATGCCGTATATCGCCCAGGTGGCCGTAGGCCGCCGCGAGTCGCTGGCGATTTTTGGCAATGACTACCCGACCGAAGACGGCACCGGCGTGCGCGACTATATCCACGTGATGGATCTGGCCGACGGCCACGTTGCGGCCATGCAGCAGCTGGCGGATAAACCGGGCGTGCATATTTACAACCTCGGCGCTGGCGTCGGCAGCAGCGTGCTGGACGTGGTTAACGCCTTCAGCAAAGCCTGCGGCAAGCCGGTGAACTACCACTTCGCACCGCGTCGTGAGGGCGATCTGCCTGCTTACTGGGCCGACGCCACCAAAGCCGACAAAGAGCTTAACTGGCGTGTCACGCGCACGCTTGATGAAATGGCACAGGATACCTGGCACTGGCAGTCACGCCACCCGCAAGGCTATCCGGACTAAGGATCCGTCATGACGCAATTTAATCCCGTCGATCATCCGCATCGTCGCTTTAACCCGTTAAGCGGGCAATGGATTTTAGTTTCTCCGCATCGCGCCAAGCGCCCCTGGCAGGGGGCGCAGGAGACGCCTGCAAAACAGACGCTGCCGCAGCACGACCCGGACTGCTTCCTCTGTCCGGGCAATACGCGCGTCACCGGGGATAAAAACCCGGACTACAAAGGCACCTTCGTGTTTACCAACGATTTTGCCGCCCTGATGACCGACACGCCGGACGCGCCGGAAAGCCACGATCCGCTGATGCGCTGTGAAAGCGCGCGCGGTACCAGCCGCGTGATCTGCTTCTCCCCCGATCACAGCAAAACGCTGCCGGAGCTGAGCGTTGAGGCACTGAAAGAGGTGGTCAGCACCTGGCAGGCGCAAACTGCCGAGCTGGGTCAAACTTACCCATGGGTGCAGGTGTTTGAAAATAAAGGTGCGGCCATGGGCTGCTCCAACCCGCACCCGCACGGCCAGGTCTGGGCGAACAGCTTCCTGCCTAACGAAGCCGAGCGTGAAGACCGCCTGCAAAAAGCGTATTACGTGGAAAACGGCTCGCCGATGCTGGTGGATTACGCGCAGCGTGAGCTGGCCGACGGCAGCCGTACCGTGGTGGAGACCGAACACTGGCTGGCCGTCGTGCCTTACTGGGCCGCCTGGCCGTTTGAGACGCTGCTGCTGCCGAAAGCGCACGTGCAGCGCATCACCGAGCTCAGCGACGCGCAGCGCGACGACCTTGCCCTGGCGCTGAAAAAGCTGACCAGCCGTTACGACAACCTGTTCCAGTGCTCCTTCCCGTACTCCATGGGCTGGCACGGCGCACCGTTTAACGGCGAAGAGAATCAGCACTGGCAGCTGCATGCCCATTTCTATCCGCCGCTGCTGCGCTCTGCGACGGTGCGTAAATTTATGGTGGGCTACGAAATGCTGGCGGAAACCCAGCGTGACCTGACGGCGGAACAGGCGGCTGAACGTCTGCGTGCCGTTAGCGACGTCCACTATCGCGAATCAGGAGTCTAAAAAATGAGTCTGAAAGATAAAACACAATCCCTGTTTGCTGAGAAATTTGGCTACCCTGCCACCCACGTAATTCAGGCACCTGGCCGCGTCAACCTGATTGGTGAACACACTGACTACAACGACGGCTTTGTGCTGCCGTGCGCCATCGATTACCAGACGGTCATCAGCTGCGCGAAGCGCGACGACCGCCAGGTTCGCGTGATTGCGGCGGATTACGGTAATGAGACGGACGCGTTTTCCCTCGATGCCCCGATTGTGACGCACGACAGCCAGCAGTGGTCTAACTACGTGCGCGGCGTGGTGAAGCATCTGCAGAAGCGTAATAAAAACTTCGGCGGCGCCGATTTGGTCATCAGCGGCAACGTGCCGCAGGGGGCGGGCTTAAGCTCCTCTGCGTCTCTGGAGGTCGCCGTCGGCACCGTGTTCCAGCAGCTCTATCATTTACCGCTGGATGGCGCACAAATCGCCCTGAATGGTCAGGAAGCGGAAAACCAGTTCGTGGGCTGCAACTGCGGCATCATGGACCAGCTGATCTCCGCGCTGGGCAAAAAAGAGCACGCGCTGCTGATCGACTGCCGCTCGCTGGGCACCAAAGCCGTACCCCTGCCAAAAGGCGCGGCTGTCGTGATCGTCAACAGCAACTTTAAGCGCACGCTGGTGGGCAGCGAGTACAACACTCGCCGCGAGCAGTGCGAAACCGGCGCCCGCTTCTTCCAGCAGCCCGCCCTGCGCGACGTCACGCTCAATGAATTTAACAAAGTGGCGCACGAGCTGGACCCGATTGTCGCCAAACGCGTTCGTCACGTGCTGACGGAGAATGCCCGTACCGTTGAAGCCGCGTCCGCGCTGGCGAAAGGTGACCTGAAACGCATGGGTGAACTGATGGCGGAATCTCACGCCTCCATGCGCGATGATTTTGAAATCACCGTGCCGCAGATCGACACCCTGGTGGAGATCGTCAAAGCGGTCATTGGCGACAAAGGCGGCGTGCGCATGACGGGCGGCGGTTTTGGCGGCTGCATCGTTGCGCTGGTGCCTGAGGAGCTGGTCCCTGCTGTACAGGACGCCGTGGCGAAGCAGTACGAAGCAAAAACAGGTATCAAAGAAACCTTCTATGTTTGCAAAGCATCACAAGGAGCCGGACAGTGCTAAACGAAACACCTACCCTCGCACCGGATGGTCTGCCGTATCGCCTGTTAACCCTGCGCAATCGCGCGGGGATGGTGGTTACGCTCATGGACTGGGGTGCAACCCTTCTTTCAGCACGCGTACCGATGCCGGACGGCAGCGTGCGCGAAACCCTGCTCGGCTGCGCATCGCCCGAGCAGTATGTTAATCAGTCTGCCTATCTGGGTGCATCCGTAGGGCGCTATGCGAACCGCATCGCGAAGAGCCGTTTTGAACTCGACGGCGTGCAGTACACCCTGCTGCCAAGCCAGGGTGAGAACCAACTGCACGGTGGCCCGGACGGGTTTGATAAACGTCGCTGGAAAATTGTTCGTCAAAACGACGGCGAAGTGCTGTTCTCGCTGGATTCGCAGGACGGCGATCAGGGCTTCCCGGGTAACCTTATCGCCTCCGCGCGCTTTACATTGACCGACGACAACCGTATCGCCATTGAATACCGTGCGACGGTCGACAAGCCGTGTCCGGTCAACCTGACCAATCACGCGTACTTTAATCTGGACGGTAACCAGTGCGACGTGCGGAACCACAAGCTTCAGATCCTGGCGGATGCGTATCTGCCGGTTGATGAGATGGGCATTCCGTACCAGGGCCTCAAAGACGTGAGCGGCACCAGCTTTGACTTCCGCAGCGCGAAATCCATCGCCCAGGATTTCCTGAGCGATGACGACCAGCGCAAGGTGAAAGGCTACGACCACGCGTTCCTGCTACAGGCTAAAGGCGATGTGAAACAACCTGCCGCACAGGTCTGGTCCACCGATGAGAAGCTGCAGATGACGGTTTATACCACCGCTCCTGCCCTGCAGTTCTACTCAGGTAACTATCTCGGCGGCACGACGGCGCGCGAACACGAAGAGTACAGCGACTGGCAAGGGCTGGCGCTGGAGAGCGAGTTCCTGCCGGACAGCCCGAATCATCCGGAATGGCCGCAGCCGGACTGCGTGCTGCGCCCAGGTGAAGAGTACGTTAGCGTGACGGAATATCATTTTATTCCACATTAATATTCAGCCCTCCCTCCGGAGGGCTTTTTTCTGTGCGCCTTGCTGAAAATAGCGCCGATCGCAGACAAAATCATAACCCTGGATTCACAAGCATCTTACACTCAGAGACTATTTTCGCTATGGTTAGGGTTAAGCGTTGCTGCTGGCACGGCCACGGCAATATAATGAGAATTGTTATCATTCTAAAAATGCTTGAGGAGTAAGAGATGGCTATTAC
Source organism: Enterobacter sp. CFEC122 (assembly GCF_052983755.1). Lineage (NCBI taxonomy): Bacteria > Pseudomonadati > Pseudomonadota > Gammaproteobacteria > Enterobacterales > Enterobacteriaceae > Enterobacter > Enterobacter sp. CFEC122. Next base: position 32,927 of record NZ_JBRIQR010000001.1, on the reverse strand, counting down.
TAAGCTGGTTCTGGTGCGTCACGGCGAAAGCCAGTGGAACAACGAAAACCGCTTTACCGGTTGGTACGACGTTGACCTGTCCGAGAAAGGCGTAAGCGAAGCAAAAGCAGCAGGTAAACTGCTGAAGGAAGAAGGCTTCAGCTTTGATTTTGCTTACACCTCTGTGCTGAAACGTGCCATCCATACCCTGTGGAACGTGCTGGACGAACTGGACCAGGCCTGGCTGCCGGTTGAGAAATCCTGGAAACTGAACGAGCGTCACTACGGTGCGCTGCAGGGCCTGAACAAAGCGGAAACCGCTGAGAAATACGGTGACGAGCAGGTTAAACAGTGGCGTCGCGGCTTCGCGGTCACCCCACCAGAGCTGACCAAAGATGACGAGCGCTACCCGGGCCACGACCCGCGTTACGCGAAACTGACCGACGCTGAGCTGCCAACCACCGAGAGCCTGGCGCTGACCATCGACCGCGTTGTGCCTTACTGGAACGAAACCATTCTGCCACGTCTGAAAAGCGGCGAGCGCGTGATTATCGCCGCTCACGGTAACTCCCTGCGTGCGCTGGTGAAATACCTGGACAACATGGGTGAAGACGAAATTCTCGAACTGAACATCCCAACTGGCGTACCGCTGGTGTATGAGTTCGACGAAAACTTCAAGCCAATCAAACACTACTACCTGGGTAACGCGGACGAAATCGCAGCGAAAGCGGCGGCCGTTGCGAACCAGGGTAAAGCGAAGTAATTTTCGCTGACCATAAAAAAAGCGCGGAACCGTCCGCGCTTTTTTATTTGAGCCGTCAGAATTAACCGCGACGCGCTTTCACCGCATTCGCCAGCTGGCGCAGGATGGCGTCGGTGTCATCCCAGCCGATGCAGGCATCGGTCACGCTCTTGCCGTACACCAGCGGCTCGCTGCCTTCCAGGTTCTGGTTACCTTCAACCAGATGGCTTTCGATCATCACCCCAATTACCGCCTTCTCACCGCCGGCAATCTGCTGACAGACGTCTGCGCCCACTTCCATCTGCTTTTTAAACTGCTTGCTGGAGTTGGCGTGGCTGAAATCGATCATCACCTGCGGTGGCAGCCCGGCTTTTTCCAGCCCGACTTTGACTTCGGCCACATGCTTTGCGCTGTAGTTCGGCTCTTTGCCGCCGCGCAGAATGATATGGCAGTCACCGTTACCGCTGGTGTTAACGATGGCGGAGTGGCCCCATTTGGTCACGGACAGGAAGCAGTGCGGTGCGCCCGCTGCGTTGATGGCGTCGATAGCCACCTTAATGGTGCCGTCAGTGCCGTTTTTGAAGCCAACCGGACAAGAGAGACCGGACGCCAGCTCGCGGTGAACCTGAGATTCAGTAGTGCGGGCACCAATTGCCCCCCAGCTCATCAGGTCTGCCAGATACTGGGGCGTAATCATATCCAGGAACTCACCGGCCGCAGGCAGCCCGCTGTCGTTAATCTCCAGCAGCAGCTTGCGCGCAATGCGCAGGCCGTCGTTGATCTGGAAGCTGTTATCCATGTGCGGATCGTTAATCAGCCCTTTCCAGCCAACGGTGGTGCGCGGTTTTTCAAAATAGACGCGCATCACGATTTCCAGCTCATCCTTCAGCTCTTCACGCAGGGTGAGCAGACGGGCTGCGTATTCTTTCGCGGCAGCAGGATCGTGGATAGAGCATGGGCCAATCACCACCAGAAGACGATCGTCATTACCTTTCAGGATCTTATGGATCGCTTTACGAGCATGAGAAACCGTGTTTGCGGCATTTTCAGTGGCGGGGAATTTCTCAAGGAGTGCTACAGGAGGTAATAACTCATTGATCTCTTTAATACGTAAATCGTCGTTCTGATAATTCATCTTCGTTCCAGCTCTGCCATATCTTTAGTAATGAAAGCAATCCTTTCAATCTATCTTGTCGCTCAGGAAGTGTAAACACGGTTTTACACTTCACGCAGATAATTCCTGGAATTCGCCTAAAAATCGCCACAAAATAGCGAAAAACGAGATCTAACCTAAGCTTTTTAACTGTAACAACCATTTTTACACGCTTAAACGCGATTCCCGACTGACGTAAGTCCGTATGGCGGAATCTTTCGCCTCTGAAAAAGATGCACTGTTGGAAAAAGTTATCCAGCGTAACGACAAGAACAGGAGCACCATGATGAAAATGACAAAACTGGCAACCCTCTTCCTGACCGCCACCCTCACCCTGGCCAGCGGTAGCGTTCTTGCGGCCGAAACGGGCTCATCGGGTAACGGTGATGCAAACGCGGCTGCGTCAGCAGGCCAGGTCGCCCCTGATGCCAAACAGAACGTCGCCCCGAACAATGTCGATAATAGTCAGATCAATAATGGAAACACCAACACCGGCGGCACCATGCTGCACCCCAACGGTACCGACTCCGGCACCATGAATCATGACAGCATGAGCAAAGATGAAGTTCATAAGAACTCCATGTGTAAAGATGGCAAATGTCCCGACCCGAATGACAAAGTGGGGGATGATGCCAATACCAAAACAGATGGTACGACTCAGTAACCGGCTGTGAAATTAATGATAAAAGGAGAGCTAAGGCTCTCCTTTCTTTTTGAGTAACCTATTAAAAACGCTACACTAAAAACGATAACGAATCAGGAAAGATAACATGGCACACACACATTCCCACGCCGCTGGCGACGACAACGCTAAACGATTGCTGCTGGCCTTTGGCGTCACCGCAACCTTCATGATTATTGAGGTCATCGGCGGTCTGGTCTCCGGCTCTCTGGCGCTACTGGCTGACGCCGGGCATATGCTTACCGATGCAGCGGCGCTACTTTTCGCCCTTCTGGCCGTACAGTTTGCCCGTCGTCCCCCCAATACACGCCATACCTTCGGCTGGCTGAGGCTGACGACCCTTGCCGCCTTTGTTAACGCGATTGCCCTGGTGGTCATTACCATTCTTATCGTCTGGGAGGCCATTCAGCGCTTCAGACATCCTCAGCCGATTGCCGGGGCGACAATGATGGTGATTGCCGTGGCAGGGCTGGTGGCGAATATCCTGGCCTTCTGGATTTTGCACCGCGGCAGCGAGGAAAAGAACCTCAACGTGCGCGCGGCGGCTCTGCATGTGCTGGGGGACTTGCTCGGCTCAGTCGGGGCGATTGTCGCCGCGCTGGTGATCCTCTATACCGGCTGGACGCCTGTCGATCCGATTCTGTCCGTGCTGGTGTCGTGTCTGGTCTTGCGCAGCGCCTGGCGGCTGCTGAAGGAGAGCGTGAATGAACTGCTTGAAGGGGCTCCGGCATCCATGGACATCGACGAGCTGAAGCGCAACCTGCGCCGTACTGTTCCGGAAGTCCGTAATGTCCACCACGTGCACGTCTGGCTGGTGGGGGAGAAACCGGTCATGACGCTCCATGTCCAGGTGATCCCACCTCACGACCACGATGCGCTGCTCGATCGCATCCAGCACTTCCTGGAACATCACTACGACATTAGCCATGCCACCGTTCAGATGGAGTATCAGCCCTGTAGCGGACCGGACTGCCACCTTAACGAGGCGCAGTCCGGTCATTCACATCATCATGACCACTAGCTGGAAAGCGCGCGAGAGCCTCGCTCACGCGCGCTGTTAATCCACATCCGGCTACCGTTCAGCGCGATGAAGGTCAGCAACAGATATTCCAGCGACATGGCATAGACGCCCTGCAGGGCGAAGATCGCCACGCTGATAACGTTGATGATGACCCACAGCAGCCAGTTCTCAACGTATTTACGGGTCATCAGAATCATCGCCGCAATCGACAGCACCATCATGCAGGAATCCCAGAACGGGAAAGCATCCGGCTGGAGTTCTGGCATCGTCACGTTCAGGCCGATGCCGGACATGACCGAAACGGCAATGCGGGTCAGGAACGCAAATACCGGATTGATGAAGACGGTCATTAAGCCAATGGCCACCACGCAGGCGACAAACCAGGCGATGGCTTTCGGCAAGGGCAGCCAGCGAATCTGCAGCTCTGCCTCCTGCTGGCTGTTCTGACGCGACCACGCATACCAGCCGTAAATATTGGCGGCGAAGAAGAACAGCTGCAAAAGCAGGCTGGCGTACAGCTGGATCTGGAAGAAGATAATCGCAAACAGCGTGACGTTAATCAGCCCGAACGCATAATTGCTGATCTTCTCAAGGCTTGCCAGCCAGATACACAATAATCCCGCCAGCGTACCAACGGCCTCAATCCATGACAGGTCATAGCCACCTGCACCAATCGGTATATGAACCAGAATGTTCTGTGTGCTAAAAAAATCCATCTTTTCCCCGGGGCGTAGTGAATTAAGTACGTAGTGTAGCCGCAAAATCCAGCATGCGGTTAAGCGGAATTAACGCGCCTTCACGCAGGGCTGCATCCACGTGGATTTCATGCGCCGCACCACCGGTTTCTAACCCTTCGGCAATCGCTTTCAGGCCGTTCATCGCCATCCACGGGCAATGCGCACAGCTGCGGCACGTTGCCCCCTCGCCTGCGGTAGGCGCTTCGAGAAGCTCTTTCTCCGGCACGGCCTGCTGCATCTTATAGAAGATACCGCGATCGGTCGCCACGATAAGCTGCTTGTGAGGTAAAGTCCTGGCCGCGTTAATAAGCTGGCTGGTTGAACCCACCGCATCCGCCATGTCAACAATCGACTGCGGAGATTCAGGGTGCACAAGAATGGCGGCGTCAGGATAAAGCGCCTTCATGCGCGCCAGCGCCTGCGTCTTGAACTCGTCATGAACGATACAGGCGCCCTGCCAGCAAAGAACGTCAGCCCCCGTCTGCTTCTGAACATAATTGCCGAGATGACGATCAGGCGCCCAGATAATTTTCTCCCCCAGACTATCCAGATGTTCAATCAGCTCAACGGCGATGCTTGACGTGACCACCCAGTCTGCCCGCGCTTTCACTGCTGCCGAGGTGTTCGCGTAAACCACCACGGTCCGGTCAGGGTGGGCATCACAGAAGGCCGTGAATTCGTCAATCGGACAGCCGAGATCCAGGGAACACTCCGCGTTAAGCGTGGGCATCAGAATGGTTTTTTCCGGGCTCAGGATCTTTGCCGTTTCGCCCATAAAACGCACGCCGGCCACCAGCAGCGTGGAAGCGGGATGTCGTGCACCGAAGCGCGCCATCTCCAGTGAGTCAGAAATGCAGCCCCCGGTCTCTTCCGCCAGCTGCTGAATTTCCGGGTCGGTGTAGTAATGGGCCACCATCACCGCGTCGCGCTCTTTAAGAAGACGTTTAATCTTCTCGCGGTAGAACTGCTTTTCGTCCTGGCTCAGCGGGACAGGCTTAGGCGGAAACGGATAGATTGCGGCTTCAGGATCAAACATCACACTCATTATGGCTTCTCGTTTTACGGGCTTAACAATATTGCCTTTCATTTGCCTGACATAGCAAAACGCGTGGCAATTGTGTTTTGTATACTAAACAAGATAGCGAATCTGGCGTGAAAAGTCACCGGGAATAGATGGGCGGAGCATTTGTTGTACCGCAGATAGCAAAAAGGCGCCTTTAGGGCGCCTTTCTACACTGGTGGGTCGTGCAGGATTCGAACCTGCGACCAATTGATTAAAAGTCAACTGCTCTACCAACTGAGCTAACGACCCCTTGCGGGATTTTTTTCTTCGAAGTGGTGGGTCGTGCAGGATTCGAACCTGCGACCAATTGATTAAAAGTCAACTGCTCTACCAACTGAGCTAACGACCCATTCGGGTGCTGACTTCGAAGATTTTTACTCGGTACCACTTTAAAGTGGTGGGTCGTGCAGGATTCGAACCTGCGACCAATTGATTAAAAGTCAACTGCTCTACCAACTGAGCTAACGACCCGAGTGGTGGGTGATGACGGGCTCGAACCGCCGACCCCCTCCGTGTAAAGGAGATGCTCTACCAACTGAGCTAATCACCCACTCTGTACTGCCGGAACTGCGTTAAGTGGTGGGTCGTGCAGGATTCGAACCTGCGACCAATTGATTAAAAGTCAACTGCTCTACCAACTGAGCTAACGACCCACTTTTATGCTGCTTTCACGTTGTTTGATATCCCGTGGCAACGGCGGCATATATTACTGATTTAAGAATTCTGCGCAACAAAAATTTCGATGAAGATCACTTAACTGCTTAGTAATCATGCTGCACGACCAGAAATAACGCGATTTCTGGTCATGCGATAATCATCCCATCGAATTCAGACGTTTTTGCGCCTGCTTAGCACCTTCGGTACCCGGGAATTTTGCGACCACCTGCTGATAAACCGCTTTGGCTTTCGCCGTGTCGCCTTTGTCCTGCATGATCACGCCAACCTTATACATCGCATCTGGCGCTTTCGGCGATTTTGGGTAATTTTTCACCACTGAGGCAAAATAAAACGCCGCATCGTCCTTTTTACCCTTGTTGTAATTCAACTGACCGAGCCAGTAATTGGCATTTGGCTGATAAGTGGAATCAGGGTATTTCTTAACAAAGCTCTGAAACGCAGCAATCGCGTCATCCTGACGAGATTGATCCTGCACCAGGGCAATGGCCGCATTGTAATCCGTATTCGCGTCACCGCTCTGTACAGGCGCGCCTGTTGAGGCAGACGTATCAGCAGATGGCGCTGGCGTAGACGTCGCCGCACCGCTCTGATCGCCTGCGGCTGGCTGCGCTGCTGCACCACCACCGCTGCTCAGGCTATCTATCTGCAACAAGATTTGCTTCTGACGTTCCACAACCTGATTAAGCTGATACTGGCTTTCCTGAATCTGGCCGCGGAGAGAGTCAATATCATTCTGGTTATCGGAAAGTTGTTGCTGGAGTTGGGTTAAAAGCTGGCTGTGAGCGTTAGAAATACGCTCGAGTTGAGTGACCCGGTCTTCTACCGAGCCTGAGCCGACACTACTGATTGGTGCCTGAGCAAAAGCGGCCCAGGGGGCCGCTATTCCAACCAGTAACGACAGACTCAACAGATGATGTCTGAAGTTACTGCTCATGCAATTCTCTTAGTAAACCAGTACGGCACGACGGTTTTTGGAGTAAGCCGCTTCGTCGTGACCCAGTACTGCAGGTTTTTCTTTACCGTAAGAAACGATGGAGATCTGGTCAGCAGAAACGCCTTTACCCTGCAGGTACATTTTAACAGCGTTAGCACGACGTTCACCCAGGGAGATGTTGTACTCTGGGGTACCACGTTCGTCCGCGTGACCTTCTACGGTGACTTTGTAAGATGGGTTGCTACGCAGGAAGTTAGCGTGCGCATCCAGCATCGCAGCGAAGTCAGAACGGATGTCGTATTTATCCAGATCGAAGTAAACGATGTTGTTCTGCTGCAGCTGCTGCATCTGAAGACGCGCCTGCTCTTCAGAAGACATGTTGCCATTGCCGTTCGCGTCCATACCGGTGCCGGCACCCATCATGCCTTCGCCGCTCTGGTCATTGCTGGCGTTCTTGTTAGAAGAACACGCTGCGATTGCCATTACAGGCAGAGCGATCATCAGCCCCTTCAGCACTTTGTTCAGTTGCATTTCTATGATTCCTTTAGTAATCAATTAATTATTATTTACAGATACGGCGACCAGGCAGGTGATTTTACCTGTCCATCAGTTGCCGGAATACGCGCTTTGAAACGCCCATCTGTAGAAACCAGATTCAGCACAGATCCCATCCCCTGAGAAGAGCTGTAGATTACCATAGTGCCGTTAGGTGCCAGACTTGGCGTTTCATCCAGGAACGTTGACGACAGAACTTGCACGCCACCCGCTACCAGATCTTGTTTGGCAATGTGCTGCTGCCCGCCGTTGGAGCTGACCATTACCATAAATTTACCGTCGCTGCTCACGTCTGAGTTCTGGTTCTGAGAACCTTCCCAGGTAATACGCTGCGGAGCACCGCCGTTGATGTTGACTTTATAAATTTGTGGACGGCCGGCCTGGTCAGAGGTAAACGCCAGGTTTTGACTGTCCGGGAACCATGAAGGTTCGGTGTTGTTGCTGCGACCGTCGGTCACCTGACGGATCTGGCCAGAGCCAATGTCCATCACGTACAGGTTCAGGCTACCGGTTTTTGACAGCGCAAACGCCAGTTTAGAGCCGTCTGGAGAGAACGAAGGCGCACCGTTGTGACGTGGGAAAGACGCCACCTGACGAACCGCACCGTTTGCCAGCGTCTGGATAACCAGCGCAGAACGGCCGCTTTCGAAGGTCACATACGCCAGCTTAGAACCGTCCGGAGACCAGGCTGGAGACATCAGTGGCTGCGAGGAGCGTTTCACCAGGAACTGGTTGTAGCCATCGTAATCAGATACGCGCAGCTCATACGGGAATTGACCACCGTTGGTCTGCACCACGTACGCGATACGGGTACGGAACGCACCTTTAATGCCGGTCAGTTTTTCAAATACCGCATCGCTGGCAGCGTGTGCCGCGTAGCGCAGATACTGCTTACTGACCTTGTAAGAGTTCTGGGCCAGAACGGTACCTGGTGCACCGCCGGTATCCACCAGCTGCCAGGCCACGTTGTAAGAACCGTCTGGATTAGGGGTAACCTGACCCACAACCACGGCATCAATACCCAGTGCAGACCATGCTGCAGGCTGAACTTCCTGCGCGCTACCCGGCTGCTGTGGCAGGCGAGAACGATCTAACGGGTTGAATTTACCGCTGTTACGCAGGTCAGCCGCCACGATGCCACCGGCATCTTCAGGTGCAGCGCCAGGACCGGCCCACTGGAACGGAACAACACCGATTGGGCGTGCCGAGTCCACCCCCTGGGTGATCTCGATACGTACTTCTGCGTGCAGTACTGCTGCCCACAGCATTAAAAAACTAAATGCTACACGTAATGCCTGCTTCATCATATCTCCCTTATCCGGGTAACCTTACCCACGATAATTTAGCAGAATGTTAACAAACTCAAATAGACAAAACTACCCGAACCCTGTGACTAAACCTGGTCTATTTTTCCCCGTTTGCACGGGGAAAATGTAACTTAAGGTTTGAAGTCCAGCGGCGCATTTTTGAAGACTTCGTAGACTGCCTGCGAAGGCGGTTTAGGCATCTTCGCCTGACGCGCTGCAGCCAGGGCCGCAGTACATAGAGCCGGGTCGCCACCTTCAGACTTAATATCCAGAAGCATGCCATCCGGAGCCAGTTTTATACGCAACGTACACGTTTTACCGGTATAGGAAGACGCATCATAGAATCGGCTTTCAATAGCGGATTTAATCTGCGCGGCATAACCGTTGATTTCAGCCCCTGTCGCACCGTTACTCTTAGTGTTACCACTTCCCGCAGGAGCAGCATTACTTCCTTTCGCCCCACCGCCCGTTTTCGGCGCATTCTTACCGGAGCTCAAATCGCCCAGCAGATCGTCAACCCCTGCGGCAGCAGCGGCTTTTTCAGCGGCGGCAGCCTTTTTAGCAGCCGCTTTTTCAGCTGCTGCTTTCTTATCGGCAGCGGCCTTCTCAGCTGCAGCTTTTTTGTCAGCAGCGGCTTTTTCGGCGGCTGCCGCTTTTTCTGCCGCGGCTTTTTCTGCTGCTGCTTTCTCTGCAGCAGCCGCTTTCTTCGCGGCCTCGGCAGCAGCTTTCTTCTCTGCTTCCTGAGCGGCCTTCTTCGCGGCTTCCGCTTCTGCTTTCTTCTGAGCATCAGCTGCGGCTTTCTTCGCGGCTTCGGCTTCCGCTTTCTTCTGAGCATCAGCGGCCGCTTTCTTCGCCGCTTCGGCTTCCGCTTTCTTCTGGGCGTCGGCAGCCGCTTTCTTCGCCGCTTCTGCCGCTAATTTCGCCTGGGCATCAGCCTGTGCTTTCGCGTCCGCTGCGGCTTTTGCTGCCGCCTCTTCCGCCTGCTTTTGCTGTTCCTGTGCTTTTTTCGCGGCCTCTTCGGCTTGTTTCTGCTGCTCTGCCTGCGCTTTCGCGGCTTCCTGCGCCTGCAAACGTTCTTTTTCAAGCTGCTTCAGACGTTCCTGCTCGGCAGCCTGCTTTTCACGCAGTTCTTCCGCTTGCTGTTGCGCCTGTTTTTCACGCTGCTCTTCAGCCCGTTTTGCACTCGCCTTCTGCTGCTGTTGGCGATTATAGTTCTGTACTACCGCACCGGGATCCACCATGACGGCGTCAATGGAAGATCCTCCACCGCCGCCGGCTGATGCATCAATATGCTCGTCGAACGAACTCCAGATCAGCGCTGCAAAGAGAATAACGTGCAGCACTGCGGAGACGATTATCGCTCGCTTAAGCTTGTCGTTCTGTTCGGTTGCCTTTGACACTATCGGTTCCCAAAAACTACGCGGATGATCAAATAGGTTGGGTCATTAAGCCAACTGACTTAACACCCGCACTATGTAGCAAGTTCAGCGCTTTAATAATTTCATCGTAGGGTACGTCTTTCGCGCCACCGATTAAGAAGACCGTTTTCGGATTTGACTCCAGGCGACGCTGCGCTTCGGCAATAACCTGCTCAGGTGGCAGCTGATCCATACGATCTTTTTCTACCACGACGCTGTATTGCCCTACGCCGGAAACCTCAATGATAACCGGAGGATCGTCATTGGTGCTCACCGCCTGTGATTCTGTCGCATCCGGCAGATCCACTTCCACGCTCTGGGTAATGATTGGCGCTGTTGCCATGAAGATCAGCAGCAGTACCAACAGGACGTCCAGCAGCGGAACGATATTGATTTCGGACTTGAGCTCGCGACGACCTCGTCCACGCGATCTGGCCATGGTTTACCCCTTGTTGCTCTCGGTGCTGGTAAACGCCTGACGGTGCAGAATCGCAGTGAACTCTTCCATAAAGTTGTCGTAGTTCAGTTCCAGTTTGTTCACGCGCTGGTTCAGACGGTTGTAAGCCATAACCGCAGGAATTGCCGCAAACAGACCGATAGCGGTCGCAATCAGTGCTTCAGCGATACCCGGTGCAACCATCTGCAACGTGGCCTGCTTCACCGCGCCCAGCGCGATAAAGGCGTGCATGATCCCCCACACGGTACCAAACAGGCCGATATACGGGCTGATGGAACCGACAGTACCGAGGAACGGAATATGCGTTTCAAGGTTTTCCAGCTCGCGGTTCATCGAAATGCGCATCGCGCGCGAGGCACCTTCCACCACCGCTTCAGGCGCATGATTGTTTGCACGATGCAGACGGGCGAACTCTTTGAAGCCGCTATAGAAAATTTGCTCGGAGCCGGTCAGGTTTTCACGACGTCCCTGGCTCTCTTGGTACAGACGAGAAAGCTCAATGCCCGACCAGAACTTATCTTCAAACGCTTCAGCCTCACGGCCAGCGGCATTGAGGATACGCGTTCTCTGGATGATGATGGCCCAGGATGCGATTGAAAAACCAATCAAAATCAACATGATAAGTTTAACCAGAAGGCTTGCCTTCAGGAACAAATCAAGGATATTCATGTCAGTCACTGCTTAAACTCCGCGACAATAGACTTAGGAAGCGCACGAGGCTTCATTATGGTTGGATCAACACAAACAATCAGCACTTCAGCTGAGTTCAGTACGTTATTCTCTGCGTTGACTATCCGCTGCGTGAAAACCAGTGAGGTCCCGCGCATTGATGTAATTTCAGTTTGGACTTCGAGCATATCGTCGAGTCTGGCAGGCGCAAAATACTCAAGCGTCATCTTGCGTACCACGAAGGCAACTCGCTCAGCCAACAGCACCTGTTGACTAAAGTGATGATGGCGCAGCATCTCTGTGCGTGCCCGTTCATAAAAAGCAACGTAGCTGGCGTGGTAAACCACACCACCGGCATCGGTATCTTCGTAATAGACACGAACCGGCCATCGAAACAGCGTTGTATTCACTTTACATCCCAGTAATGCAACAAAAGTTAGAGCTTTTAAACTTCGCTACTATACGCGCGGGAAAGATGGTTTGGAATGGGGGAAAGTAAACGGAGAGTAAATTTTTATGGGCTCGGGTAAGCCCATAACGTTAACGGACATTTCTTATTCAGAAGAAGAAGAAAATCAAACCGGCGAGAAGCACCAGATCGGCGATTAGCGGGCAAAAAATTCCCTGCCAGTGAACGGCTTTCGGACGAAAGCCCACGCCGTGGATCACACCTGCGCACACCGCCCACATAATGAGGAAGCCGTGCCAGATTTCAAGCTCGCTGGTTTTCGCTGCAAAGCGCGAAGGGTCCCAGAAGATACAGCCTGCCAGCAGTAATGCCATCACTAAAGAAAGCGCCCGTAACGGGCGCTTATCCATTACCGCGTAAAGTTTCGCGATAATATTCATCAGTGTTTTTCTTCACCCGCTTTGGTCGCTTCTACGTGCTCAAGCGCCAGGGCAGTGATGACACCAAATGCACAGGCAAGAAGCGTCCCTAAAATCCATGCGAAATACCACATATTCAGCTCCTTACTTAGTACATAGAGTGGGTGTTGCTTTCGATATGTTCTTTCGTGATGCGGCCGAACATTTTCCAGTAACACCAGATGGTGTAGGCCAGAACAATCGGAACGAACACGCAAGCAACATACGTCATCAGGTTCAGCGTCATATGGCTGGACGTTGCATCCCACATGGTCAGACTAGCATTCAGCATGGTGCTGGATGGCATGACGAATGGGAACATCGCAATACCCGCCGTCAGGATGATGCATGCCAGAGTCAGTGAAGAGAACACGAACGCCAGCGCGCCTTTTTCCAGACGAGACGTCAACATGGTCAGCAGCGGCAGCAGCACGCCCAGCGCCGGGATCGCCCACAGCACAGGGGTATTGTTGAAGTTCACCAGCCATGCTCCCGCCTGACGCGCCACTTCTTTGGTCAGCGGGTTAGACGGTGCGGTGTGGTTAATCGCAGACGTCACCACGTAGCCATCAATGCCGTACACCACCCACACACCGGCCAGCGCGAAGCAGACCAGCGTAACCAGCGCAGCAACCTGAGCCGTCGCGCGGGAACGCAGATGCAGCTCGCCCACGGTACGCATCTGCAGGTAGGTTGCGCCCTGAGTGATGATCATCGCCACGCTGACGACACCGGCCAGCAGACCAAACGGATTCAGCAGCTGGAAGAAGTTACCGGTGTAGTAAAGACGCATGTACTCGTCCAGGTGGAACGGTACGCCCTGCAGCAGGTTACCGAACGCCACGCCGATCACCAGCGGTGGAACGAAGCTACCAATGAAGATGCCCCAGTCCCACATGTTGCGCCAGCGGGTATCTTCAATCTTCGAACGGTAGTCGAAACCGACCGGACGGAAGAATAAAGAGGCCAGCACCAGAATCATCGCCACATAGAAACCGGAGAACGCAGCCGCGTAGACCATCGGCCAGGCAGCGAACAGCGCGCCGCCTGCGGTGATCAGCCACACCTGGTTACCGTCCCAGTGCGGGGCGATGGAGTTGATCATGATTCGACGCTCGGTGTCATTACGACCGAGGAAACGGGTGAGCATCCCCACCCCCATGTCGAAACCATCCGTGACGGCGAAACCGATCAGCAGAACGCCAACCAGCAGCCACCAGATAAAACGCAATACTTCATAATCGATCATTTGATGACTCCTGTCTTAGCGTGCCGGCTGAGTAGTCGCAGTGGACTGCTCGTAGTGATAGCGACCGGTTTTCAGGCTGCTTGGGCCAAGGCGCGCGAACTTGAACATCAGGAACAGTTCAGCCACCAGGAACAGGGTGTACAGACCACAAATCAGCAGCATGGAGAAGATCAGGTCGCCTGCGGTCAGGGACGAGTTCGCTACCGCCGTTGGCAGCACCTCACCGATCGCCCATGGCTGACGGCCATATTCCGCCACAAACCAGCCGGACTCAATCGCGATCCACGGCAGTGGAATACCGTACAGCGCGGTGCGCAGCAGCCATTTTTTCTCGCCGATGCGGTTGCGAATCACGGACCAGAAGGACGCCGCAATGATCAGCAGCATGATGATGCCGCAGCCCACCATGATACGGAATGCGAAGTACAGTGGCGCAACGCGTGGAATTGAGTCTTTGGTTGCCATCTGGATCTGCGCTTCCGTCGCATCAGAAACGTTCGGGGTATAACGCTTCAGCAGCAGACCGTAACCCAGATCTTTCTTCACGTCGTTAAACTGATCGCGAACGGCCTGGTCGGTAGAACCGGCACGCAGCTGTTCCAGCAGCGAGTAGGCTTTCATACCGTTACGGATACGCTCTTCGTGCTGCACCATCAGCTCTTTCAGACCCGTCACCTGCTTATCAACAGAACGGGTGGCGATGATACCCAGCGCGTAAGGGATTTGAATAGCGAAGCGGTTTTCCTGCGCGTCCTGATCGGGAATACCGAACAGCGTAAAGGCAGCAGGTGCCGGCTGGGTTTCCCATTCGGCTTCGATAGCGGCCAGTTTGGTTTTCTGCACGTCGCCCATTTCGTAACCGGATTCATCACCCAGAACAATAACGGAGAGAATCGCAGCCATACCGAAGCTTGCAGCGATAGCAAAGGAGCGTTTAGCAAACGCGAAGTCACGACCGCGGAGCATGTAGTAAGAACTGATACCCAGTACAAACATCGCGCCGCACACATAGCCAGAAGCGACGGTGTGAACGAATTTAACCTGAGCAACCGGGTTCAGGACCAGCTCGGCAAAGCTGACCATCTCCATACGCATGGTTTCGAAGTTGAAATCAGACGCGATAGGGTTCTGCATCCAGCCGTTCGCGACCAGGATCCACAGCGCGGACAGGTTCGAACCTAATGCCACCAGCCAGGTCACCGCCATATGCTGGACTTTACCCAGACGGTCCCAACCGAAGAAGAACAGACCTACAAAGGTGGATTCAAGGAAGAATGCCATCAGACCTTCAATGGCCAGCGGCGCACCGAAGATATCCCCTACATAGTGGGAATAGTAAGACCAGTTAGTCCCGAACTGGAACTCCATGGTCAGACCGGTTGCCACGCCCAGTGCGAAGTTGATACCAAACAACTTGCCCCAGAACTTGGTCATATCTTTATAAATCTGTTTGCCGGAGAGAACGTATACCGTTTCCATGATGGCCAGCAGGAACGCCATACCGAGCGTCAGTGGCACAAACAGGAAGTGGTACATCGCGGTCAAGGCAAACTGTAAGCGCGACAGTTCGACTATATCTAACATCATGACTCCTTGCTCATCGCATGAAGACTCCGAGAGTGAACCCCGTTAGAAAGAGATCCACACGCATGCCCCAATACAAATTATTCGCATCCTTGTCGTCGTTATTACCCTGAAGGAGGATAAAAACGATGACGTGAGGTTACAAATACGTTAATAAAAAACTCAAATTGATACCGCAAATATAATACGCTGCAAAACCCTTACAATAAACAGGTTTTTATTGAATCACATTTACGTTTTTCGACGGTGATCAATTTATAGCAAAATTACCACTTTTCGGCCATTTTGATCGGGAACAATTTAGCGCTTTTCAGCACCTTTTTCCAAGGATTAAACTTTGATTTAAATCAAAAACAAACCTTGATGTTAACTATGTTTAATCGTGGTGAGAATGGTAAAAACCATGTTAATGATATGTGCATGTAAAGATGTGATTGGTTATCGAAGACGAAAAAAAATATAAACAGAAGTGATTTTAATTAACGCGAAACAAAAGCCTCATTTCGATGCGCGGCAAACAATAAAGCATAGTCGGGCCGGGTTATTTTTCCACGGCATTTATGCAACCCTTCGCAATTACATTTATTTTACTTTTGTCACCCCATAACTTAACACTGCGGCGTGACTATTTAATGAAAAAGGCCGCAAACAGTGCAGCCTTTTAATGATATCAGCGATTCTCAGGCAAGAAGAAGGCTAAAGGTTCGCGACTGTCCCGGTCTGAACGCCCCGACAATCCCTTCGTCTTCACCGTGGTCCATCAGCCGTTCATTCATGTCCGTTTCGCAGCACCGCTTCACCGCCGGATTGACGGATAGCGTCGCGTCACATGCACTGGACTGTGAAGGGTTGAACAGACGAAGAATGAGCTCATCACGATCTTCCGCTTTTTTGATCGCACTGAGTACGCATCCCGTTGGCGAAAGCGCTAACAGGCTGTAACTTTCCGGCATGGTCAACGACGCGCGATTCAGCTTCATTGCATCCCAGGGGATCTTGTTATAACACTGCACCGGCGTTAACCACGATTGAGCCTGCTGCGCGACACCCGCGTTTTCCTGCGTGCCGCTGAAGCTGAAGAGGCTAAAGCGACAGCTTAGCGGACCACGCACCTGAGCGTCCGGGACCGGCATTTTGATACCGGATGGTCTGCCGGGGCGCAGGAGCAGATCTTCTTTGCCGAGTACCCCCACGCCGCGCAGCAAGGTCAGAGCAAATGCCTTTTGTTCATCACCCACGACTTCAAATTCACGCAGCCCCTCGGTAAATAGCGCAAGCCCGTTTCGTTTTTCCTGCAGGACGGCGTAGTTGAGTAAATTCCAGACGGGAACCGGCGCTTCTTTCCACCCCTCCTCCTGCCAGTTTTGCATCGCCGCGTCCTGCACCGGACGAGAGATCGTGCCAAACTGCGTATCCGCTAACACCTCCCGGGTCGCAAACGGCGTTGGGATGAGCACGCGAACGCGGTGGTCGTCGGCCTGATTATCCAGGCGCACCGCCACGTCAATGCGTCTGCTGTTGCGGCTTAGCGTAATTTCAAATTCAGCGTCGAGGTAGCCGTTTCGCTGGCGCGCC
Organism: Enterobacter sp. CFEC122; assembly: GCF_052983755.1. Classification (NCBI taxonomy): domain Bacteria; kingdom Pseudomonadati; phylum Pseudomonadota; class Gammaproteobacteria; order Enterobacterales; family Enterobacteriaceae; genus Enterobacter; species Enterobacter sp. CFEC122. Next base: position 16,257 of record NZ_JBRIQR010000001.1, on the reverse strand, counting down.
GCGCGTTCCGCCAGGTTCGCCGGAACGGCGATTCGATGGCGGATAACTGCCCTGCTCTGCCAGCCTTCATGCGTAACCTCAAATTCATGCTCGCCCTGCGCGGAAGTGAGTCTCCACTCTTCCCGCGAAGGCGAGTAGTCGTACTCATCGCCATCATCCGAGCTCTCTTCGATTTCCAGCACGCGGTCATAAATAAGCCCGGTTTCTTTGTCGCGCAGGCGCAGCGAACCGTCGTCATTTACGTCAATCTGCCAGAAGGCGTTTTCAAGTAAGGAGGCGGTATTTTCCCCGGGAGAGAGCACCTTCCCGGCCACGTTAGGTTCGATAAACAGCGTACGGTAGCCCATCGACGGCAATATCTGGCTGAGCTGAATATCAAACTCCATAAACGGTTCGTAATTGCCGTAGTGGACAATCTGTCGGTCAATGAGGCCCGGGTCGAGCTCGCGCGCGCTGCGGATGAAATACGGGATCTCGTTGCCTTTGTCATCCCGCAGACGGAACTGGCTGGCGCGCAGTCGAATCGTGGTGTTCATCACCTCCTCACGCGGCCAGGGCATCAGGTTGAACATCACCAGCTTATCGGCATCGCTTTGCGGCATGTTGTCGACAATCTTGCGCATATAGAAACGCGCCAGGTTATCTGCCATGTCCTCAGCCAGTTCAAAGCGGGAGACAATCTCGCGATGCACCTTGTCGCTGCAGCAGCAGCCGATGCTGTCGTGAGCGTGGTTTTTGAGGATCTCTTTCCACATCTTCTCCAGCAGGCCGTGGTGGTAGTCGAAGCCCAGCGTCCAGGCAAGCGTCGCCAGCGGCTCGAGGATGTTGACAATTTTGTTCTCAATACGCGCATGGGCGATTTTGATATCCATGCGCGTGGAGCCGATGGTCCGGTGCACGCGCATGTATTTCCCGTCGATAAACTCACCTTTTAAGGTCGCCAGATCGTCGCGGTGCGCGTCGATGCGATCAAAGACCTCCTCAAACCGGCTCATCACAAATTGACGCTGCGGATAGATTTCACGCAGCTTATCCATCACCGCGAAAATGTTCTGCTGCAGCGGCATCTGGTCGTGGCCGTTGGGCAGCAAAATCGCTTTAGTAACGGACGCCTTTTCCAGAACCTCGAAATAGCTGTCGAGCCGTTTTCGCAGCCCCGCTTCGTCCTCCGGTAAGTACTTACCAATCGCGTAGCCCAGCGGCAGCACCTGTGCCGTCACTTCACTGCCGTCCTGGCTCTGCCAGAGAAATTCGGTTTTATCGGTCCCGTGGCGTTCAGAACAGCCGCGCCAGAACATCGTGCGAGTAATGCCAAACCCGTTATAGATATGCGGAAGCTGGCCGGACATGCCAAACGAATCCGGCAGATAGCCGATCTTCATCGGTTCGCCGAAGGCCATACAATCCCGGATGCCGTACATCAGGTTGCGGACAATCGACTCGCCGCTCACAATGGTGGTATCGGTCTGGGTATACCAGGGGCCGATAATCAGCTTTCCACGCTCGACAAGCGCCTTCACGCGAGAGCGGTTTTCGGGCACAACGGCAAAATAATCCTCCAGAACAGCCGTCTGTCCATCGAGAACATAGTATTTGTACTCATCATCCTGCTCCAGCCGGGTCAGGATCTCTTCCATATTATTGACCAGAAGAATACGCGACTCTTCGGTGGTGAAGTACCACTCACGGTCCCAGTGCATATGCGGCGTGATATGAACGCGAGATACAGCTTTCATCTTCGTTTCCTGTTTGTGCGTTTTTACGATAAGGCGTCTTCAGTGGCGTAGCTGCCCTTTTTTACCGCCTGGCGTCGCCAGAGCAGCAGAACCAGGGTGGAGATAGCGGTACCCACCAGCGCCGCGCCAAACCAGCCCGCCGCAGCAACCACACCGCCCAACCCGGCATCGTGAAGTAAAAAAAGAGAGAAAATCCCGGCCCCCGGCGTAGACAACCCGATCCCCATCGCACCGACAGCCGCGCCTGTCACCATGGATCCGAGTACAAATGAGCCAATGACGCGAAGCGGATCTTCAATCGCCATCGGAATCGCCCCTTCGGTAATGCCCGCGAGGCCGAGCAGCCAGGTCGATTTACCGGTTTCAATTTCAAACGACTTAAACAGCTTCGGTGCCAGCATCGTTGACGCCGTGACGGTGAAAGCTGAGACCATTTTGACGGAAGCAAAGATCGCATAGGGACCGTATACCCCGTTCGCCATCGCCCCCAGGCAAAACGCGTAAGAGGCTTTGTTGACCGGGCCACCCAAATCGAATGAGCACATAAACCCGAGGATTGCCCCCAGAAGCAGCGCATTCGCGCCGGAGAGACCGTTAAGCCAGACGGTGAGCGTGTTATTGAGCCAGGCCACCGGTTCGCCAATCACAAACAGCATCAGGCTGCCCGCGCCCAGCACGCCAATCACCGGATAGAGATAAAAAGTCAGAAAGCCGTTGTAGCGGCTACTGAGCCGGATGTGGTTTTTCACCCAGCGCATCAGATAGCCCGCGATCAGCCCACCGACGATAGCGCCGAGAAAACCGGAGCCGATCATGTTGGCAGCCAGACCGGCCGCAAAGCCCGGCGTCAGCGCGGGTTTATCCGCCAGCGAGTAGGCGGTGTAGGCCGACAGGACAGGCACCATCAAAATGCCGAGCATGCCGCCGCCAAGCTTGCGGTACATCCACAGCCACGAGTTTTCCTGGTCAAACAGGTGCTGCAGGCCAAGGATCTGCGCCAGCAGTACCGACACGGCGAGCACCGTCCCGCCGGCGACGATCAGCGGCACCGCAAACGAGATGCCGCTGAGAAGCGCCTGCTTGAGTTCAGTTTTAACGCGCTTTTTCGTTTCGGTATCGACCTGCGCATGGCGCGCATCGGTAGAAGGCTTTAGCGCCAGCGCGCGCTCAATCAGCGCTTCAGCATGACGCAGGGGTTCCGCAACGGGAACGGAAATGGCGGGGATCCCCTGAAAGCGCTCGCTCTCTTTGATCGCCACTTCAGCGGCAAAAATACACGCTTTCGCCTCCAGTAACTGCTGGGCAGTAATGCGCCCTTCAATACCGTTCGCCCCCTGCTTTTCGACCACCACGTTGACGCCGAGCTTACGTCCCGCTTTTTCCAGATACTCTGCGGCCATATAGGTATGCGCGATCCCCGCCGGACAGGCGGTGACACAGACGACGGTTGGTGCATTCACCGGCGTATCAGCCTCGTCTTCCTTCGAGACACCGTTCAGCGCATCAAGCAGATCCTCTGCCGTCTCAGCAGCCATAACGCGTTCCCGGAGGGCATCATCGGCCAGGCGAGACGTCAGCGCCGTCAGCACCTGGATATGCGTGGATCCCGCTTCAGCTGGCGGGATGGCAAGCAGGACGATCAGCTCTACCTGTTCAGGGCCGTCCACCCCCTCCCACTCCAGCGGTTCGCGCAGCGTAGCAACCGCAAAAGCCGCTTCGTTCACCGCGCTCGATTTACCATGCGGGACAGCCAGCCCTTCACCCAGCGCGGTCGGCCCCTGAGATTCGCGGCGGTAGACCTCCGCCAGAAATGCATCGCCATCGGTAATTTTGCCCAGCGCCACCAGCCGCATTGTAAGCTGGCGAATGGCCTCATCACGGCTGGCATAGTGCGCCTGCACGCAGACAGCACTGGTGTGGGTCAGGGTCGTCAGGTTCATAAGATCCTCACACATACGTTGTTATTGTCTGGTGGCAATTGTGACAGGCCACACAATACATTTATGTGATCATTTTCACTAACAACGCAAATTTGTATTTAAGTTGTATTATTTACAAATTTTAAGCGGGAGGCATAATTCCATGAAAAGGTATTAGAAAGGCAGATTCGATGGGTAACAAACCGATGTACCGGCAAATAGCCGATGCGCTTCGCGAAAAAATCAGTGCGGGAGAGTTAAAGCCTTGCGATGCGTTACCGACGGAATCCAGCCTTCAGGAGGCATTCAACGTGAGTCGCGTCACGGTGAGACAGGCGCTGAAGCTGCTTACGGAAGAGCAGATCGTCGAGAGCATTCAGGGCAGCGGCACCTACGTAAAAGAAGAGCGCGTCAATTACGACATTTACCAGCTCACCGGGTTTTACGAAAAACTGGCGGACCGGAACGTGGATACCCACAGTGAGGTGAGCATTTTCGAAGTGCTGAAAGCCGATGCAAAACTTGCCGAAAAGCTGAATCTCTCTCATGACGATAAAGTCTGGCACGTCAAACGCGTCCGCTTTATCAAACAAAAACCGGTAAATCTGGAAGAAACGTGGATGCCGCTGGCCCTGTTTCCCGACCTCACCTGGGAAGTGATGGAGAATTCGAAATACCACTACGTTGAGCAGATCAAAAAGCTGGTTATCGATCGCAGCGAGCAGGAGCTGGTGCCGATCATGCCGTCAGAGGAGGCGATCGCCGCGCTGTCGCTCGATCCGGCAAAGCCGATCCTGGAAAAAGTCTCCCGCGGGTTTCTGAAGGACGGGCGGGTATTTGAATACAGCCGCAACGTGTTCAATACCGATGATTACAAGTTCACGCTAGTCGCCAGACGCAGGCAATAAAAAAGGCCGCTTTACAGCGGCCAACCATGTCGAAACGGACATTTTTATACTGCAACGCCCCCCTTTCGGGGAGCAGAGAGGACTTACTTAATGATGGATTTCAGTGCTTCGCCGATATCCGCCAGGCTGCGAACGGTCTTCACGCCTGCGGCTTCCAGCGCTGCGAATTTCTCATCAGCCGTACCTTTACCACCGGCGATGATCGCGCCTGCGTGACCCATACGCTTGCCTTTCGGCGCAGTCACACCCGCGATGTAACCCACAACTGGCTTGGTCACGTGTTCTTTGATGTAAGCAGCCGCTTCTTCTTCCGCGCTACCACCGATCTCACCGATCATCACGATCGCTTCGGTCTGTGGATCTTCCTGGAACAGCTTCAGGATGTCGATGAAGTTAGAACCCGGGATTGGGTCACCGCCGATGCCCACGCAGGTGGACTGGCCGAAACCGTAGTCGGTGGTCTGCTTAACCGCTTCATAGGTCAGGGTACCGGAACGGGACACGATGCCCACTTTACCCGGCTTGTGAATGTGGCCCGGCATGATGCCGATTTTGCATTCGCCCGGGGTGATCACGCCTGGGCAGTTCGGGCCGATCATACGCACGCCAGCTTCATCCAGCTTCACCTTCACGGTCAGCATATCCAGCGTCGGGATACCTTCGGTGATGGTGATGATCAGTTTGATGCCTGCGTCGATCGCTTCCAGAATGGAGTCTTTGCAGAACGGCGCCGGAACGTAGATCACGGTCGCGGTTGCGCCCGTCGCTTCTACGGCTTCACGCACGGTGTTGAACACCGGCAGGCCCAGGTGGGTGGTGCCGCCTTTACCTGGCGTTACGCCGCCAACCATCTGCGTGCCGTAGGCAATCGCCTGTTCGGAGTGGAAAGTCCCCTGGCTACCGGTGAAGCCCTGGCAGATAACCTTGGTATCTTTATTAATTAAAACTGACATTATTTCCCCTCCACTGCGGCAACAACCTGCTGAGCTGCATCCGTCAGACTTTTCGCTGCAATAATATTCAGGCCGCTGTCAGCCAGTTTTTTCGCGCCGAGTTCAGCGTTGTTACCTTCCAGACGCACAACCACCGGAACGTTAACACCCACTTCTTCTACCGCACCGATGATACCGTCGGCGATCAGGTCGCAACGGACGATGCCGCCGAAGATGTTAACCAGAACGGCCTTCACGTTGTCGTCGGAGAGAATGATTTTGAACGCTTCGGTTACGCGCTCTTTGGTTGCGCCACCGCCCACGTCGAGGAAGTTCGCTGGCTCGCCGCCGTGCAGCTTAACGATGTCCATGGTGCCCATCGCCAGGCCCGCACCGTTAACCATGCAGCCGATGTTACCGTCCAGCGCCACGTAGTTCAGCTCCCACTGTGCCGCCTGCGCTTCACGCGGGTCTTCCTGAGACTGGTCGCGCATTTCGCGCAGATCCGGCTGGCGGAACAGCGCGTTGCCGTCAGCGCCCAGCTTGCCGTCGAGGCAGATCAGATCGCCCTGGGTCGTGATCACCAGCGGGTTGATCTCGATCAGCGCCAGATCGCGCTCCAGGAAAATGGTCGCCAGACCCATGAAGATCTTGGTGAACTGCTGAACCAGCTTGCCTTCCAGACCCAGTTTGAACGCCAGCTCGCGACCCTGGTAAGGCATTGGGCCTGCCAGCGGATCGATAGCCACTTTGTGGATCAGGTGCGGGGTCTCTTCCGCCACTTTTTCGATTTCCACGCCGCCTTCGGTAGATGCCATGAACACCACGCGACGGGAGCTACGGTCAACCACCGCGCCCAGGTACAGCTCTTTCGCGATGTCGGTTGCAGCTTCAACCAGGATCTGGTTAACCGGCTGGCCGTTCGCATCTGTCTGGTACGTTACCAGACGCTTGCCGAGCCAATGTTCAGCAAACGCACGAATCTCTTCTTTGCTCTTAACAACCTTCACACCGCCCGCTTTACCACGGCCACCAGCGTGAACCTGACACTTAACTACCCACGGGCCGGAACCGATTTTAGATGCGGCTTCTTCTGCTTCACGCGGGGTAGTACAGGCATAACCCACCGGAGCCGGTAAGCCATACCGGGCAAACAGCTGTTTGGCCTGATATTCATGTAAGTTCATGTGTTCTATCCATCCTTCAGGGTAATCGTTATCTTCAAACCTGTAGACCGGCGCAGCGTGTGCCGGCCTACGGGGCAGGTGATGCTAAATCGTGACTAGACGTCCAGCAGCAGACGCGTTGGATCTTCGAGCAGCTCTTTAATGGCTACCAGGAAGCCCACGGACTCGCGGCCGTCGATCAGGCGGTGGTCGTAAGAGAGCGCCAGGTACATCATCGGCAGGATCTCAACTTTACCGTCTACCGCCATAGGACGATCTTTGATGGCATGCATACCCAGGATCGCGCTCTGCGGCGGGTTAATGATCGGGGTAGACATCAGCGATCCGAAGACGCCGCCGTTGGTAATGGTGAAGTTACCGCCGGTCAGGTCGTCTACGGTCAGCTTGCCGTCGCGGCCTTTCACCGCCAGCTCTTTAATGTTTTTCTCGATGTCGGCCATACCCAGGGTATCCACATCACGCAGAACCGGGGTCACCAGGCCACGTGGGGTAGAAACCGCCATGCTGACGTCGAAGTAGTTGTGGTAAACCACGTCATCGCCATCAATGGACGCGTTCACTTCCGGGTAGCGTTTCAGCGCTTCAACCACCGCCTTCACGTAGAAGGACATAAAGCCCAGACGGATACCGTGACGTTTTTCGAACGCGTCACCGTACTGCTTGCGCAGGTCCATGATTGGCTTCATGTTCACTTCGTTGAAGGTAGTCAGCATCGCGGTAGAGTTTTTCGCTTCCAGCAGACGCTCGGCCACGCGCTTGCGCAGGCGGGTCATTGGCACGCGTTTTTCGCTGCGGGCACCCAGAGCAGGCTGTGCTGCCGGTGCTGCCGCAGGGGCTTTCGCTTCGGCCTGAGCAGGCGCTTTCGCCAGATGCTTGTCGATGTCTTCGCGGGTCAGACGACCGCCCACACCGGTACCTTTGATGGCTGCCGGGTCAAGGCTGTGTTCCGCCAGCAGGCGACGGATCGCCGGGCTGAGCGCGTCGTTGGTCTGTTCTTCCAGAGAAGCCTGCTGGCGCTGAGCCGGCGTAGAGGCTTTCTCTTCAGACTTCGCGCTGGACTCTTTGCCCGCGCTGTTGCCTTCACGCAGGCGACCCAGGATCTGACGAGAGGTGACGGTGGTGCCTTCGTCTTCCAGCACCGCGTCCAGAACGCCATCCGCCGAAGCCGGTACTTCCAGTACCACTTTGTCAGTTTCGATTTCTACCAGCACTTCATCGCGCTTAACGGCATCGCCTGGTTTTTTGTGCCAGGTAGCGACGGTCGCATCTGCTACAGATTCAGGCAGGTCGGGAACAAGAATATCTACGCTACTCATTATGTATCCTTTAATTAATCGACGTTCAGCGCGTCATTGACCAGATCTTGTTGCTGCTTCTGGTGAACGGACATATACCCTACCGCCGGAGAGGCGGAGGCCGGGCGACCTGCATAGCGCAGGGCTGACCCAAATGGAATCACTTCACGGAAATGATGCTGGCTGCAGTACCATGCGCCCTGGTTGAGCGGCTCTTCCTGGCACCAGACAAAATCATGAACGTGAGCGTACGGTTTCAGCGCTTCCTGCACCGCCTGGTGCGGGAACGGATAAAGCTGTTCGATACGCACGATGGCGACATCTTTCTGATCGTTCTTACGGCGCTGTTCCAGCAGGTCGTAATAAACCTTACCAGAACACATCACCACACGCTTCACGGCCTGTGGATCCAGCTCGTCAATTTCACCGATGGCTGGCAGGAAGGTACCGTTCGCCAGCTCTTCCAGGCTGGACACCGCCAGCGGGTGACGCAGCAGGGATTTCGGCGACATGACCACCAGCGGACGACGCATACCGCGCAGCGCCTGACGACGCAGCATGTGGTAAACCTGCGCCGGGGTCGACGGCACGCAAACCTGCATGTTCTGCTCGGCGCAGAGCTGCAGATAACGTTCCAGACGCGCGGAGGAGTGCTCCGGACCCTGGCCTTCATAGCCGTGCGGCAGCAGCATCACCAGGCCACACATACGGCCCCATTTCTGTTCGCCGGAGGAGATGAACTGGTCGATAACCACCTGCGCACCGTTGGCGAAGTCGCCGAACTGCGCTTCCCAGATGGTCAGGGTGCGCGGTTCTGCCGTGGCGTAACCGTATTCGAAAGCCAGTACCGCTTCTTCAGACAGCACGGAGTCCCAGACCTTGAACTGGCCCTGACCGTTGTGCACGTGCTGCAGCGGGGTGTAGGTTGAACCGTTAGACTGGTTGTGAACCACCGCGTGACGGTGGAAGAAGGTGCCACGGCCCGCATCTTCACCGGACAGACGAACAGGAATGCCTTCGTCAACCAGCGTCGCGTAAGCCAGCGTTTCCGCGCCGCCCCAGTCGAACAGCTTCTCGCCTGCCGCCATGGCCTGACGGTCAGCATAAATTTTCGCCACGCGAGACTGCATCTCGATAGCGTCCGGCACGGTGCTGATGCGTTTAGCCAGCTCCTGCAGGCGCTTCATCTCCACCTTGTTCGGATAGCTCTCATCCCACTCGTGGTTGAGGTACGGCGACCAGGTAAAGGAGTGCATGTTCATCGGGCGCAGCTCTTTCACTACGCATTCACCCGCGTCCAGCGCGTCGCGGTAGAGGTTGACCATTTCGGTCGCATCTTCCAGCGTCGCCACTTTGTCGCTTTCCAGCTTGTCAGCATAGATTTTGCGCGGCGTCGGGTGTTTTTTGATTTTCTGATACATCAGCGGCTGGGTTGCACTTGGCTCATCCGCTTCGTTGTGGCCGTGACGGCGGTAGCAGAAGAGGTCAATGAACACATCGCGTTTGAAGGTGTTACGGAAGTCCAGCGCCAGACGGGTAACGAAAGCCACGGCTTCCGGGTCATCCGCGTTAACGTGGAAGATCGGCGCCTGAACCATCTTACCGATGTCGGTGCAGTACGGGGTAGAACGTGCGTCAAGCGGGTTAGAGGTGGTGAAGCCCACCTGGTTGTTGATCACGATGCGAACGGTACCGCCCACTTCATAACCACGCGCTTTGGACATGTTCAGGGTTTCCTGCACCACGCCCTGCCCTGTCACCGCCGCATCACCGTGGATGGTGATTGGCAGAACTTTGTTGCTGCTCGGCTCGTCCAGACGATCCAGACGCGCGCGCACGGAACCGATAACCACCGGGCTGACGATCTCGAGGTGTGACGGGTTAAACGCCAGCGCCAGGTGAACCAGACCGCCTTCGGTTTCGATATCTGACGAGAAGCCCATGTGGTACTTCACGTCGCCGGTGCCGAGGTGTTCTTTATGTTTGCCTGCGAATTCGTCGAACAGGTCCTGCGGTTTTTTACCCAGCACGTTGACCAGTACGTTCAGACGACCACGGTGTGCCATGCCCAGCACCACTTCACGGGTGCCGCTCTTGCCTGCGTGACGAATCAGCTCTTTCAGCATCGGCACCAGGGCGTCACCGCCTTCCAGCGAGAAGCGTTTTGCGCCCGGGAACTTCGCGCCCAGATAGCGCTCAAGGCCTTCCGCTGCGGTCAGTTCGCTGAGGAAGCGTTTTTTCTCATCAGCCGAGAAGGTCGCGTGGCCCGCTACGGATTCGATGCGCTGCTGGATCCAGCGCTTCTCTTCGGTAGAGGTAATGTGCATGTATTCCGCGCCGATGGAGCCGCAGTAGGTTTGCTTGAGCGCATCAATCAGATCGCCCAGCTTCATCGTGTCTTTGCCGATGGCAAAGGAACCTACGTTAAAGCTTTCCTGGAAATCGGCCTCGGTCAGATCGTGATACGCCGGATCGAGATCGGCCACACGGTCTTGTTTCCACAGTCCCAGCGGATCGAGATTCGCATGCTGGTGACCACGGAAGCGATAAGCGTTGATAAGCTGCAGGACTTTAACCTGCTTCGCATTGGTGTCAGGGTCGGAAATCGCAGAAGAGTAACGTGAGGCATCCTTCGCCAGACGACGGAAATAATCACGTGTTTTGGAATGGAATTGATCCGGTTTGACCCCTGTACCAGGCAACTGCTGGAACATGGAACGCCAGTTTGCGTCCACTGAGTCAGGATCGGTTAAGAAGTCTTCATAGAGCTGTTCTATCCAGCTCTGGTTGGCACCAGAGAGATAAGAAGAGTCCAGCCAGGCTTTCATTGCGCCGTTCTGCATCGTGATCCCTTAAGCATTTTTATGCTTACTTTCGCCGTAGAAACTACCACGCACACCACGTGTACGTGCCGGGGTTCACCTGCGAGCTCTTTTCATTTGGCCCGCGAAGGAACCTTTAGAAACTGTCTGGACTTCAGGGTAGTACAGGGCAGTTTTTAAAGGTTTCTGCATTTTGCCCGGTGGCGCTACGCTTGCCGGGCCTACAGTTTCGTAGGCCGGATAAGCGCAGCGCCATCCGGCAACGTTACTTACGCACTGCGCTGCAGCAGCATCGACTTAATATGGCCGATGGCGCGCGTCGGGTTCAGCCCCTTCGGACACACACTGACGCAGTTCATAATGCTATGGCAGCGGAATACGCTGAAAGCGTCACTCAGTCCTTCCAGACGGCTGTCGGTTTCGGTGTCGCGGCTATCGATCAGGAAGCGATAGGCAGCCAGCAGACCGGCCGGGCCGATAAACTTGTCCGGGTTCCACCAGAACGACGGGCAGGACGTAGAACAGCATGCGCAGAGAATACACTCGTATAGACCATCGAGTTTTTCACGCTGCTCAGGAGACTGTAAGTGCTCACGAGCCGGTGGATTTTGCCCATTATTCAATAAGTAAGGCTTAATCTTCTCATATTGTGCATAGAATTGCCCCATGTCTACCACCAAATCACGCACGACCGGCAGGCCTGGCAGAGGACGGATAACAATTTTCTGACCAGGACGCTGCAACGCTGAAATTGGCGTGATGCAGGCCAGGCCATTTTTGCCGTTCATGTTCACACCGTCAGAACCACACACCCCTTCACGGCAGGAGCGACGGAACGACAGGGTTGGATCTTTTTCTTTCAGCTGGATTAAGGCATCCAGCAGCATCATGTCGCGACCTTCTTCCGCTTCCAGGGTGTAGTCCTGCATGCGCGGAGCGTCGTCTACATCCGGGTTATAACGATAAACTGAGAATTCGAGTTTCATTATCCTGTCTCCGCATTAGTAAGTACGAATCTTCGGCGGGAACGCCGGACGCAGTTTCGGTTCCATGTTGACGCTACGACGCGTCATGGTTTCCGACTCTGGCAGATACAGGGAATGGCACAGCCAGTTTTCGTCATCACGTTCCGGGAAGTCGAAGCGGCTATGCGCGCCACGGCTTTCGGTACGGAAGTTTGCCGACATCGCGGTCGCGAACGCGGTTTCCATCAGGTTATCCAGCTCCAGGCACTCAACGCGCTGGGTGTTGAACTCGCTGGAGGTGTCGTCCAGACGGGCATTTTTCAGACGCTCGCGGATCGCTTTCAGCTGCTCAAGACCTTTGGCCATCGCGTCGCCTTCACGGAATACCGAGAAGTTGTGCTGCATGCATTCCTGCAGCGCTTTACGGATTTCCACCGGATCTTCGCCGTTACGGTTGCCGTTCCAGCGGTTGAGGCGCTCAAGAGAGGCATCAATTTCGTCGTCGGTCGCGTCACGCAGCGCGCCCTGCTCGGCAATGGATTCCTGCAGATGCAGACCCACTGCGCGACCAAACACCACCAGGTCCAGCAGCGAGTTGCCGCCCAGACGGTTTGCGCCGTGTACGGATACGCAGGCAATTTCGCCCACCGCGAACAGGCCAGGAATAACCACGTCTTCGCCCTGCTCGTTCACGGTCAGCGCCTGACCGGTCACTTTGGTCGGAATACCGCCCATCATGTAGTGGCAGGTTGGGATAACCGGAATCGGCTCTTTCACCGGATCGACGTGCGCGAAGGTGCGGGACAGTTCCAGGATGCCCGGCAGACGGGATTCCAGCACTTCTTTACCCAGGTGGTCGAGTTTCAGCTTGGCGTGTGGACCCCAAGGGCCGTCACAGCCGCGGCCTTCACGGATTTCGATCATGATGGAACGCGCCACCACGTCACGACCCGCAAGGTCTTTCGCATTCGGGGCATAACGCTCCATGAAGCGCTCGCCGTGTTTGTTCAGCAGGTAGCCACCTTCACCACGGCAGCCTTCCGTCACCAGAACGCCCGCACCGGCGATACCGGTTGGGTGGAACTGCCACATCTCCATATCCTGCACCGGCACGCCCGCGCGGATAGCCATACCGACACCGTCACCGGTGTTGATGTGGGCGTTGGTGGTGGACTGGTAAATACGGCCTGCACCGCCGGTCGCCAGCACGGTAGCGCGGGCTTTGAAGTAAACCACTTCACCGGTTTCGATACACAGCGCGGTACAGCCAACGATGGCGCCATCGGCGTTTTTCACCAGATCCAGCGCATACCATTCGGAGAAGATGGTGGTGTGGTTTTTCAGGTTCTGCTGATACAGGGTGTGCAGCAGCGCGTGACCGGTACGGTCAGCCGCCGCCGCGGTGCGTGCCGCCTGCTCGCCGCCGAAGTTTTTCGACTGGCCGCCAAACGGACGCTGATAGATGGTGCCATTTTCCAGACGGGAGAACGGCAGCCCCATGTGGTCCAGCTCCAGAATCGCTTCCGGGCCGGTTTTACACATATATTCGATGGCATCCTGGTCACCGATGTAATCGGAACCTTTTACCGTGTCATACATGTGCCATTCCCAGTTATCTTCATGGGAGTTACCCAGCGCAACGGTAATACCGCCCTGCGCAGACACAGTATGGGAACGGGTTGGGAAGACTTTAGAGAGCAGCGCACAGCTCTGGCCACTCTGGGAAATTTGCAGTGCGGCACGCATACCTGCGCCACCGGCACCAATCACAACAGCATCAAATTCTCTGACTGGCAGTTTCATTACACACCCCACACCACAACGAATCCATAAATAACGTAAACCACCAGTGCAACCACAATGGCCAGCTGCAGTGGAAGGCGAATCGCCAGCGGTTTAACGTAATCGGTCAACACCTGCCACATGCCAATCCAGGCATGAATAAGGATGGAGAAAAGGGCCAGCAGGGTGAACACTTTGGTGAAGGCGGATCCGAAGAACCCACTCCAGATTTCCCACGTCAGCGTGCCGCTGGTCGCGAAGAAACCGATCATATAGATGATGTAGAGGGTGAGAACGATGGCGGTAGCACGGACCAGAATGAAGTCATGTACGCCGTTGCGTCCTAATGCGGAGGCGTTGCTTACCATACGAGAACTCCTGCGAGAAGTGAAAGCACGACTGTAATCACAAATGAAATGTTAGCGGAGCGCTTCCCGGCTTCGAAAGTCTCTTCCAGGTAGCCAAAGTCCATCAGCATATGGCGAACACCCACCACAACGTGGTACGCCAGCGCGGTCAGAATGCCCCACATGATGAATTTCACGAAGAAGCTGTTCATGATGGCAGAGGCCTGGAGGAATCCTTCAGGAGAAGAGAGGCTGGTGCCCAGTAACCACAGCAGAATACCGACCGCCACAAACGTAATCACACCAGAAACACGGTGCAGAATGGACGCTATTGCTGTTACGGGGAACCGGATCGTTTTCAGATCCAGATTGACAGGTCTTTGTTTTTTCACATTTCTTATCATGAATAACGCCCACATGCTGTTCTTATTGTTTCCTTCCTCCGGACTGCGATGCGGGTCAGACAGCGTTCCTTTTCTATAACTGCGCGTCATGCAAAACAGTGCTTCCAGATGCTTAAACGACACATTACAACGCTGGGTGGCTCGGGATTGCAGGGTGTTCCGGAGACCTGGCGGCAGTATAGGCCGTTCACAAAATCATTACAATTAACCTACATACAGTTTGTCGGGTTTTCTCTGGAACAGTGATCAGGGTCACGATAACAACATCTTTTTAATTTTTAATCATCTGATTTGACAAATGTTAAACAATATTGTTACAAACGTCATCAGAAAAGGCATATAATGCGCAAAAGTTATGAGGTCTCTCTTTCACCTGACAAATAGTTATGTAACAGTGTGATGGTATTGACCGAAGTTATCAGGACAGTTATTAGTGATATACAGGTTTGAATAATTCGGACTGCAAAAACGCTGATTTGCTGTTGTTTCACTGATATTTCATTCGTTTACCTGCAAGGCGCCATAGCTCTGTACCCTGGTTTGTCCTCGTGAGCTGAGCGGTAAGCCAAATAACAATCTGGTAACGGTGATTAACAGCTGAAAGCAAATCCGGTAAAGCGCAGTCTTAAGCATAAGGCGCTAAGGAGACCGTAAATGGCTGATACAAAGGCAACGCTCACCCTAAATGGTGACACTGCTATTGAACTGGATGTGCTAAAAGGCACGCTCGGTCAGGATGTTATTGATATCCGTACGCTGGGTTCCAAAGGGGTATTCACCTTTGACCCTGGATTTACCTCTACCGCATCTTGCGAATCCAAAATCACCTTTATCGACGGTGACGAAGGTATCCTGCTCCATCGCGGCTTCCCTATCGATCAGTTAGCCACCGAATCCAACTATCTGGAAGTGTGCTACATCCTGCTGAACGGCGAAAAACCGACGCAGGCCCAGTTCGATGAATTTAAAACCACCGTGACCCGTCACACCATGATCCATGAGCAGATTACCCGTCTGTTCCATGCGTTCCGTCGTGACTCTCACCCAATGGCGGTGATGTGCGGGATTACCGGTGCGCTGGCAGCGTTCTACCACGACTCCCTTGACGTGAATAACCCGCGTCACCGTGAAATCGCTGCTTACCGTCTGCTGTCCAAAATGCCGACCATGGCGGCGATGTGTTACAAATACTCCATCGGCCAGCCGTTTGTGTATCCGCGTAACGACCTCTCCTACGCGGGCAACTTCCTGCGCATGATGTTCTCCACGCCGTGCGAAGAGTACGAAGTGAACCCGGTTCTGGAACGCGCGATGGACCGTATTCTGATCCTCCATGCTGACCACGAACAGAACGCCTCGACCTCAACCGTTCGTACCGCAGGCTCTTCAGGCGCGAACCCGTTCGCCTGTATCGCTGCGGGCATCGCCTCCCTGTGGGGACCGGCGCACGGCGGCGCCAACGAAGCGGCGCTGAAGATGCTGGAAGAGATCAGCACCGTTGAGCACATTCCTGAGTTCGTGCGTCGCGCGAAAGACAAGAATGACTCCTTCCGCCTGATGGGCTTCGGTCACCGTGTTTACAAAAACTATGACCCGCGCGCCACCGTGATGCGTGAAACCTGCCACGAAGTGCTGAAAGAGCTGGGTACCAAAGATGACCTGCTGGAAGTGGCGATGGAGCTGGAACACATCGCGCTGAACGACCCGTACTTCATCGAGAAGAAACTCTACCCGAACGTCGATTTCTACTCTGGCATTATTCTGAAAGCGATGGGCATTCCGTCTTCCATGTTCACCGTGATCTTCGCCATGGCCCGTACCGTAGGCTGGATTGCGCACTGGAACGAAATGCACAGCGAAGGCATGAAGATCGCCCGTCCTCGTCAGCTGTATACCGGCTACGAGCAGCGTGATTTTAAGTCTGACCTGAAGCGCTAAAAGTTAAGCCCGGTGGCGCTAA